>JAWAFD010000002.1:247228-314089 GCA_038890745.1 Candidatus Anstonellales archaeon
CCTCCTCTCTACTAAACCCATAATTCTCCAAATTCCTAAGCTTCGAATTTACAGAATCCTCATTGAGACCTAATACAGCAGGCAATCCAATCACTATCCTCCTTACCTCCTCTCTACTAAACCCATACTTCTCCAAATTCCTAAGCTTCGAATTTACAGAATCCTCAGAATTACTCAAAGGAGCAGAACTACCAATCACTATCTTCCTTACCTCCTCTCTACTAAACCCATACTTCTCCAAATTCCTAAGCTTCGAATTTACAGAATCCTCAGCATAACCCAATACAGCAGGCAATCCAACTACTATCTTCCTTACCTCCTCTCTACTAAACCCATACTTCTCCAAATTCCTAAGCTTCGAATTCACAGACTCCTTATTAAGATTTAATATAGTAGGCAATCCAATCACTATCTTCCTTACCTCCTCTCTACTAAACCCATACTTCTCCAAATTCCTAAGCTTCCTTTGAACTGTTTCAGAATTATAAAACAATTCGTTCCTGCATGCTTGCATTATTTTTTCTGCGTCTTCTTCAGAAAACCCATACTCTAGTAACACTTCTTTTCTTTCTTTTAAAATGTCTTTCCTCTCCTCTTTATTGTGAACCATAATAATATACTTATATAAACATTTTATAAATATTTCTTTTACGCAATGTTTAAATAAATTTCCACGAATAATCCACCACGGTGTTTTTATGGGAAAGTTTTTTGAGGCAGACAGGGAGATAATGCGGATATGGATATGCAGGAGATGCAAGACAAGGAACAAGGCTGGGGCAGAAAAATGCAGAAAATGCGGCTCACCATATCTAAGGCCAAAGAAGAAGGAGATAAGGGCTAAGAAATAGCTCTACAAACTCCTCTTTATCTCTTTTATTATTCCTTCAGCTATTTCCTTTGCTATCCTATCCAAGCTTTTTACATCAAGCCCTTTAAGCACAGACCGCATCCTTTCAAGAAACATCCTATCTGAAAGCAGAATCCTCAGAATTATTTTTTTATCAATTTTTTTCTTTTTTTTCAAAAGCACTTCTAGCATCTTTCTGGTGATTGGCGGGAGAACAGGAAGTATCTTGTCGACATCTTTATCTTTCTTCACTTCTTCGATTGCGTTATCTATTTTTACGATCATCTCTTCTATTATTTTCTGGGATTTTTCTTTCCTTTCAACAGCGCTCATTATCCTTTCCGGGGTTGCGGTTACAAACCTATCCACCAGCTCAGCCTCCTCCGCGCCCTTTATAGGCGCAATATTTTCACTTTCCTTTATTTCGTCCAATGCACTTTTTGAATACAGGTCCTGTATCAATGGGTACACAACGTATTCTATTCCAGGAGAGAGGTTTTTTGATCCGAGCGATTCGTTCATCTTTTCTTCAGCAACGCTTGAGAATTTTATCTCTACATTGCTCTCAATTTTTTCAGCTTTCGCCTCTTCATACGCCGGATTTATGTAAAAAATTGTAAATGTTTTTTTCTCTTCCTTTTCAATCATCTTATCCTGCTCATGAGGAGTTAGGATTGTTTCTCTTTCTTCTCTTTGCATTTCCCCGAGCTCTTCGCCTTTTTTCTCCAGCAAATCCTGTATTCCTTTGAAAGAGCTTTCGGCTACAGCAAGCATCATGACAAAACTTAGAAGCTGCTCCTCCATAGGTCCTGGAAATCTGTGCACCTTTTCTTCATGCTCCTTTTCTTTTTGTGCATGTTTCACCATACAAGATCCCTTGATTTTCTTGTTAACATATAATTGCAGGGGATGGGATTTCCAAACCCTTTTCCGCTGAAGCGCTTTTAGGCAGCCCGAAAAGGGCTCTTTGAACCCATGAACCCACTAAGGGACAGGATTTTTTCATAAGGGCACGGGGTTAGTAAATGGTTAGGTGCCCAACCGCCGTCCCATCTACCCTCCACCAAAAGGCGGAAGGGGTTGATAAGGGCACGGGGTTAGTAAATGGTTAGGTGCCCAACCGCCGTCCCATCTACCCTCCACCAAAAGGCGGAAGGGGTTGATAAGGGCACGGGGTTAGTAAATGGTTAGGTGCCCTTATTCTTAAGTCCTGCGCCTTTGACCAGACTTGGCGACCCCTGCAAAAACGGAACCCATGTCCCGTTTAATTTTTAAATAAAGGAAAATGTTTATATTCATGCACCATTTGATACGCTTTTACTATCCGCGTGCCAACTCCTCACCCATGCTTTTGCTCAAGAACAGCGATGGTATGCAGTCTTTCTCGCTTGAGTTAAATAAAAAAATTTCAATAGAATTTTTGGAGAAAAAATGTATCGGGTACAGAGGCGTTTCTGGATTTTTTCCCTGCCCAAACGATGCGATAAACACAAAACAGTGCCCCACATGCAGGTTCAGGGATATCTCAAAGGTTTATACCCGGATGGATATTTCTGGATATGAAGGGTTGGAAGAAAAATTCAAGAACCGGATGGTTAGCATCTATCTCGCTTCTTTTGGGCCGTTGGTGAAGGTTGGAGTAAGCGAAAATGTTGAGAGAAGGGTTTACGAACAGGGCGCTGATTTTTGGGCGGAGATCATGCGCATGAAAGCTGAGGAAGCATACTCAATGGAGCAGATAATAAAAGAGAGGTTTGGAATTCCTGATGCGATACATTCGAGAAAGAAAATATCCGTTCTCTGTTCGGATGAAAACCCGCTGCCGGGGGTGATAGAAAAAATGCGTTCTGATGAGCTTATCTCTCCATATCTTAAAGAAAGTATCTCACTGAAAAGGAACATTTTTATATTTCCAAAGAATCCGAGAGCGAGCAAGAAAGACATTTCAGGAAAAATTTCTGGCTGGAAGGGCCAATTCCTATTTTTTTCTGATGGCGGAGAAAATTTTTTTGCAGATATGAAAGCAAAAGAGGGGTTTTTGATTAATCTGAAAGAATAGGGGTTTTTAATTTTTTCTTTGTTTAAGAACTAAGCATCTGCTCCGGTAGTCTAGTGGTCAAGGATATCGGCCTCTCGTGGAATTTAAAAATTCCAGGGAAAGCCGGTGACCCGGGTTCGAAACCAAACCCAGGGGGAAGTTTCTCCCTAGGTTCCAGGTCTCTTTCTTAACCCCCTCATTTTTGCTCGTATAAGATAGGAGGGTTGGAGTTAGGGGGTCATCTAATAAGCTGAGCCCCCTGGCTGGTGGAAATCCCGGCCGGAGCAAATTTATTTTCTGCGTTTTCTTCTCACTCTTCCAGCCGGTTTTTTTGCTTTTGTTTTCTGGCCCATCCCTACCCTTACCTCGGGTTTTGCAAGCAGCTCACCTTTCTGTACGGTATTTATATTGAGAATATCATACGCAGGGCAGTAGCCGAGTATGCCGGTCAGAAATACAATCACACCGATTCCGTACAAAATCCAGTTGTTTCCATAGTAAAATCCAAGCACTATCAGGAAAATGCCGACAACCAGCCTTAGGGTTTGGTCCAATATTCCTACATTCTGTTTCATATTCTCACCGCTTTTTATTCACCCAAGAGAGTTTTTAAACATTCCCTTTGAGTAGAATATCATGGACATTCTTTCAGCAATAGGCAACACGCCTTTAGTGAAATTGAAGTGCGGAGCGTACGCAAAGCTTGAGTACTACAACCCAACAGGTTCTATAAAAGATAGGATTGCAAAGCAAATTGTTGAGGATGCTGAAAAAACCGGAAGGCTGAAAAAGGGAATGATAATTCTTGAAGCCACATCCGGAAATACTGGCATTTCCATGGCTTTTGTTGGAGCCGTTAAAGGATATAAAGTAAAAATAATAATGCCCTGCTGCATGACTTTGGAAAGAAGGGCAATCATAACCAGCTTTGGGGCTGAGCTTGAGCTTGCGGATGACCCGATAGATGCTATAAACAAAGCAGAAAAATATGCGAAAGAAAAACCGAATGTTTATTTTTTTGCAAACCAATTTGCAAACTACAGCAATGTTAAGGCGCATATGAAAACGGGCGAGGAAATATGGAAGCAGACAAAGGGAAAAGTAACCCATTTTTTCGCAGGTTTGGGAACCGGTGGAACTATCACGGGTGTTGCGAAATACTTGAAAAAGAAAAACCCAAAAATCAAGATTATTGCTGTGGAGCCGAAAGAGAATGAAATAATCCAGGGGCTTATGAATTTTGCATTCAGGGATAAGTATGCAAAAGTTTTGGAGGCTGAGCTGATAGATGAGTTTGTTGAGGTTTCGTTGAAGGACGCGATAGAGTATCAGAAAAAACTTATTTTGGAAGAAGGGGTTTTTGGCGGGCAGAGCTCTGGCGCAATATACAAAACAGTTCTTGAGTATTCAGATAAAGCAAAATGCCCTGTTTTTATTGTGCCGGATGCTGGTTTCAAATATCTCAGTGTTTTAAGTATTGAAAAATAAAAACAAGAAAAGTAAACACAAAACGCCCCGGGTCGGATTTGAACCGACGACCTTCCGGTTAACAGCCGGACGCTCTACCAGCTGAGCTACCGAGGCATTATGGAGTAAGGTTTTTTATTAGCAAAAGAACTGTTTAAAAAACTAAGCGGACACAAGATTTCCAATGAAAAAAATAGCAACAATAAATTTTTTAGACCATTTTGTATTCTACTCATTAAGTTTAATCTTTCCGCTTTACCTAGCACAGAAAAATCTCTCTTTGAGCGAGATAGGTCTCTTACTTTCAATCATGCCGTTTGTGAGCATAGCTTTCAGGCTTTTGTTTGCATACGTGGCGGATAGGATTGGGTACAAACTTTTCTTTATAATCGATGGGATTTCCATGGCGCTCGCAAATGTAATCTATGCTTTTGCATCTCTTCCCATACATTTTGGATTGGGTAAGATTAGCGAGGCTGTTTCAACCCAATCATTCTGGGCGGTTAACAGAACAGCGATCTATTTCTCCTCAAACGGTCGGGAGGAAAAAAGCGCTGCATTTATGGATGGTGTAAGGAGGGTGGCGATCGCCTTAGGCACCCTTGCGAGTGGTTTTTTCCTCACATCCATATCCTTTGAAAACACATTCATCCTACTATCCACGATCTCCCTTTTCCTGGCTTTTATTGCATTTACGCTTAAAGGAAAAATCACACCAATCCGCTTCAACATGAAAGATTTTTCCCTTGCGGTTCTAATGAAAAGGAAAAGAAGTTTTTGGCAGACTTCGCTTGCGATGGTCTTTTCTGTTTCCGTTCTCACAGTTCTTGTGATGTTTGCCCTTCCCTTGTTTATGAAAGAGCAGCTTGGGCTTTCTTATGAAGAGATAGGGGTTTTATTCACCATTTTTTATGTTGCGAGCGCTATCGGTTCTTTTATAACATTAAAAAAAGATTTTCAGCTCTATTTTCTTCCGCTGATGGTTTTCCTTAGCCTTTCCATCATTTTCTTACCGCTCTCTCCGGCTGAATATTTTTTTATCCTTTTTGTTATTTTCTCTTTATCCTACGGAATACTGTTTGCCTTCCATGAGTACATAATCGCGAAAGAGACAAAGGGGAGTAAGACGGTTTCTCTTGATATAGGGGTTTTGCACATTCCCACAAGGATAGCGCAGACCATTGTTCTAATCCTTGGCGGTTTTCTCGCTCAGATCTTTGGTTTTGTTTCTGTTTTCCTGCTTTCTTTTTTCATGTTTGTTGGGTTTTCGGTTGTTGCGCATGGATTAATAAAAAAGAATTAGGCAACATCACATTCGCTCCATCCGCAGTTTGGACATTCTACGCATCCTTCCTCATGCACAAGCTTACTTCCGCAGATAGGGCATATCCCTTTTTTTATTTTCTTCTTTTCATCGTTATTTTTAACAGCCAACTCATTCCCCCTCGCTTTTGAGCTTAAACGAGAGCAAGCTGTTTATCCATCCTGAGTGGAAAAGTTCGGAAAGAAGCCTTTTTGCTTTTGACAAAACCTTTTTTTCATCCTCTTCTATAAGCCATATCAAAAAAAGAAGGTCTTGTATGCCGGCCTCTGTTGCTTCTTCAAACTCCTTTTTTAGCTTTTTTATCTCCTCCTTGTTTTTTTTCAGGAATTCCTTAAAACTCTTTGATTTTTCTGCCCTTTCTGCTTCTTCATCAGGTTCTTTTTCTTTGTACATGCATAAACGTTCCGATAAACCATTTAAAAAGTTTTCGAATTTACCGTGCCTTTTTCCTCAGCATCTCCACTCCCACCAGCTCCTCTCCCCCTAAGTATCTTAAAAATGCTTTTCCGCTTAGGCTTATATAGCCAAACTTACTTTCATCCAGCCCGAAAAGTTCTAGTGCGTTTGTTGTATGCCCGCCTCCGATAAGAGAAAACCCTTTGCTCTCTGTTATCGCCCTAAGCACATCCTCTGTTCCAAATGAAAAATCCAAAACCTCGTACATCCCCATCGGGCCGTTCATCACTATGTACTTTGCTTTTTTTATTATCTTTGAATATTTCTTGACTGTTTCGGGCCCTATATCAAGAATTTCACCTCTTATTTTTTCCCCAACTTTAACTATCTCTTTTTCTCCGGTCTCTGTTTTTACGGCAACATCAACCGGTAAGAATATCTCCTCCCTATGTTTAGCCATTATCTCCTTCACCTCATCAACATATTTCATCATATCATTTGTAATCAGGTAACCCATGGAGGCCCCTATGTCATTTCCTTCTGCATACAGGAAAAGGTTTGCTATTACCCCCCCAAGCAAAAATTTATTTTTTCCATTAAGCTGTTTTTTCATTATCTTTAACGAGTCCTTAACCTTACTTCCTCCCATCACAAACACGACATCCTCTCCCTTGCTTACCTTATCTAATGCCTCCAACTCTTTAATTAGGGTTCTGCCAGCAAGCACAGGAAGCTTTTCGCCAAACCCGACAACAGAGGCATGTTTTCTGTGGCTTACGCTGAGCGCATCGAGTATGAAGTAATCCGCAAGAGGAGAAAGCTCCTTTACGATCTTTGCTTCGCTTACGCTTTCCTCTTTCATCTCATCCTCAACAAACCTCACATTTTCAAGAAGAACGATCTCGCCATCTTTCAGCTCTTTTATTGCTTTTTTCGCCTCCTCACCGCAAACATCGGGTACAAACTTGACCGGTTTTCCAACCTCTTCAGCAAGGAGCTGCGCATGCTGTTTTAGGGTGATGAAATCCTCATCGCCAGGCGCTCCCTGATGAGAAAGTAGGACGATCTTCGCACCTACATCTGAAAGCTCTCTCACGCTCTTTGCATGTTCCCTTATCCTTGGGTTTGGAAGAACCTCCCCATTGCTCACAGGAGAGTTCAGGTCTATTCTCTTTATAACAACCTTTCCTTTCAGGTCTACATCATATACAGATTTCATCCTCTCGCCCCCAATTAAGAACATTACTCAAAAGAAACAAAAGGTTATTTAACCTTCTCTTTTTTCTCCTTTATTTTTTTCTTTGATGGGCATTCAAAGTTCAGGCACATCTCAAACATCCCCTTTTTTCCCATCTTAACCTTTACAACAGGAGCGCCGCACTCCTCGCATGTTTTTTTAGTCGGCAGGACATATGCGTTGCGTGGAAGTGGGTATATCATCTTACAGTTCGGATAGTTTGAGCATCCAACAAATTGTTTCCCGCCATTCATCCTTATTATCCTAAGATCCGAGCCACATTCAGGGCATTTCCCTACGATGTTCTTTTCTGCATCCATTACCTTCCATGATGCGAGCAACTCCTTTCCTATCTCCTTCTCTTCAGCTTTGAACCTGCTTAGGATTTCGGTAAGCACAACCTTTCCTTCCTCCACTACCCTCTCCTTTTCCATCTTTCCTTCCTGTATTTTTTCCATTTCTTCCTCTATCCTTCTCGTAAGCTCCACATCCAGTATTTGTGGGGAGTGCCTCCCGAGCACTTCCTCAACAACCATCCCGAATTCAGTAACCTCTATGCTTTTTCCTTTTATGTATTGCCGGTCATACAGCGTATCTACAATCACAGACCTGGTTGCCTTTGTTCCAAGATGAAGCCTTTCTAGTTCTTTGACGAGTGTTGCGGGCGTGAAGCGCGCAGGTGGTTTTGTTTCTTTTTTCTTTTTCTCAGTTTTTTGTATAGAAACGTTCTCCCCGTTCTTAAAATCCGGAAGCTCCTCATCTTTAATCTTTGCGTAAGGATAGAATTCTATCCATCCCCTTTCCCTTGTTTTTACGCCTTCTGCTTTGTATTTCTCTCCTGCATCAACCCTCACGCTCACAACCTCTCTTACCGCAAACGGGGCGAAGCAGGATAGGAATCTTCTTACTATCAAATCGTAAAGTTTCTTCTCGTTTCCCCCTACTTTTCCCTTCATACCTGTCGGATGGATTGCGGGATGAGCCGGGTCTTCCTTTGCCCCTTCTCTTGGTTTTAGCCATTTATTCGCGAGGAGTTTTTCCGCATCTTCTCTGTACTCCTCCTGTTCTTTCAACCTCTCTATTATTTTCTGCAGGCCCAATTTTGCTGGAAGCTTCTGGCTTGAGGTTCTTGGGTAAGAGATAAGCGATGCTTCATATAATGATTGGGCGAGTTGTAGGGTCTGGCTCGGAGAAAATCCAAAAACCCTGCTCGCCTCAAGCTGGAGGGAAGTTAGGTCGAATGGCGGGTTTGGCGGTATTTTTTTCTCCTCCTTTTTTACATTCTCAACCGTTCCCTCCTTTTTCGTTCTTTCTCTTGCTCCATCAGCTTCCTTTTCATCAAAAAATTTTTCTTTCTCATGAATGAAATAAACATTCTTTATTTTTGCATAAATCTCCCAATAAGGAGTTGGTTTGAAGTTTCTTATCTCCTTTTCTCTCTTTACTAATATTTCCAGTGTTGGTCCCTGTACCCTACCTATGCTCATCGTTATTCCTTTTCCGCCCGCAGAGCCTATTGCCCTCATCAGTGCCCTGCTTAGATTTATACCATAATACCAATCCAGGATGTGCCTTGCTTCTCCGGCATATACATTCCCATAATCCATCTCGCTCAGGTTTTCAAAAGCCTCTTTCAGCTCGTATGGTGTGAGGGTGGAGAATTTCATCCTTTTCAGTTTTTTCCCTCCACCCACCGCAAACCTGTAAACATTATATCCTATGAGAGACCCTTCTATATCATAGTCGCAAGCAATGATGACCTCATCCGCCTTCTTTCCTAGCTTTTCAAGAATGCTTATGTAATCCTTTGTGTAGTACGCGCCCTTTACCGCCTTATAAGATGGAACCCATTCAATATCAAAAACAGGATAATCAAAGCTCTTTTTTTTCTCAGCAAGCGTGTAGACATGCCCTACCGCTGGTGCGACAGCAATCTCCTCTCCGATGGCGTAGTAGCCTGCCTTCCCCATCTTCACGAATTTTGCGTTTCCTATCGCAGATGCAATCTTCCCGGCGACCTTTGGTTTTTCAGCTATTATAAGAATCATCTGTTCTTTGTTTTTATTAAGGTTTTTTAAAATGCTCGGTTTTTGAATATCTCCATGAAACCATCCACGCACGATCTTTCAGCGGTTGCGTTTGGAACTATGGACGGCGTGATAAATGTTCTTGGCATCCTTCTTGGGGTGTATGCAGCTACTAGCAGCAGGCTTGCGGTTATTGCTGCTGTTGTTGCGGGAGGGGTTGCGAATGGAATCGCAAACGCGGCAGGCCTTCATGTTTCAAAAGAGGTTGATGGCGTTAGGGGGCATGGAAAAATATTCTTTATAATGCTCTATGGGTTTCTTGCAACCTTCCTGACTGGCTTAGTTCAGATCGTCCCGCTATTTTTTCTTCCTTTGGATGTTGGCGTTTATGTAGGCGCATTCATAGGCCTTGTGCTTCTTGCGATCCTTGGGTACATGAATGAAAAAAGTTTACACGTTTCATTAGAGTATGTAGGAATGGGCCTTGTTGGTGGGGTTCTTGCATATTCATTGGGAGCATTAATAAATTCGGTTATTGCGGGTTGAAGCATGCTATCTTACTCTTCCAGAACCGCAGGGATCGGTGGCGAAATAAAATCCTCACCAGAGGACTTTGTGGTTGAGGAGATCCTACCGGATGGTACGGTTTTGGAAATAGATAAAAAAATAAATTTTTCTGATAGCGGAGAAAAATTCCTTCATTTTGTTTTGCAGAAAAGAAATTTTACAACCGAAAAGGCGATAAAAACTATTGCCCGCGATTTAAGAATCTCACCAAAACGTTTCAACTACGCCGGGAATAAAGACAGGATTGCAGTAACAACCCAGAGGGTTTCTGTATTTGGGGTTAGAAAAGAGGAACTTTTTTCAAAGAATCTTACAGATATAAAAATAAATGGTGCTTGGTATGAGGACGAGAAGGTAAGGCTTGGAGAACTACTCGGTAATAGGTTTAAAATAAAAATAAAAAATGCGAAAAACACAAAAAACATAGAATATATCTATTCTGAGCTTGAAGGAAAATTCCCAAACTATTTTGGTGGGCAGAGGTTTGGAAGTAGTAGAAAAAACACGCATAAGATTGGTCTAGCCATTTTGAAAAATAGGTTTGATGAAGCTGCGGGAATTTTTTTAACGGATGCTGAAGGAGAAAAAAATGAAAAGGCGGTAGAGGCAAGGACGAGATTAAAAGAGGAGCAGAATTTTTCTAAAGCCCTAAGGTATTTTCCAAAGCACCTTCATTTAGAAAGAAAACTTTTGGAGCATCTCGCAAAAAACCCAAACGATTTTGTGAATGCATTCAGAAAACTTCCTCGCTTCACCCTCCTTCTTTTTGTTCATGCTTTCCAAAGCCATCTTTTCAATCTTGAGCTTTCGGAAAGAATAAAGAATAACGATTTGGAAGCAAAACAAAATGAGTACTGCTGTGGGGAAAATTTCTATGGCTTTCCAGATATGGAGAGAAAACAAAAAACCGGTTGGCTAGTGATGAATGTTGTTGGGTATGATAGTGAACTCAACGAGTATGAGAAAGAACTGCTTGGTGAATTCGAGATAGAAAGAGAAAACTTTAAGGTTCGCTCCTTTCCAGAGATTTCTTCGCGCGGAAGCAAAAGAACAGCATTCTCTCCATTCAAGGATTTCTATTTTTCAAATTCTGTTTTTCATTTCTCCCTTCCAAAAGGATCCTACGCGACCTCTGCACTGCGAGAGTTTTTAAAAGCATAATTTCTTATTTTTTCATGAAATTTGAGGAACGAGAGGAGGAGGGTGCAAGATTCTTCATTTCAGAAAACGTTTTCTACAATCCCCATATGGAGCTGAGCAGAACCCTATCCTCCCTTCTCGCTGGTGCGCTGGGAGAAAAACTAAGGATTGTTGATGGAATGGCTGCCTCTGGCATCCGCGGTATGAGGTATAAAATGGAAAACAAAAATGTTGAGAAGGTCGCATTTGTTGATGTTTATGATAAGGCAATAGAATGCATAAAAAAAGGATTAGTGGCGAATAAAATAAGAGGGGATGTTTTCAAGGATGATATAAATCGTTTTCTTTTTAATTCAACAAACGAATACGATTTCATAGAATTAGACCCTTTCGGAACACCAGTTCCGCATGTTTATTTTGCTGTGCGCGCGATAAGGAACCTCGAGCGAGGGTATCTTTCAGTCACCGCAACGGATACAGCGGTTTTGTGTGGCGCGCATAAGAAAGCATGCTTAAAAAACTACCATTCACTACCCGTGCGAAACTACATGTGCCATGAGACAGGCCTGCGGATCCTCATAAATTTTATTGCGAGGATAGCGCATGAGTTTAATTTTGGTATAAAACCTTTGCTTTCTTTCTACTATCGCCATCAGATGAAAACAATGATTAAATTTGAAAAGGGAGCGAAAAATGCAGATGAAAACCTTAGGAAAATGGGATGGATAAATTTCTGTCCAAGTTGCCTGAACATCACGCATGGCAGAATGCCTGATAAGAACTGCAGTTTATGCGGAACTGAAAACTGGTGTGGTGGTGAGGTTTGGTTAGGGGGGATAAACGATAAAAACATAATAAAAAAAATGATTGAATTGAATAAAAAAAGAAAATACAAGAGCAGGGAGTATGTGGATAGGTTCCTTCTTGTTCTATACGAAGAACTAAGCCTTCCCTATTTTTTTGACACCCACGAGATAGCAAAAACCTACAGGGTTGAACCTCCAAAGACGGAAGAAATTATAAAATTACTGAAGAATAAAGGTTTTGAAGCAAGCAGGACGCATTTTTCGCCAACAGGGTTTAAGACGGATGCGAGCATAAAAGAAATTCTTTCATACCTGAAATAGAAATATTTAAAAACACTTTTATTAATAAACTATAACTATGAAAAAAATCAGCATCTCATGGAGTATTCCAATTGCTACTTGGCTTACCATAGCAGGTGCGCCAGGCACAGATCCACTACAAGCGCAGGAGCTAACCCCACCAAGCGAGCAGAGCGCCCAGACGGTTGACAGCACCGGTTTAAAATTACGAACTGAATTTATGAGTGCGAAAAAAACTACTGAAAAAAAGAAGGCGCTGATAGCTTATGGAGACTGGATTTTACAAAACCAAAATGGAGAAGAAGCAAGATACTTAATGGCCCTTTTGAGCTATAAAGAAAATTATCAAAAAATGGAGTGGGAAGCTGGCGGGTATCTAGCCGGAATGATAGGGTTGGGAATAGTACCGGTTGACACCGCAGTTGCTGTCTGGGGTATGATTGGTTGCCCGATGGATACTGCGTTCTCGTTTGTTAAAAGAAAAGTTGGAGAAGAGGCTCAGATAGATGCAATCTACAATTTTGCATTATACAGAAAAATCGATCCTCTAAAAGCAGTTGGAAGAATGGCAGGAACAAAAACCCCTTATGGTTTGAGCAGGGCGGTTGAGCTTGTTGGTATTGGGTATAGTCAAGTAGGAGAAGCCGAGGCGGTTGTGGATGCCCTTTCTGTTTATGGAAACATGGGTAGCGTGATGAACGAGATAATAAAAAACGAATCTCTTTGGAGAAATCTTCCGTATATGGTTGGGTTGTTGGATGCGGTTATTAAAAAATCAAATCAAAACGAAAAACCAGCGAACATGGAAAAGTTAGGAAATGTGGTGTATGAAAAGGTTAAAGCCGGCGGACCGAGGGATTTAGCAAGATGGTTTGTGATCTCCCAGTTTTCTAACTCAAGCGGGGCTGCAGACCAGTATGCTTCTGCTTGCTTTTTGCTTTTTGGAGCAGGATTTTATGCAAGCGCAGACACAACAGTGGGTTTGGCAAAAAACTGCGGCTCAAACCCAGAGAATGTTTTGCAAAATTATTTTAGAGCATACTCAGATGGAAAAGTAAGTATTGAAAGATACCTGGAGCTCGTGCAAAAATGCGGTGAATTTACGTATTGCATGCCGGAGAAGAGCGTGGAATGGATGTGCAAAACCCAGAACCCAAAAGCTCTTGAAAAAGCAATTAATTTTATAGAGACCTATCAGGCGCTTGCCGGTGATCCCGAAAACCTTTCAAAATCCCTCTACCTCAACTTCTCTCGTTTGAGTGTTTTTAGGATGTTCATAAAAAGCAAAATTGAAAACAAAACTAGCGTGTACGTTCCGTTTTATTCCAATGCAATCCACTGCGCCGGAGTGGACGAAATAAACCAGATTACTAAAGAAGTTGCAAAAGAAATTGACGGCGACTATGAGTTGGCAGAGAAGGTTTACACAGATTTGCTTAAGAAGGATAAATTAAGGGCGGATGGGTTTGCTAGCGAGATGGTTGGAAATGCCCTAAAAGATTTTGATAAGGTGTGGAGCGATTGGGTTAAAAATCCAAACAGCAAAACAGAGGTTGCCCTTGATAGGGTTTTAATGTTCTTGGTTAAAAATTATGGGAGAAACCAAGATGCGACGGATAAACTAAATTCAATTCTTAAGAGTGATAAATATACAGATGCGCAAAAATATAAAATAAGAAGACAAATTGAAATTGAAGCAAAAACAAGTCGAGAAGCAAAAGCAGCCCTTCAGCTTCTTGATTCGCAGATAAAAAGTTCTCAAACGCAGCAGGCCGAATCTGAAAAAATGGATAAGATAAATAGATATCCATCTTATATTTTGAAACTCAACCCGAATATTACTTTCCCTCAACTTGATGCGATGGATAACGATACGCTTAGAAGAGATGTAAAAAGTGCAATAAAAGATATGGCCGGGAGCATTACTACATTCGATCAGGATATTCAAAAAATTCTCAATGGCAAAAAAGGAATGGAGAGAAAAATATTGATATGGACAATAGTGGAAGCGGTTTGCGAGATAAATAGTTCAGCAGCAGTGCTGAAGGCAATGAATCTTGTAAAAGATCCAGTATTAAGTAGGCAGGAAGCAGAAGAGGTTCTGGGGTACATAACCAGGTGGGATAGTTCTAAAAACTACGGCGGATTAAGAGTACAGATAAACGAAATGGCAAAATGGATTCAGGAGAATAAAAAGAACGGAAAATAACTATTCTACCGTTACAGACTTTGCCAGGTTCCTTGGTTTGTCTGGATTTATTCCTCTCTCAACGCTTGTGTGATAAGCGATTAGTTGGAGGGGGAGTATGAAATAAAATGGGTAAAGAATTTTTTCTTTGCACTCAATAACTATGGATTCATCAACAATCTTTCCGATTTCCTCGCTGTCAGTTATTGCAATCACATACGCTCCCCTTGCCTTTACCTCCTTTATGCTCCCTATCATTTTTTCGTATGTTTCATCCCTTTGCACAAGGGCAATCACAGGAATATCCTTTTCTATCAAACTCAATGGCCCATGCTTGAGCTCTCCTCCTCCGTATGCTTCTCCATGTATGTAAGAAATCTCCTTAAATTTCAAAGCCCCCTCATAGGCAATGGGCATGCATACTCCCCTTCCGATAAAGAACACGCTTTTTGCAAACTTTAATCTCTGCGCGATTTCTTTTGATTTTTCATCCACCTCTTCCAGAACCCTAGAAATCTCATCACCCACAAAAGAAAAATCTTTTTCTGGGAAAGTTAGTTTGTATGCTATTGCTAGTTGTGAAGTAAATGTTTTTGTTGCCGCAACCCCTATCTCAGGCCCTGCGTTCATGTAAACGGTTTCATCAGCAACCCTTGCTATGCTTGAACCCACAACATTCGTTATGGCCAATATTTTTGCCCCATGTTTTTTTGCGAATTTTATTGCCTGCAAAGTATCTGCTGTTTCCCCGCTTTGGCTTATTGCAATTACAAGGGTTTTCTTATCCGGTACTGCAACATACCTGTATTCTGAGGCGATTACAACATCAACCTTTTTCTTCAACTCTTTTTGGAACAGGTATTTGAGCATCAAA
Source organism: Candidatus Anstonellales archaeon (assembly GCA_038890745.1). Lineage (GTDB taxonomy): Archaea > Micrarchaeota > Micrarchaeia > Anstonellales > J096 > JAWAFD01. The sequence continues at coordinate 262,443 of JAWAFD010000002.1, forward strand.
CCTGCGTGATAGCTTGTACCGGCACCAATGACATCTATTTTTTCATACTTTTCAATCAGCTCGCTGGCTTTTTTCACATTACTCATAAAACTTTCCTTCACAGAATATCTCTGCTCTTCTATCTCTTTTAGCATGTAATGAGGATACCCTCCTTTCTCTGCCTGTTCAGCGCTCCATCTTACCTCCATTGCTTTTTTCTTCCTCTCCTTCCCATTAAGATCAAAAAACATTGCTCCATTTTCATCGATCATCGCAACCTCTTCCTCATCCATCGGAATAAATGTTTTTGTGTGCTTTAGCATCGGGGTAAAATCAGATGCGCAGAACATCTCACCCTTCCCGATCCCAACAATGAGCGGGCTATTCTTTCTTGCTAAAAAAAGCTTTTTTTCTCTTTCAATTATGCATGCTATTGCATAAGAGCCTTTGAGCCGGTTTATAGATTTTCTAAATGCCTCAAAACTTCCAACATTTTTTCTGTACTCTTCAATAAGATGCGCAACTATTTCGCTGTCTGTTTCTGATGAGAATGTATGCCCCCTGCCGGCTAGCTCTTCCCGCAATTCCAGATAGTTTTCAATCACTCCGTTATGCACCAAAACAACCTTTCCTTCGCAGTCGTGGTGGGGATGGGCGTTTTCAAAACTCGGGGGGCCATGCGTAGCCCAACGGGTGTGTCCCACTCCTAAAATTCCATTCATCTCAAGAAAATCCACTTTTTTTGAAACCTCCTCAAGCATTCCTCTATCTTTTTTTGTTACTATCTTTCCGTCCTCGCCCATCACTGCTATTCCTACCGAATCATACCCTCTGTACTCAAGCGCCCTAAGCCCTTCCAGTATTACCTCTGAGGCCTTTTTTCTACCAACATATCCTATTATGCCGCACATCGCTAGTTTTTTGCAAGATAAACCTTTTTAAGCACAACGCCATAAGTGAAATCTCTCTGGTGATCGTATGAATGCAGAAGAGGCAATTGAAAAATTGAAGGAGGGGAATAGGAGGTTTGTGAGCGGACAAAGGGCGGGATACAATTTTGCTGAACGCAGAAAGGAGGTTTTGGGTGGTCAGAAGCCTTTTGTAACCATAGTTACATGCAGTGATAGCCGTGTTGTACCTGAATTTATATTTGATGCCAACATAGGTGAGCTTTTTGTAGTAAGGACAGCAGGAAACATTTTGGACGATGTTTCACTTGGAAGCGTTGAGTACGGAACAGGGCATCTAAAGACCCCACTCCTCCTTATTCTCGGACATGAAAAATGCGGGGCCGTTACGGCAACATGCTCGGGTGGAAAGGCTCACGGGAAAATAAAAGACATAGTGAAAAAGATAAAGCCAGCATGCAAAAAAGCGAGCGGCGAGGTTGAGAAGGCGATAGAGATAAATTTGGATGGTGTTGAGGCATACATTCTTAAAAAAAGTAAGATGATAAAGCATCTTGTTGAAGAAGGAGAACTGAAAATAAAAAAGGCGAAATACCTGCTCGGTAGTGGAGAAGTTATTTTTTTGTAACCTATGCAATGTTTTTAAACATTTGTGTCCATATAAATCCACAAAGGTGAGAGAATGAAAAGATTTCTAGCAATACTATTAGGGATTGTAATTGTTGCGAGCGGTTTGTTTTTTGCCGTTTCCTGCAATGAGAAGGTAGAGACGGTTACTTTAGAAGTAACGGTTCCTGGATTATCTGCAGGTTCTCAGCATAATTTTGATTTGCTGATTGCAGACTGGATGGACAAACGATTGGAAAATAGGGCATTTAACAATTCTTTAGACCTATATACATACAAAAGAGGTTTATTGAATAAAAGGGCATCACCATATCAGAATCAGATAAATGGCTGGCTGGCGGAATTTGATGCTCTTGATTATTCTAATGTCAATGGCAATGGTGGTGTAGCAGCTTACAGGATAAGCGGAAACAATTTTGCTCCTTTCTCAACAATATTTATAGAGTCAGATCTTCCAGGAGGAGCATGGGACGAATCTCAGTTTGCGTGGTTTTCCGGATATTCAGAAATGGGCTACAGCAATTATGAAGTTGCACCGACAATAACTTCTGGTGTTTACTCCCTAGTGTTTGGTCCGGATATGCACGGTCTTCCTCTTTGCCCAGGCGAACCCGGAACTTCATATTGGGAATGTAATGAATGCAATGATAGAATCGAGAATTCCCATGTGCAAATAAAATTTCTTGGCAGCATGTGGGTGATCAGTGATGTTGATCCACCAACGGGTGCAACGCAAGTTGAGGATAAAGAAGTTTTCACAGAGGATGGAACAGAGATTGTTCTTTCAAAGGAAGAATCATGGGGTATTCTTTATCAGAAGGAGTGCTTAACCTACTCAAACATGGGTGTAAGGGTTTGTCTTGATAATATTAGTTCTTTAGAACCATGCCATCCAGCAATTGTGTCGTTTACAGACCTTTTGGGAAATCCTATATATGGCGACAATGGCCAACCAATTAAGGATGAGATCCCGCCAGGGGAAACAAAAATGATCTTTCTGCCTGGCTATGGCGGTATACGCGTGCATTGCTATAGAACATACTATCCCGGTATATTCCAAGACACCAGAAATCGATCCTGGGCAGAGCTTGGAGTTTATTCAGATGAGATAAAGTTGGAGCATGACAAAAAATTCAATATAAATGATGAGACTGCATGGAAGGTTCTTCTTGGCTGGACGGTTGAAAACGGTGGGAATGCAGATGAAGCAGACTACATTAAGGAGATCACTCTTTATAACTCAGAACCTATGGAAAAAATGTTAGAGGGTGAAGGATATCCAGTCATTGATGTCCCGCCATATAATACATACCATTTGGTTTACGATGGCCTTGAACCTGCTGAGTTTGATACAGTGCGCATGGAGTACCAAGAGAGATACAATCGGTCTTTCTATATAACCGGCTCTGGTGGTACATCACCAGCATGCACAGCAGGACAAACGCTTGTTCTTGTGCCTGGTGAGCTAATAGTTGTCAGTTCTGAAAAAGATGAGTTCAACGAACCTTCAACAACATATGGAAGCAGGATTTACGTCATAGGTAGCTTTTCTGAAGGATATGGATGCACAGGTTCGCCAAAACCAGGCGACCTTATTCTAGAGGATAGTCATGGCAACTACTGGTATGTCGGCTACCCATCAGATGTATCAGTTGGAAATACACACCTTGAATATGCTTATGCAGGAGATGAGGGGAATGTAGTGGTTTATGGTCCAAGCCAAAGCTGGAGCGGGAATGTTGAAGTCTGGCTTTCTGAAGACATTGGTTCGTGGGACAATTCACCAGGTACTGAATGCAAGCTTGTCGATGCTGTCGGTGTGAAAGAAGATCCTATAAATAAAAAACTGCTTTCTGTGTTCACCGGACAGGATAATAAAGTTAGTTACATTATTGCAGAAGACGGTGCCGACCCTCTTGGTACGGATGTTCATTTAGTAGGACCTCCATTTGGTGTTCTTCAATGGCAGAGTGATTCTGACTACGCAACTAATTTCATTACACTTAGAGGTTCGTACGCAAAAAGTACCGGCTACAGGAGATGGATCGAAGTCTCTGACATTATAAGGCATGCAGAGTTTAACTTTACTGTCTACCCTCACCTTCCAGATGTTTTCATATGTGATAAGATTCCAGAAGGCGAAATATGCAACGTAGGTGGTGTTTCGATTTTGGTGATGAGCATAGACCAATTCTTCAAATCGTGCGGTTTTGACCCAGCTGAAATTCAACCAGCGCCAAAAGAAAATGAGCAAAAAATAACAGTAAACAAAACAACAAAAATAAAAATAGATGGGCAGAGCTATGAAATTCCCTCCCAGATAACTGTTTCAAAGAATTAGTTTTTAATTTCTTTCTTCTTTTTTCTTTTCATGCTTTCTAAGCCATATCTTATCTTTCACTCCCTCCTCAAAAAATACGGCCCCCAAAAGTGGTGGCCTGCAAAAACGCAGTACGAGATAATAGTAGGTGCTGTGCTCACGCAGAACTGCGCTTGGAGGAATGTTGAGAAGGCGATAAAGAACTTGAAAAAAGCCCGCATGCTTTCCCCCAAAAATATACTTGCCCTCCGGCTCGCAGAACTTAAAAAACTCATAAAGCCAGCAGGCTTCTATAACCAAAAAGCAAAACGCCTGAAGTTGATAACTAAAAAATACCTTGAGCTTAAACCAAAACTCCACTCTCTTACAACCGAAGAATTGAGAAAAGAACTCCTATCTGTTAATGGGATCGGGAATGAAACAGCAGATAGCATCCTCCTTTATGCATTCAACCGCCCCGTATTCGTAATAGATGCATACACAAAAAGGTTCTGTGAGCATTTTAAGCTTTTCAAAGGAAAAACCTATCATGACTACCAGCAGTTTTTTGAGAGATCCCTTCCTCGCAATACATACATTTTTAATGAATATCATGCTCTTATAGTAAGGTGGGCGAAGGAACATGGAAGTAGAAAGCGAAAAACTTTATGAATTTAAGAAACAGATTCGAATGCTGAAAGAGTTTAGGGGTAGCGGAACGCAGCTCGTCTCAGTCTACATCCCGGCTGGCTATCCCATAAGCGAGGTTTCAGCAAAGCTCAGGGGGGAAATGAGTCAGGCAGAGAATATAAAGAGCAAGCAGACAAGGAATAATGTGATAGGTGCGCTCGAAAGGATCTTAACAGTTCTCAAAGGATACAAAAAAACACCGGATAATGGTATTGCAATTTTCTCTGGAAATGTTAGCGAGGACCCATCAAAAACAGATATCCAAACATTTACCATAGAACCACCATACAAACTCAGCGTAAGCATATACCGGTGCGACTCCTCCTTCTTTCTAGAGCCTTTAGAAAGGATGATGGAAGCGAAGGATGCTTACGGAATAGTTGCGATGGATGGCAGGGATGCAACGCTTGCTCTCCTCAAGGGAACAGAAACAATAATCATGCGAAAGCTCCACAACCCAACCCCTTCAAAGGTAAAGGTTGGCGGGCAGAGTGCGAGAAGATACCAGCGTATAGTTGAGGAGGGAACGCAGCACTACTATACTAGAATAGGAGAAGCCATGGATGAGATATTCCTTGGAAAGGTTAAGGGAATTATTGTCGGAGGGCCAGGGCCAGCAAAAGAAAATTTCTTGAAAGAAAAGCCTTTCAACTACCAGCACAAAATTTTGGGCGTAGTGGATACCGGTTATTCAGATGAGCATGGAATAAATGAGATTGTTTCAAAATCCGGAGAGATTTTAGCAGAGCAGGAAGCGATAAAGGAAAAACAGCTTGTCGAAAGGTTCATAAAAGAGGTTGTGAGGGGTGGGCTTGCGACCTATGGCTTGAAGCAGGTTGAGGAAGCGATAACCATAAGGCAAGCAGAGCTTGTGCTTGTTTCAGAGGGGTTGGAGTATTCCCGCATAAAATTAAAATGCGGCTCATGCGGGAATGAGGAATCTAGGGTAGTAAAAGAAAAACCAAAAGAACCTTTAAGATGCTCAAAATGCGGCGGGAACATGGTTGAGGAGGAGGTTGAGCCTCTTATTGAATATATAATAGATTTGGCAAATGAAAATCAAGTAAAAGTTGAGGTCATTTCAACAAACACTTCTGAGGGAATGCAGTTTTTGCATGGTTTTGCGGGTTTGGGCGCATTCCTAAGATACCGAGTATGAGATAATGCATGGGGAGTATACATTCCCTTCTCCTATGACTAGTAAACCATCATAAACCTTGCTTGTATTCTCTCCTTTTGTTATGTAAAATATGTAGCATTCTCTTCTTAGCATACTCATACATTCCTGCACTGTTTTGTTCCCACTCTCTCCTTCCACGCATCCATTCTCATCAAAACTCATTATTTGGGTTTCTCTACCCATTATCCCCATGCTCCCAGATAGGTCTATCCCACACATTACTATGTTTTTTCTGTATGGGTCTTCAATTCCTCGTATATCCATTATGATTGCGGAACAATTATATTTCAAAAAATTTTCTACAAATTTTGAAGAGTTTAGCTCCTGCTTCAAAAATTTTAGATTATCCAAGACCTCCATGCTACTGTATGCGTAGTAAAAAATGGCTGCTGCAACTACCCCTAAAAGTATTACTATAATTGTTTTTTTGTCCATTGTTATTCCACCCCACCCATTACAGCCGAAATCGGACATAGGTTAAAGTATGATTCATCTCCAGAAATTATCCCCTTTACATCCATCGTTGTAGAAAAGCTTGGGTTCTGCTCAACATTTGAATACTTCAGCACTATCCTTGGAACCGAGATCTCGTCATTACACTGCTTCCTATTCTTGTTTGTCTCAACACCATTTATTATGCATTTATCAGTATACACATAGAACGCGACTGTTTTGTTCTGTGCAATTAGATTATGTATTATTTTCTCCGCGCAGGTGCTCATTGGTTCGGCTGCTGTCTGCGGTGCCCCTGCGTAGTCAACAACAACTGCAACCTCACTGTTCTCAGCAATAACATCTGAAAAATCCTCAAAGCTGGCATGGAGCAGAGACCTGTCCAAAAGAATGTAGAAACCAACATTCAGCAAAATAAGAATTATAGCAATCACCCCAACCCCTATCCAGTAGTATGTTTTTTGATTCGCGGTAGTGAACCTCCCGCGGATTCGTATATATGCTATGGATGATGCGATTACAAGCAAAGAGGTAAGGGAAAGATAGGAAAATGCAGAAAGCGCTGCTGGAAGAACATCCAATACATCCTCCCTTTCGCTTGTTGGCATATCACGGATTGAAAGTATTAGATCTGACGTTGTCTCGCCCGCATTTTTTGAAAACGCTTTTGCGTTTTTTATGATTACATGCTCCTCCTTTGCCTCCATCAATGGCTTTAGCTTCTCCTGAAGCGCAACATATCTCTGCGAGTATTCAGCGTACGTATCAGGGCTTAGCCCCTTTACAAAACCCCCATCAAGGTTGTTTTTCTCAACCTTATACTGTGAAAGCTGTGCAACCTCTTCACTGCTGAGGTCTTTTGTTTCAAGCAGGAATATCATTCCAGTTACCTTATCTTTCTCATGCTCGGCATCAAAATACCATTTCTTGTTCGGCTCTATTGTTTCATTTATCTCTTTCATAAGATCAGCAAACCGGTCTATCTTCTCCTCCATTCCATCGAATTTTTTGTTTGCTATGCTGCTTTCTATATCTGTTTTCAGTGTTTTCAGTTCATCAACCTTTTTCGCGAAGCTCGTGTTCATAACAAAGCTTAGGGATTCTTCTGACCTGTTTAGAACATCCTCTGCTGTTGCTTTCATCGGTCTGTATACTTCAGAATAATACCCAGTGAGGTCCTCGCTTGTCTTGTACGCTACTCTCTCTTCTGTTCTCTTTGAAATATCCTCTGCTATTTGGAGATAAGTTCCGATTGGTTTTGTTTGCGCGATTAGCTGCGGAAGGAGAAGGTTTAGCTGGGCCATGCATGTTTCATTATATATAATTGGCGGGCAGATCCCAAGGCATTTCGGACATTCCTTAATATTCAAAGGAAACCTTAGGATACTGTTCTTCATTACTTGATAGTTTGATTCTATTATTGGCATGCTGGAGTTCATGTACAAAAGCCCTTCGTAAACATTATCAGCGGAAAGGTTGTTTAGATAGCTGAATATTCCGTTCATCCTTTCATCAACCGCCCTTGTAGCGGCCCAAAAGTCCTTAATCGGCTGGTATATTATATCAGGGTCGTTTATTCCTATCTCCCCACCCCAGTTCACAACTATCAGGGTGGCCCAGTACATATACTCATCGCCATACAGTTTTTCATAGTCAGATGGAAGCTGGTATTTTTCTCCTACCCTTTCTCGGCATGTCTGCTCCTCTCCTGCTCTTTGAAACCTTCCTTCCCCATTATTCCTGCTTGCGTTTAGTTCCTTAAACAATTCAGTAAGATTCGCTGCTTGCGATGGGGTAAGGTAGTATCTGGATACATAATAAGCTTTAAGGGCTGTTTTTATTTCTTCGCTATCGTTTACTATGTTCCCTTCTTTCAAAAGAAAAGTCTCTTTATTTTTTATATAAACAATTTCATACTTAACGCCACTTATAGAAAATGCCTCATACCTTACATCGCTTGCTGCGTTTTCGTTTGGATAAAGATAGTCCTGGACGTTTATGGCAATGCTTGATGCGATTAGAATTGTAAAAAATAATACTACTATTGATTTTTTCATGGAAAAAGTATATTCATAAACCTTTATTAAGGTTGCTGTTTTTTTGTCGTCTTTATCCTTATTCATTTCTACTCGTAAAATACCTAGCTATTTTTAGTATTCTTTGCTTTTCCTTGTTTTCCGGAAGAGCTTTCTCTATTTTTGAAACCCCCTCTTCCACAAGCTTTTCTGCTTTCTTCCTTGCGTATTCTATGCCCCCATATTTCTTTATTATACCTATTGCCTCTCTTATTTCCATCTCGTCCTCAGTATGGGAGGAAAGAATCTCCACGAGCCGTTTTTTGTCTTCTGGATTTGCCCTTTCGAGAGTTTTTATCACCATTAATGTTCTTTTTCCTTCGGTTATATCATCCCCTATTTTCTTTTTGTACTTCTCCACCTCTCCTGTTAAGTTTAGTATATCATCCTGTATTTGAAACGCGAGCCCTATATTCTCTCCAAAAGTTCTTGCTGCTTCTCTCTCTTTTTTACTTTTTTTTGCTACTATGGCACCTATTTCACACGCCGCACCAATTAGCGCACCTGTCTTTCCACCAGCCATTTCCATATACTCTCTTTCGCCAACATCGAATATCTTGTTTCTTTCCCAGTAAAGCTCCCTCCCCTGTCCTTCCACCACCCTTCTGAACGCATCACCCAGCACCCTTTTCACTTCTTCATTTTTTAGCTTAAGAATTTCATTCCATATAGCAGTGTATATCGCATCGCCTGAATTGAGCGCTATCGCAACCCCATGCAATCTATGAAGGGTTGGCTTTCCTCTTCTTAGTGGAGAATTATCTTCTATATCATCATGCACAAGCGTGAAATTGTGGAATATCTCTATTAGTGCCGCTGGCCTGAGTGCTTCCCTATAATTTCCGCCGTATGCTTTTGTAAATACCAAAGTTAGGATAGGCCTTACCCTCTTTCCTCCTCGTGATATGAACTCTTCAAATATTCCATAAACCTCGGCCGGCTTTTGTGGTAGTATTTTTTTTATCTCATTTTCCGTATCGTTTATTTCTTTTGAAAACTCCTCTGCAAACTCCATGCCTTACTTAAAACCGGCAATGTTTTTAAAACAAACGCTGAAAATCTTTCATGCTTTTTTCACTTGAAGAGCTTTTGAATCAATTTTTTCTTTCACCTATGATTGACAAGACAGGTTATAATCTAATAAACACCCTCACATATGCCCTTATAGCAGTTGGATCCATATATGTAATATACATTATTTTCAACCGGTTGAAAATTCGCGCTGATGAGTATTTCATGAAAACAATTTTCTTTTTTGTCATTTTTGGCTCTTCAAAAAGGGTAATCACCGATGCTGTTGATGCCGGCGTCTTGCAGGTTCCAGTACTGAGCCAAATCTATGCTTACAATTTTTTCAACATCTCTCCCGGCATATACATTTTCACAGGTATTCTTGCAGTTTTTCTTTTCCTTATAGAGCATTTCACGAAAAAAAGAATAGCCATGCCCGTTGCATTCTCACTCGCAACCTTCCACCTTGCGCTCGTTCTCCCTCTCATCCATGATTTTTTTGCTCTTTTCTTCATCCTTGCTCTTGCAGCAATCCCATTCTATCTTGCGCATCGCGTTCTCAAAGATCCACTTCTTTCTCTTGTTGTTTTTTCCCATGCGCTCGATGGTGCAGCAACCTTCTATGCCATAGATGTTTCAAAATCCTATTTTGAGCAGCATGTTCTTGCTGGTGCAATAGGGGATGCACACGGCTACATAGCGTTCTACCTAATAAAAATAATCATAGCCTTCCTCGCAGCCTATCTAATAAAAAATGAGTCTGAGAACGAGAAAAATTTTATTGCAACCATCCTCATTGTGATTGGGCTTGCACCCGGGATAAGGGACATGTTGAGGGTTGCGGCTGGTGTTTAGGATGCTTGCGCTTGTTGGCTTAGGAATAAATCTTGACCCCACCCTTAATGGGATTGAAACAGCAAAAGAGTGCGATGAGGTTTTTTTGGAAAAATATACCTCCCCTCTTCCAATAGATGTTGAAAAAAAGTTAGAAAAAATAACCGGCAAAAAAATAAATATTATAGACCGAGAAGAAGTCGAGAGCGAGTTTTTAATAAAAAAAGCAGAAAGAAAAAAAATTTGCCTTTTTGTTGTTGGCGACCCTCTTGTTGCAACCACCCATATCTCCCTTCTTACAGAATGCAGAAAAAGAAAAATTGAAACAAGAGTAATCCATAATTCCTCCATCCTCACCGCGGTTGGGAGAACGGGTTTGCAGCTTTATAAATTCGGAAGAACAGTTACAATAGCAAAATGGTCAGAAAACTATAAGCCAACCTCCCCGCTTCTTCTGATTGAAAAAAATCTTTCTATCGATTTGCACACCCTTGTTTTATTAGATGTCCAGCCGGAGCCCATGGATGCAAAAGAAGGAATAAAGCAATTGCTTGAGATGGAAAAAATAGAGAAGAAAAAAATAATAAAAGAAATTGTTGTGCTCAGCCGACTGGGTTTTGAGGATGAGAAGATTACTTATGGGAATGTGGAAAAGCTTCTCAAAACAGATTTGGGAAAACCGCCATTTTCGCTCATAGTCCCGGCGAAACTTCACGATTCCGAGGAAGAGTATCTGAGATTTTTTAAAATTTAAGACGCCGCTTCCTTTTCCAGCCTCCTCTTTATCACCTTCAAACTAACGAACATGTCCCTTTCCATTTCCTCAAGCCGCATCCTTATTTCGCGTTCCTGCTCTTCTAATTTGGGAAGAACAACAAACTCAAGTGCGTTCACCCTTCTTTTCGTTTTCTCTATCTCTTTTATTATTCTCTTTATCGCAGTTTCCGTTTCAGCAAGCTGCAAAACCAATTTTAGGGAGTTCCTAAAATGCTCTACTGATTTGTCTACCTTTGCGCTGCTCATAAACAGGGGATAATCCCTGAATTCTTTCATCTCTATTTTTATTTTTGGAATCTTAACGCCCATCACATTCCTTTCTTCAACATCCAATCCATACTCTGCTTTAACCATCCTTGCCATATTATCCAGATCGAAAATATTGTGGGAAAAAGAGGCCATGGCCAAATATTTGTATCCTTCCTGCAGCTCCGCATTAAGCTGACCCCTCAGATCCCGCGCCTGCCCAAGGATTTTGAAGAATTCCATTATCAGCGCATCCCGTTTTTGCTTAAGAAGTTTATGTCCTTTTCTAGCAAGCCTTATCCTTGCCTTTATTTTCAGCAGCTCCATCCTAGTCGGGTTCGGCTTTTCCCCCATTCTCCAACCACCCTATTCCTTAGCCATGTTCCTATTTTCTGAATTTTTTTCCGTACTTTTCTATGTATTCAAGCTTCACCCTCTTAAGCTCTGATTCAGGAAGGATTGCCATGAGTTCCCATCCCAAATCAAGCGTCTGCTCTATTGTTCTATCCTCATGGTAATCTTGCTTTATGAACCTCTGCTCAAACATATCCGCAAATTTCAAGTACTTCCTATCAGTTTCGCTCAGCGCTTCCTCTCCAACAACCGCGCTCAGTGCCCTCAGATCCCTCCCGGTTGCATACGCTGCGTAAAGTTGGTCGCTAACCCCTTTATGGTCCTCCCTTGTCTTCTTTGCTCCTATTCCCGCGTTCATCAGCCTGCTCAAGCTTGGCAGCGGGTCAACCGGTGGGTAGATCCCTTTTCTGTGCAAATCCCTGCTTAGAACAATCTGTCCTTCTGTAATGTACCCAGTTAGGTCTGGAATCGGATGTGTGATATCATCACCAGGCATTGTCAAGATTGGGAATTGGGTAACAGAACCCTTCTTTCCTTTCACCTTCCCTGCTCTTTCATAAATCGTTGAAAGGTCTGTGTACATATACCCGGGATACCCTCTCCTTCCAGGAACCTCCTGCCTTGCTGCTGAGATTTCCCTAAGAGCTTCGCAGTAGTTTGTCATGTCTGTAATTATCACAAGAACATGCATATCTTTTTCAAAAGCCAAATACTCGGCAGTTGTGAGTGCGAGCCTTGGTGTGATCAACCTCTCAGCGCTCGGGTCATCTGCAAGGTTTAAGAACAAAACAGCTCTCTCAAGAGCGCCCGTCCTTTCGAAATCCCGCATGAAAAAGTTTGCTTCCTCATTTGTAATCCCAACAGCAGCGAAAACAACCGCAAACTCCTCCCCTTCCCCTCTTACCTTTGCCTGCCTGGCTATTTGCACAGCAAGATGGTTGTGCGGAAGGCCTGCTGCTGAAAAAATCGGAAGCTTCTGACCTCTCACAAGAGTGTTCATTCCGTCTATTGTTGAAATCCCTGTTTGGATGAATTCAGCTGGTGGTTCCCTTGAGTATGGGTTGATCGCGTTTCCGATTATCTCCACGCTCTCTTCTGCGACTGGCTTCGGCGCCTTGTCAAGCGGCTCTCCCAGTCCAGAAAAAACCCTCCCGAGCATCTCCTCGCTAACACCCAATTTCATGGTTTCGCCGAGGAACTTTACGCTTGTTTTCCTAGTATCAAGACCGGTTGTTGTTCCAAAAATCTGCACAACCGCGATCCCTTCACCTACTTCAAGAACCTGTCCCTTCTTTTTCTCCCCGTCCGGAAGTGTAATCTCCACTATTTCATTATACCCAACCCCGCTTACCTTCTCTACGAAAACAAGCGGGCCTGCAATCTGAGTAACCGTCTTATATTCTTTCATTCTCTCACGCTCCTGAAGCCTCAACTTTTTTCATTGCTTTACTAAACTCATCATCAATCTCCTTTACTATCCCTTCAATCTCATTTATCCTGCTTTCCGGTATCTCCTTCATCCTTGCAATCCTTTCCACAACCTTTAGCCCCGCAAGGCTTTTCGCTTGCATTCCTTTTTCTATTCCCTCCATGGCTTTTTTGTAGAAGTGCATTATGTTTTTCAGCATCGCGTACTGCTTTTTCAGACTACAGTACATATCAACTTCGTGGTAAGCGTTCTGCTGAAGATAATCCTCTCGGAGCATTTTTGTTACAAGAAGAATTGCCTGCTCCTTCTCCGGAAGCGCATCGGGTCCAACAAGCTGCACAACCTCTTCAAGCTCTGCTTCTTTTTGCAGAAGTGCCATTGCCTCATCCCTTAAAAACGCCCAATCCTCAGCGATGTTTTGCGCATACCACTCATCCAACCTTTCAGTGTAAAGTGAATAGCTCTTTAGCCAATGCAGAGCAGGGAAATGCCTTCTGTGAGCCAGGGATGCATCGAGCGCAAGGAAAACCTTTGTTACACGGAGGGTGTTCTGCGAAACCGGTTCTGAAATGTCCCCTCCTGGTGGTGAAACAGCACCTATTATCGTGACGCTTCCGTACCTATCCGCAGTTCCAAGTGTTTTCACCCTTCCGGACCTTTCATAAAATTCAGCCAACCTTCTGGCAAGGTATGCAGGATACCCTTCCTCTCCTGGCATCTCCTCCAATCTTCCCCCAATCTCTCTCATTGCCTCTGCCCATCTGCTTGTGGAATCAGCCATCAAAGAAACATTATACCCCATATCCCGGTAATACTCCGCGATCGTAACTCCTGTATAGATGCTCGCTTCACGCGCAGCAACAGGCATGTTTGATGTATTCGCAATCAGCACTGTTCTCTCCATAAGCGGCTTTCCACTCTTAGGGTCTTTAAGATGGGGGAACTCTGTAAGCACCTCGGTCATCTCATTCCCTCTCTCCCCGCATCCTATATAAACAACAATTTCAGTGTCACTCCATTTAGCCAAACTCTGCTGGGTAACTGTTTTCCCAGACCCAAACGGCCCCGGAATGCAAGCAGTTCCTCCTTTTGCAATCGGTGCGAATGTATCCACAATTCTCATTCCGGTTATGAGCGGAATTTCAGGCGGATATTTTTCCTTATAAGGTCTTGGCTTCCTTACAGGCCATTTATGATAAAGGAACAAATCACTCCTTTTTCCCATATGCTCTATGGTTCCGATTGCATCCTCAAGTTTATACTCCCCGGCTTTTATTGCGCTAACCACCCCATCATAAGGGGAAAGAACCCTGTGCTCTATCAATTCGCTTTCCTTCACAACTCCCAAGATATCCCCAGCAGCAATCCTATCCCCTTTCTTAACCTTTGGCTCAAACTTCCATTTCTTCTTTTTGTCCAGCGGGGGAACAGAAACCCCTCTCTTAATGTATGTTCCGGTTTCGCTCGCGATGAGCGCGAGCGGCCTTTGAATTCCATCATAAATGCTTTTCAGCAATCCAGGACCGAGCTCAACGCTTAGCGGCATCCCTGTTCCTTCCACTGGTTCTCCTGGTTTTAGGCCAGAAGTATCCTCATAAACCTGCACAACATAGTTGTTTCCAACAATCTTGATCACTTCACCGATAAGTTTTTCCTCGCCGACTTTTACCACATCGTACAGCTTTGAATCTATGTCCCTCGCAACAACAACAGGACCGCTTATTTTAACAAGTTTGCCTTTTGCCATATTTCCACCCCTATTTTTTCTTAAGCTCAAAACCAAGAGCCCTTTTGATGAGCATATCGAGCGTTTCTTCCTCCCGTTCTTCTGCGCCAGTGCCAGCGACCGGCAGGATAACCGGTGAGGCAATGTTTTCTATCTTTTTTTTCAGCCTCCAATCCACCCTGTTGAACAAGCTTTGTTCAACGAGTACTATTCCTATATTTTCGTTTGCGATTGCATCCTCAATTTTTTTCTCAACATCCTTCACCTGTTCAACCACTTCACCCTCTATTCCCATCAGCCTGAACCCCAGCACAACCGGACCATGCCCGTATACAACTATTTTCTGCGTCATGCTTACACAACCATTTTTCTTATTTCTTCCTTGCTTAAACCGAACTCATGCGCCCTTGCTATCTTTCTTATGTTGTTTCCCTCCTCTTCTTTAAGCAATAGAAAACCCAAGACCTTCCCTATGTTCAACATGGATTTGTGGAATATTATTGATTTTCTTTTTGCGAGCCATGTTTCCATTTCCATTTCCGCTTCCTCCGGCTTTTTTATCTCTTTTATGTCAAACCTGCTTAGCAATCTTAGCAGTGTCCGATCATCTTTGTAAGCGTCCACCAAATCATTAACACGCACCGTCCCCCCTGGTACTAGGTATTCTGCAACATTCTCCATTTTCCTTTCCCTTAAGCGGAGGACTGCAGAAATATTTTTTGCATCTATCTCTCTCCTTAAAAACATGAGAATGCTATAGGCATCGGCAGGGAGTATCTTTGATGCGATCTCGTGCACGTACTGGTAGTAGTAAAGGTCTATGAGTACGAAAACCTGCATGAGCACATCCCCTCTTTTTGCTGCCTCTGCAAGTATTCCCTCCTTTTCTTTTCCAAACTTTCCCATCCCAAGCGCGAAGATTTCCTTTCCTATTGAAGTTGCTTTGAATGCGTTGTATGCATCCGAGCTTTCGCCGACCTTTCTGTATTCCTCTATCCTTCCTACAGGAATTATGTATGGCTCTATTTCCTTCCAGCTCTTCCCAACCATCCTCCCTGAAAAAACCGTTTTGTAGTTCGTAAGCACCCATCTTTTTAGGAATACATCAACCACTTCACCATCCGACTTCGGAGCGATCCTTTTTATTCTGCTTGCCATGTCGCCAAAATGCTTTCCTCCAGCAAGTTCTATGAGTTCGCTTCCTTTGTACGAAATAGAAAGCGAGACAAGGTATTCTTTATAGTATGTTCTTTGGAGGAGTTCTATCATTCCATCGATCGTATCCGCGTTTACAAGCTCATCGTAGAATTCCGGTTTGAGAAGGTATCCTTTCATCCCGGATACTCTTGCGTTTGAATATCCGTACTTTAACGGCCGGTTTATCGGTGAAATCGCAGCTTCAACAAGAGAGGATATCCTACTTCCTCCTTCTCTCAAAAACTCCAGCATACACTATCCTCCTTATCTCCTCCTTTTTCATTTCTACAAGGGTTTCAAAAGAATAGTCCACCCTTACGCTTCCATCTCTGCTTTCAACTACGACCCCACCAAGTGAATCAAGGTCCTCTTTCACAACCCCCATCCCTCTAACAATTTTTCCGTCTCCTTTAGCTACATGGAGTACCATACTCCTTTTTCCCATCTCGGTCTCAGCTTTTTTCACAAGCCCTTTCAGAAAACTTTCATATGCGGCGCTTTTTCTATACCGTTTGAACCTATCTGCGAGCGCATCCATCACTTTTTTTACAACCTCATCCTTTGCCTCTTCTATCCTCCTTTTGCTTTCAAGCCTTGCCCACGCAATTCTTTCCTTCCTCTCCTCTTTTATAATTTCCTCTGCCTGCTTAAGCACTTCCCTTTCCTTTTCTGCCCATTCCTTTTTGGCATGGGACAGGAGCTCTTCTACCTGCTTCTCAGCGTTCCTTATTTTTGCGTTAGCCTCTTTTTTAGCATCGGCTAGCAGGGAAGAGCTCAGCTTTTCTATGGGCATCACACCACCGCTCAGTGCGCTCCGCCCATGTTCAATACCATCATTATTGCTATAACGAAGCTTAGAACAGCCATAGTTTCCGGAAGCGCGATCCAAATAAGCACGTTTCCGCCGAACTCAGGCCTTTCTGCTATCAGTCCCATAGAAGCTGCGCCGATACTCGCCTGACTCCATGCTGTTGCCAGACATCCCAAACCCATCACAATACCAGCCCCGATTGCTATCAACCCGCTAGCCGGTATTCCGGTTGCCAAAGTTCCTACATCCGCCATACATTTTCACCTCATCTTTTTGTTTTTTGAGTATAAACTGCAAAGGGCTTAAAAGCCCTGCCCCCTCCCTCAAAAAATTTTGAACTAAACTCAACCAAATTCAACCTTCCTCCTTGCACCAAGCTTTCGAACATCGCAAGCACAGCGTTTGCGAAGTGAAGGGCTATGAACAAAGGCAAAATGATTAAATTAAGAAGCCCCGCCTCCAACGATGGAACGAAAAATTTATTTATTAATTCTGCAAGCACCACCCCTGCAACCCCAACAGCAGCGATCCTTGCATAACTCAATATGTTTCCAAGAACCCCTGGAATCTCAAACATGCCAGCAACTCCCTCTGTTGCCGCAGTTGCACCAACTCCAAACGCAAGCATCGCAACCCCAACTTCTCCGAAAAACTGCGGAAGGAGCGGAAATAAGTAAGTTGTAATCGCGAGCAGCCCTCCATACATTGTTAGTATCCAACTTATTTTCCCTATCGCATGCTTTTTGCTGTGATGCCATTCCTTTATTGCTCCAAGCACAAACCCGATAGTTAAGTGAAACATTCCCATCAATATAGACGCCACAACTACATACGGAAGAAGCGCCATCCTATGGAATCCGTGATACAGAGGTTCAGAAATCCCAAGCCAGAATGCGTGGCTTGCCCCGAACCACTCATCAAAGATTACTCCCCATATTATTCCTCCTATCGCCGAAAATTCCCAAATTTTTGAAAACCAGTATACCGGGCCAGATGGCCATTTTTTCATCAAAAATCTTGCAAACCATATGGAAATCAGCGCATACCCAACATCCCCTATTATCATTCCATACATTAAAGGAATTGTAAACGCAAATATTATGGATGGATCGAACTCCTTTCCCTTTGGAAGGGAGTAGAACTTTACAAGGAACTCAAACGGTTTTATAACCCCCGGATTGTCTAATAGGGTTGGTGGGTTTTTGCCTTCTATTTTTTCTATATGAATCCTATCTCCAAACAAACCGTAAAGCCTCTTCTCCATCTCTGCAAACCTGCTCGCAACAATCCACCCTTCTATAACAACAATTTTTTTTGAGAAGCCAAAGCGCGCAGCAATCTCTGCCCTGTCAGCTGCAATCTTTAAGCTTTCTTTTGCAGTGACCACATCTTCATAATATTCTTCAGCAATCTTATTCAATGCTTTTTCTATCTCCGTTTTCTTATCCTTTATTTCCTCGAGCTCTTCCTTCCTCCTCTTGCTTTCTTCCTCGATTCCTGTTCTTGGAACTTCATAAACTCCTATTCCGTACTTTCCAAGAATAATTGCCGGAGAACCGCCTTTTTCCACACCTATGATCCCAACAATATTCGGGCCACTCTTCTTTGTTTCAACAACTATGTTCTCAAAGGTTTGCTTCAGGTCGCTAATAATTTTTTTGAGTTGTTTTTTTGCGGTTTTTTCATCCAGCGCAAACATGAAAAAATCAAGGGAGCGCGGCAGGTCCTTTGTTTCAAAACCAGCCCTTACAAAAAGTTTTATCTCCTCCTCTTTCTCTTCAAGCATCTCCTTTCTTTTATCTAGCTCTTCCAATTCATTTTTCATTCGCGCAAGCTCATCATAAACCGGAGAAAGTTTTTCAACAATTTTTATGGCTTCTCTGTAATCAGCCCTTTTTCCCTCAACATATTTTTTCGGAAGCATGCTTTCCATCGCCCTTATCTTAACGAGAGCCTGCGAGATAACGCCGTGTGTTTCCAGAGGTTTTCTTGTTTTTAGTTCAGGATACTCCACCTGCTCCATTTCCATGATTCCCATTTCGTGCAGTTCTTCAATCAGCTTTCCGAGTACATTTGATGTTGCAAAAATTCTGACTTTCTGCATTTTTACAGGCTTGAGCATTTCTCCACCCTCAGGTGCTTGTGAGCGCCCTGAAACATTCGTTTATTACTTTTTCGCTAACATTCGTTTTTCTTATCTTATTAGCCTCCGTTTCAGCCTTCTTCACTATTTCATCAACTTCTTTGTTAATCTCAGCCCGGGCCTCCTCCAATTTTTTCGCTTTTTTTGCCGCTATCCTCTCTTTGTATTTAATCTCTATTAGATTCATGCTTTCTATTGCCCTTCTTAGAATTTCCTCACTTTTCTTATCAGCTTCCTGAAGGATGGCATCAGATTTCTCCTCAGCTTCCTTCAGGTTTTTTATTACTTCTGAAAAGCTTTTCTCCTCACCCATATCCACCACGTAAGAAGGAATATTCCAAAGCAGGAAAGGTTTTTTAAACATTTCTTCACTCAAAACGAAAGCACAATCTAGTGTGATTTTTATGGGCGCGTATAAGTACATAAGAAAAACGTTTGAAAAGGAATACCAGGAAGGCACGTCTAATTCAATCTATAGACAGAAGATTATTTCATGGAGGCATGGGCCTTCCATCGTGCGGGTTGAAAAACCCACAAACATCGCAAGAGCAAGGGGTTTGGGGTACAAGGCAAAGAAAGGGATTTTTGTTGTGCGGGTAAGAATTGATAAAGGTTTAAGAAAGAGAAGGCAGCCTCATGCCGGAAGAAAGGCAAGGCACAACTACCGTTACGTCCAGCCCGATCTTAGCCATCAGGCCATTGCAGAGCAGAGGGCAAACAGAAAATACCCAAACTGTGAGGTTTTAAACAGCTATTGGGTGGGTGAGGACGGCCAGAGCACGTTTTTTGAAGTAATTCTTGCGGATAGAAGCACAAAATTTGACCCATCAACAGAGAAAATGGTTTTGCATCGCGGGAGGGCATACCGCGGGTTAACATCCGCAGGAAAAAAATCCAGGCCTCTTGCGAAGGGAAGGAGAAAGCAGAGGAAGGCTTAATTTTTTATCTCATTTTCTAGATTTTTTTCTGTGATCATTTCGTACAGCTTTAGATATCTCTCTTTTGTTTTTTCTACGATCTTTTTTGGAATCTTCGGAGGATTGTCCCTACTCCACTCTATCCCAAGCAGATAATTCCTGAAAAATTGTTTATCCATACTCTCCAGCTTCCCTTTTTCATACTCTTCTTTTAGCCAATATCTACTAGAATCCGGAGTAAATATTTCATCTATTAATATTATTCTATTCCTTAGATACCCAAACTCAAATTTCGTGTCTGCAAGAATCAAGCCTTTTTTAAGCACATACTCATGCCCAAACCTGTAAAGCTTTAGCGAGTATTCCCTCAGCTTCTCCACAACCTCATCCCCAAAAATCCTCTTTGCCTCTCCAACGCTTATGGTTACATCCTTATCCTGTTTTTTTATTGCAGGCGTAAATATTGGCTCATCCAACCTAGCACCTTCTTTCAACCCTTCCCCAAGCTCGTACCCCCAAAGCTTTCCGCCTGTTTTTTTGTACTCCTTAAAAGCGCTTCCGGTTATGTACCCTCGCACAACGCATTCAAGCTCTATGGGTTTTGTTTTCTTAACAACCATACTCCTGTACTTCAAAACTTCAGGAAGATTTTCAGGAAGGTTTGTAGTTATAAAATGGTTCTCAACTATGTTTTTTGTTTTTTCAAACCAGAATGCGGAGAGCATGTTCAGAACAATTCCCTTGTACGGAATTGGCGTGGGAAAAACAACATCAAACGCGCTTATCCTGTCCGTTGCAACCATGAGCAGGTTTCCGTCAAAAAAGAATGTTTCTCTAACCTTTCCTTTTTTGAAAAGCTCTAATCCAATCTCCCCTACGGTATAGATCGCTTTCATAGGGTTAGAACGTAGATAAGAGAATTTAAAAATTTATTTAAAAAGCAACATGTTTTACTCTGTTCAAATTATGGGGCGGTGATAGCCCTCATCAGGTGTAATTTTATTACACCCTTTTGAAATGATTTAAATACTTTTCTATCAAAAATACAAAATATGCGCTTGGTGGAAATGAAGCACAACCTTGCCATAGAAACCGCTAAGCTTATATTTAGGAGTGGGTTAGATGTCGTTTTTATTGGCGGAACAGCACTTAATTCAGTATACTTGAATTACCGTTTTTCTGAAGACTTGGACTTTGGCTACACTGAAAAAAATAAAAAAGCCGACATAGAGAAAGTCCTCCGCAAAAGCGGTTATGTTGTAGAGCCAATGGCATTCAAATTCAGAGATCTGATTACATTTGAAGGGATATCAATTAAGATGGATGTTATTCTCTACGAGTTAAAATATGGTAGGTTTGTAGAAAGGATGCTTGGAGAAGTGCGGATAAAAACCCTTGATATTCCAGAATTTATCGTTGAGAAGACCATTGGCTTTCTTACAAGGGAAGAGATGGCGGGGATTGCGAGAGATGCGTACGATCTATTCGCAATCCACAAAGAATACCATAATGTTTTCCATGTTGTCAGGAAGGCAGCTGCCGTTATAAAAAGGAAAGCAGATGTAATGGATCATAATATATATTTTTTTCTTGGAAGGAAAAAGGAGGTGATAAGCGCACTAAGACCTTATCTAAAAAAAGAGGTTCAATACGACGATGTTGCAGATTTTGTAAAAAGACTTAAGGTGGTTTTGCATGACTGATTTAATAGAAGGTCAGGTTTATAGGGTTTCAGACATACCAAATTTTAAAGAGCTTTACAGAAAGATGCAAATATTCCCAACTCCGTTCAGAGGCATCTACTATTGTCCGTATAAAACTGAGAGAGAGGCATGGTACATAACCGACCCGCACAGGATCCTGTTTGATGCATCAAGGCTTTACCTAAACTCTGAAGAGTACTATTTTGGACTGTACACCGCACTCTACTATTTGCGGATAATTTGGAATCCTTTTGGGACTGATATAATAAATAAAAAGTTCAGTAGGGTTGTAGAAAAAAAGATTCCAGAGGCCAGCTATTGGAGAGCAAAAAAATTGAAAAAAATACTTGAAAACTATCCTTCGCCAGTTCGGTTTCACAGAATAAAAGCTTTCTCTTTTGATGGGGTTTTGAGAAAAGGTAGGGTTGCTTTCTCAAACCTACCCAAGACCAAAAAAGATGCCCTTTATCTATGCAGAAAGGGAAACAGAGTTGCATGTGAAGTGTTGAAGCTTGCGAATGCAGTTAGATGAAGAAAACTAATGGATTTTAAAATCATTCTTCTTTTACTATCAGCATGAAGAAAATTATTCCCTTCTTTCTCTTCATAACACTCACTTTTTCTATTCAGATCTCTTCCATCTCATCAAAGGAGATAACGCTAAAAACAGGAGAGAATGCCACTCTTTCCATAGTAGTTGTGAACGACCGGCCGTATTCTATTGAATGCATTCTCAGTTACATAGGAAGCTTGGCTTATTATTCTCCCCCTAGAACTACCCTCAAACCTTATGAAACAAAAACATTTTACTTAACTCTTTCTGTCCCAGAAAATTATAGTGGTGAAAATCCGAGCAAGGGGTATGTTGTTGTGAGCGAAAAAACAGAAGGAATAGTAAGCTCAGCACTCCTAAACCAAATTACCGTAATCGTTCCGAATGCAGAAGAAAGAAAAGGAGAGGAGCTTGCAAACATCGCAGAGCAGATAAAAGCTTCATTAGAAAAGAGGATGGAGAACGAGAGCATAGTGGTTATCCCTTCTTTTTCCATCCATCCGCTCTCTCCTCAAACCTACCTTCTCCTCACATTTCCAAAAGTTCCCCGACCACAAACCTCACAATTCATTTTCTTCGCTCTTTCTTTTTTCATTACCTCATTTGCCATTTTTTTCATTTTCAACGAAATAGTAAAGGAGCATGGTAAGGTTTAGGTTTTCATAAGATTTTTAAGCGCTTATGTTTAACTAAACTTATACTGATAGTATGGTATCCTTGGATAAAGCTATTATTGCAACATACGAGAAAGAAGGGGAAAAATTCGAGGTTTTCCTAGACCCTGATAAAACATATGATTATTTGGATGGAAAAAAGAAAGACCTTCAGGGCCTTCTTGTTGTTGAGGAGGTTTTCAAGAATGCAGCGAGGGCAGAGAGGCAGACTGCAGCCGCGATAAACAAGGCCTTTGGCACTACAGATATTTTGAAGGTATTAGAGACAATACTAACAAAAGGCCATGTTCAGCTTACAACAGAGCAAAGGAGAAAAATGATTGAGGAAAAGAAAAAGCGTGTCATGGATATAATACTGAAAAATGCAATCGACCCTAGAACGAATGCACCCATCCCTCCTCAGAGGCTGGAGCTTGCGATGGAGCAGGTAAAAATACATTTTGACCCATTCAAACCAGCAGAACAGCAGGCAGAGGAGGTAATAAAAGCTTTAAAAATTGTTCTGCCCATGAAATTTGAGAAGATAAGGATTGCTGTGAAGATCCCTTCTGAGTACGCTGTTCGGACCTACGGAACTCTAAAGAGTTTTGGAATTGTTGAGGAGCAGTGGCTCGGAAACGGTGATTTGATCGTTGTTGTTGAAATCCCCGGCGGAATGCAGGGAGATTTCATGGACAGGATAAATAAAGCAACTCATGGCAATGTTGAAACAAAAATACTACAAAAATGAAATAGAAAATGAGGTGAGAATTTGGTTTTTGTAATACCAGGGGATATGATATCAGATAAGCCCGAGCATTTCAAAAAGGGCACAGCATACATAAAAGACGGAAAGACATACGCGGCGGTTGTGGGGACTCTTGAAGAAGGGAAGTTTACGAGTTTAGAGAGCGTGTACATACCGATGCAGGATGACCCAATCGTGGGGATAGTGATAGACGAAAGACATGGGAACTACACGGTTGATGCAAACATCGCGTTCCCGGTTCTTATTCTAGCAAAAAACATAGGTCGGGCGAGGTTTAAGCTGGGTGATTTCATTTCTGCGAAAATATACAGGATAGAAGGAGACGGAACTGTAATACTTGGGAATGTAAGACTTCTGAAGGGAGGAAAGGTGATAGATGTTCCTTCGGCGAAAGTCCCTAGGATAATAGGAAAAAAGGGGAGCATGCTTTCCTTGATAAAGGAGAAAACTGGTGTTGAGATGTTCGTAGGTGCAAACGGCTACATATGGATAGGAGACAGAGGGAAGATAACAAAGGCCATAAAGGCGATAAAAACAATCGTGGCAAAGGCGCATCTTACAGGGCTTACGGATGAGATTTCAAAAATGCTGGAGAGTGGTTGAGATGGAGAATAAAGAGATCGAGCTTATAGTGAATGGAAAAAGGTTGGATGGAAGAGGGCTTCATGACCTAAGACCCATAAAAATAAAGGTTGGGGTTCTGGAGGATGCTGATGGCTCTGCTTCTGTTGAATGGGGAGGAAACAAGGTTGTTGCGGGTGTGTACGGACCGAGTGAATGCATTCCAAAACATATAGAAAATCCTTACAAAGCAGTAGTAAAGTGTCAGTACATGATGTCAACATTCTGCTCGTTAGAAGAGCACGGAAGGATGGGTCCCAACAGGAGAAGCATAGAGATTTCCAAAGTCATAAGACAGGCGCTTGAGAACGTGATTATGGTTGAGCTATTCCCCCGTTCGCAGATAGAGGTTTATGCAATAGTCCTCCAGGCGGATGGAGGAACAAGGATAAGCGCGCTCACGGCCGCGGTTGCAGCCCTCATTGATGCAGGCATTCCGCTTAGGGATAGTATCGTTGGCCTTTCTGTTGGAAAAGCCGGGGATAAAATAATAGTCGACCTCGGGAAGATGGAGGATAATTTTGGTCAATCTGATGTACCGATTGCCTTTACGAGCCGAGATAAGGATATCCTGCTTCTGCAGATGGATGGGCTACTTACAAAAGAGGAGCTAAGCAAGATGATAGACCTTGCTTTCAAAAAAGGCGATGATATAAATCAGCTCCTGAGAAGAGCTATTGAAGAGAAATACAGAGAAACCGTGAGTAAGAGATTGAGGATCGGGTGATAGCATGGGAGAAGAAAAAGATATTATAATGCACTCTATGAGAAAGTCTTACCTCCTTACCTTGCTCGCTAACGCAGAAAGGCTTGATGGAAGGGGGTTTTACGATTATAGGCCTATTGAATTGCATAAGGGAATCATAGAAACTGCCGAGGGTTCTGCGCTAGCTAAAATAGGAAGCACGCAAATCATTGCGGGGATAAAATTTGAGGTTACGGAACCTTTCCCAAGCGACCCGGACAAGGGCATTTTTGTAACAAACGCAGAGCTTCTTCCGCTGGCAAGTTCTCGTTTCGAGCCAGGTCCTCCAGGAGAGGAGAGCATAGAATTTGCAAGGGTGGTTGACAGGGCGATAAGAAGCGCTGAGATAATTGATGTAGAATCATTTTTCATCGAGGAGGGGAAAGTTCTTGCATTATTCCTTGACCTATACGTTCTTGATTACGGCGGAAACATGGTTGATGCCGCAGGCCTTGCCGCGCTCGCAGCGCTCATGAACACAAAAATCCCAAAGGTTGAAAATGGTCAGATAATCCGTGGCGAGTATTCCGGAAACCTAAAAATAGATCGGCATCCTCTTCCAGTAAGCTTCTCAAAAATAAACACATACATACTTGTGGACCCCACGATAGAAGAAGAAAGCGCTTCTGATGCGGGCCTGACCGTTGCAACAACCGAAGAGCATGTGGCTGCGATCCAGAAGTTCGGCACAGGAGGGTTTAAAAAAGATGATGTGCTAAATTGTGTAGATATAGCATTCGAAAAAACAAAGGAGCTTAGAAAGTATTTATAGGTGGGAATATGCTGAACACAAGCAGATATGGAAGAAAGGTGAGGAAAAACTATCTTGATGCTAAGAAGAAGCAGAGTGAACTTTACGAATGCCCGGTTTGCAGAAAGAAGAAAGTGAAGAGAGCGGGTTTTGCTGTTTGGGTATGCAGGAGTTGCGGGGCGAAGATCGCAGGAGGGGCTTATGCTCTTACAACCTCCGGAGCTGTTACAGAGGCAAAAAAGTGAGGTGGGAACATGCCGGAGTATGTCGATTATAAATCCGGAAAACCGATAGAAGGAAAAAAGGATTTTTCGTTTGCAGGTGGAAAAATTGTTTTCAAGGAAAGACCATCCATAGCACTCGAGTCTTCGACTGATTAAGATGAAATCAAGAGCACTGTTGGCCCTCACCGTTAAGGATCCCTATGCATTCATAAAGGCAGTTGAGCATGAGAGACATTCAAAAAGGGTAAGAACCTCCATTTCATATGAAGGGAATGTTGTTAAGATAGAGGTAGAGGCAGAAGATGCAACCTCTTTAAGAGCAACTTTAAATACTTATCTGCGCATAGCACAAAGCGCTGAAGAGCTTGAGGGAGGATAGTATGGTGCTTGATAGCGAAATAGCAGAATATCAAAAAATGGAAAAGGAACTGCAGACAATACTTTTGCAGAAATACCAGATAGAGATGCAACTGAATGAGATAGGCATGGCACTTGAAGAGATAGAAAAGGTTGATGAGAAAGCTGAGATATACCGGGCGATAGGAAGCATACTTATAAGGACAACTGTTGAGAAAGCGCGCGATGACTTAAAAGGGAGGAAGGCGTTGTTAGAAACGCGTATGAAAACGCTTTCTCAACAGGAGGAAAAGCTCAGGGCTTCGCTTTCCCGTCTGACAAAAAAACTCCAGGAAGAGCTTAAGCATGAAGGCGGCTGAAATTTTTTCTTCTTTTTATTCAAAATACAAAAACTCAAAATTAGTCATTGCTACGCATGAGAATGCAGACATGGATGCGCTTGCTTCTGCATATGTTCTTAAGAAATATTTTCCCAATTCTCAGATTGCGGTTCCAAAAAAGATTGCCTATGATGCAGAGAATTTTGCAAAAAAATTCCACATAAGGTTTGAGTGGTTTGAAAAACTTAATCCAAAAAATTTTGATGGACTGATTGCTGTTGACACCTCTTCAAAGACCCTCCTCCCATCAGAAAAATGGAAGGTCCTACTCATAATAGACCACCATAAAGGAGAGCCGGATTTTAATTCCGAATACAAAATAATAGATGAGAACGCCGGCGCAACCTCTCAGATTGTTGCAGAAATCCTTCCCACCATGGATGCAGAAACCTCTTTTGTTCTTGCCGCAGGGATTCTATCCGATACTGCTCGGTTCAAGCGCGGCGATTTGAGAATCTTTGAAACATTCACAAAACTTTTGAAGCAGAGCAAAAAAACCTATGATGAGGTGTATGAACTTGGCGAGCCAGAAAAGCCAAAGGATGCAAAAAAAGCAGTCCTTACCGCTCTTCAGCGTCTGGAGTTTTTGGAACTCGGCGGCTATATCGTTGCGCTCAGCCATGTTGGAACAAAGGAAAGCATTTCCGCCGCTCTTCTTTCAGAGATTGCAGACATTTCTTTTGTTGCAAGCTATAAGGAAGATGAAAAGATTGTGAGAATCTCAGCCCGCGCAAGGAATCATGTTAAGGTCAAGCTGAATGAAGTGATGAAGGAGGTCGGTGCAGCTATTGGTGGTGATGGCGGCGGGCATGAGAAGGCTGCGGGCGCGCAGGGAAAAGCAAGCGAACAGGAAGCTTTAAAGAAATGCGTTGAGATTTTAAGAAAACATATTTAAACATTTTTGTTCAAAAAATATGGGGTGAGCTCGTATGGGGAGAAGGGTGGTCGGTTTTAGTATTTTAGTTTCGATGGTAGTTTTAGCAGGAAAATCAAAATCCCAGCAACAAAACTATGATTACATGCGAGATTTCCAGAGAAGAAATGACTCTCTTTTCTTAGAGCAATATAGAAAAACCCAAGACAGTGCTATCGCAAATTGGAATTATTGGTGGTCTTACACTGACCCAACAAAAACAGGAACAGGAACAACACAATCCCCTTGGGCTGCTTTTATCGATCCGGTAACTGGTCATAGAATATACGCCCCTGGTGGAGCAGTTAGGCCAAAACCTGTTTGGGACCCAAACCATGGTGTGGTAATATTTGTTCCGGAAACATTAAGAACCATTCAGGGTACTGTTCCGGACACAACGAATAAATAATTCTCTTTTAAACCTTTCTTTTCAATTTCTTTCTGGTGTTTCTATGAGAACAGTTCTAGTTGGTGGACAGTATGGAGATGAGGGAAAGGGAAAGATTACCGGCTACATCGCCATGAAAGACAAGCCAAAGATAGTTGTTCGCGGCGGTGTTGGGCCGAACGCAGGCCATAAGGTTCTTTATAAAGGAAAGACATACGGAATGCGTCAGCTTCCATGCGGTTTTGTGTATGAAAAGGCAAAGGTAATGATAGGTGCTGGCGTGCTCGTCGACCCTGATGTTTTTCTTAAAGAGGTTGAGATGATAAACGCAAAAAACAGGGCGTTTGTTGATTTCCGCTGCACGGTCATAGAGCAGAGACATAAGGATGAGGATGCAGGCGCAGTTGGCCAAAAAATAGGAACAACAAAAACAGGTTGCGGGCCTGCTTGGAGCGAGAGGGTGAGAAGAACCGCAAAGCTCGCTCAGGACGAACCACGACTAAAACCGTTTTTGACTGATGTTGCGAAAGCGGTTAATAAGGAGAAAAATGTTTTAATAGAGGGGAGCCAAGGGTTTATGCTTTCTGTTCTTTACGGGACCTATCCTTATGTAACAAGCAAAGATACCTCTGCTTCTTCCATTGCTGCCGATGTTGGGCTTGGCCCAAGGTCAATAGATAATGTGATAATGGTAATAAAATCCTACACAACTCGCGTAGGAAATGGTCCTCTGAAAAATGAGGTTAGTGTGCAGGAGGCGGAAAAGTTAGGAATGCAGGAATACGGAACAGTTACCGGCAGGCCCAGAAGAACCTCCCTTGACCTACACTGGGAGGATTTGAGAATGGCTGCGGAGATAAACTCAGCAACATATTTGGCGGTTACAAAGGTCGATGTAAGATTTCCTGGAAATCAGGGGGTTAGAAAATATTCCCAGCTCACAAAAGAGGCCAGAAAATTCATAGAGAATATAGAGAAAAAAGTTGGCGTTCCGGTTGGGTTGATAGGAACAGGGCCTGATGTTTTTGATGTGATAGATAGAAGGGAATAAAACAAAAAAGAAAAAATTGTTTTTAGTTCTTTTTAACCGAAATAGCTATTGGAAAAACTACATTGCCCTTAGATGTTTTAACGACAGTGGTTTTTTCCGGAACTGGTTTTATGAGTTTTGGCGGAAATGCGTCATAGGGAAATATTCCAAGCACTGCATATCCTTCATCTCTGTTTGTTTCGTAGTTGTGTGCGTATATATACCCAAAACCCGGAACAGATACCTTGTTGGTATCACCTTCCATAATCTGTTCTTTTATCGGCTGTCCACCATTCAATTCGCAGTTAAGGTTAGCATCGCAGAAGGCAACGATCACCATATCTGGAAAGTACTCTGAAAAATCATCCAGAACCATTCCAATACCCCTGTCTTCTTCTGTGGTTACAAGAAAATCGTTCTTGTGCATAGTAACCGGTATCGGAGTAGACATGTTGGTTACATTCCAGCAATATGTTATTTTGAATGACTTTTTCTTAGCTGAGGATAGCGGATTTAATTCAATGATGAGCATGTCCGCTGTTTCTGTGGTGAAGAATACCTTGTTACCCGGTATTGTATTCATATATAATTTTGCTTTTACATAACCAGGCTCTGATTCTTGCCAAAGTTTGAAAACAGCGGCTTTTCCATACCCATCCTCTATATTATACTGGTATATACCTGTAAACGGTCCCATCGAGAAGAGATCACCGTAGCCCAATGCAGTCATCTGGCTAGTACACTCGCTAAACAACATTCCAACAACCAATAGAACCCCAAATATAGTTTTAGTTTTCATGTGTTTTATTGTGTACCTAAATGTTTAAAAACCCCCTCTTTTTACCCATCCCAAAACTTTTTCCACATTCCTTTTTACTCCATGTTTTTCATAATAATTTACTATGTTTCTTACATCCCTTTCCAGCAACTCCTCAAATAGAGGATGTCCCTTTACAACCCCCTCGCTGAAATCTATTAGATAAGGAACATCCCCAAGAAGAACGTTATACTCGCTTATGTCCCCATGCACAAACCCAACCTTGTACATTTTTTTAATATCATCCAAAATACTCTCCAGATCTTCTTCCCTTATTATTTTCGTATCTTTTAATTTTGGATACGGTAATCCTTCCTCACCAAGAAAGCTCATCACAACAACATTGTTCTCAACATAATATGGCTTTGGCGCATGCACCCCAGCTTTC
Source organism: Candidatus Anstonellales archaeon (assembly GCA_038890745.1). Classification (GTDB taxonomy): domain Archaea; phylum Micrarchaeota; class Micrarchaeia; order Anstonellales; family J096; genus JAWAFD01. The sequence continues at coordinate 292,391 of JAWAFD010000002.1, forward strand.
TCAGCGATCTCTAAGTTTTTAAACTCCTTTCTGGCAAATGCATACGTGATGCTCCTTTCGTCCCATCTTATATTTCTAAAACGCGAATCCCCTTTCAAATATCTGTCCCTTCTTTCAAATCCAGTTGTTTCTATTTTGTATATCTTTACAGCAAGGTTTTCGCTCCCTCTCGTTGCCCTGTAAACATTCGCCTCCTTTCCAGTTGAAACGCAGTAATCCAAACTATCGATAATTCCCTTTTTTATTATCTTCGCAACCGTCAGCAGGGTTTTTTTATCAAACACCCCTTCCTCTATCCCCCACCGCTCTTTCAGCTGCTTCTTTTCTTTTAGAGGTCTTTTGGCCATGTACAGAAAAAATTCAGAAGTTTATATAACCCTTTTCTTTCAGCCACTTTCCCTCGATCGGTTTGTATCTCCAAACAATATCCCCTTTTGTATCCCCTTCTATCTCCCAGGGTTCAACCAAAACAACATCCCCTTCTTTTACCCATATCTCTTTTTTTAACCTTCCGGGCACCCTGCACACCCTCTCCTTTCCATCTGCGCATATGCACATCATCCTTGCTCCACCCAAAGCAGAAACAACAACACCAAAAATTTCCTTCCCCTTTGGAAATCTTATCCTGCTTTCAATCGGGATGGGTTTTCCTTCTGCATCCACCAGCTCTTCACTTTCCTCTGGTTTTTCATGCCCCTTTCCCATCTTTCTTTCACTCATGCTCTCACCGGCCTCCTCGCTCCGCACGCCTCACATATAAGCGTTTTAACTCCCATGATAGTTTCGATGTGCGTATCTGGTTTTCCGCACTCTTTGCACATCACAAATTCCTTTATAAAAACATCAACCTTTGACTGAATAAGGTCGTTCAAGACCTTCCTTTGTACTATCAACCTATCACCGCTCATCTCCACCGGTGCTGCGAGCTCCCTGCTCAGATATTTTGAAAGCATTGCTGGTTCCCTTCTTATCACATCGCATATCTGCCTAAAATTTTTCACTATTGTTTTATTCCCCTCAGTAAAACTTGCAACCTTTGGGATCTCCAGCCTCTCACCACTACCCTTTTTTTCTGGCAGCTTTGCATAAGCCTCCTCAAGCATTTTTTCGTATTCGTCCATCCTATCTCCTTTTACTCTTCGGTATTTAGAAGAAAACATTTAAAAATGCAATTAGGTTCCTTCCCTCCAGCTCGCAAGGTATTTCTTCTGCTCTTCACTAAGTTCGTCCTTTTCCACTCTCATCGCTCTGAGCTGGAGCTTAGCAATTTCATCATCAATCTCTTCAGGCAGTTTTATAACTTTTGGCGGAAGCTTCCCTTTATTTTTCACCAAGTACTCCACAGCCAATGCTTGGCCGGCAAAACTTGTAGCCATTACTTCGGAAGGATGGCCTTCTGCAGCAGCCAGATTAATCAACCTTCCCTCCCCAAGCACATACACCCTTTTTCCATCAATGATATATTCATCCATGAAAGGCCTTACCCTTCTCACGCTTTTAGCCGCTTTTTTCAGCCCGGCAACATCAATCTCAACATCAAAATGTCCTGCGTTTGCGAGCACAGCCCCATCCTTCATCCTCCTTGCATGCTCTACGGTAACAACGTGTTTGTTGCCAGTCACCGTGATAAAAATATCTCCTTCTTTTGCCGCCTCCATCATTGGCATCACCCTGTACCCATCAAGCTTTGCCTGCAATGCTCTGAACGCATCCACTTCTGTAACTATTACATTTGCCCCAAGCCCTTTTGCTTTCAGCGCTACTCCCTTTCCGCAATCGCCGTATCCCGCAACAACAACGTTTTTTCCGGCGAATAAAATATTCGTTGCGCGCATTATCCCATCCAATGTTGACTGGCCGGTTCCGTAATAATTGTCCAACAAATGTTTTGTTTTATTATCGTTCACTGCAACAACCGGAAATTTCAGCACCCCTTCCCTTTCCATCGCCTTTACCCTTATTATTCCTGTTGTGGTTTCCTCGCACCCACCGATAATTTTTGGAAGCATCTCCTTTCTTTTTGTGTGCAATTCAGTAATCAAATCAAGCCCATCATCTATCACGATGTTCGGATGGTGCGAGAGCACAGCCTCCAGATACCTATAATAATCCTCCCTACTCTCCCCTTTGTACGCATAAACATTCACTCCCTCTTTTGCAAGCTGTGCCGCAACGTCATCCTGTGTACTCAAAGGATTGCAGCTCGTTATGGCAACCTTCGCCCCACCTGCGATGAGCGTTCTTACAAGCACAGCCGTTTCCTTTGTAACGTGGAGGGCCATTCCAACAGTTATTCCTTTCAACGGCTTCTCTTTCTCAAACCTTTTCCTTATCTCCATCAATGGGCCCATTCTCATCTCCGCTAGCTCAATGTTTTTCTTCCCCTGCTCAGCAAGCCCCAGATCCCTAACCTCATAATTTTTTCCTTTTTCCATGCTATCTTCTCTATTGTTCATATTTTAAAACTTTCCCAATTTTCGCACAGTAGTATTTACAGCTCTCTGCCCCAAGCATGTTCCCAATTTTCAACCATTTTTTCTCTTCCGTTTCGTTTAGCATGGCATACGCGACGCCAGAATTAAAATAATCCCCTGCTCCTGTGGAATCCTTCACCCTCACCCTTAATGCCTTCTCTTTGTAAAACTTCCCATTTATAATCCCCATGCTTCCCCTTTCCCCTAATTTTATGAACAACTGCTTCCCATTTTTTCTCGCCCAGTTTTTTGCTTTCTCAAAACTCCCAAACAGCGCAGGAATCTCGCTTTCATTTCCAGAAACCGCAATGCAGTTTTTATTTTTTGCAATTGCGATATGCAGGTGTTTATACTTTTTTATTATGCCTGCATTTTCCAAACCAAAAAAATATTTGTTCTTTTTCGTAAGTTCAAGTATCTCTTCACTTATGCTCCCATATTCCGCGATTGCGTATGTTGAGAAATACATAAGTTTATTTCTGAATTTTGCACCGGTTTTTTCTCCAGAAACCCCTTTAAAAGAAACATAGCTTTGTTTTCCTTTTTCAAGAAGGCTCAAAACCTTCCCGGTCCTACCTTTTACTTCTCGTAATTTTGCTTTAACCCTGCATTTTTTCAAATGTTCTTCTATCGTCTTTCCCTCCCAATCTTTTCCAATTGTCCCGTACAACTCAACCTTTCCACCCAATTTCGCAAACCCCTCAGCAAAATTCTTCTCATTCCCTCCGGGATATCTGCACAAAATTCTATTTTTTACTTTTGCAAGAATTTCCTCAAACCTTTTCCCATCCACAAAGATACATTCTTCGAGCTCTATCCCCAAGTCTTTTCTTATTTTTCCATCTCCAGCGCTTATGTCCAGCATGGGTGGGCCTATGGCTACTATATCCATACAGAAAGCTGAGATAAAAACATATAAATACTTTTCCTATAAAAACACAACCGTTTTGTCCGGCGATGGCGAATACCACACCCCGAATGGCTCATGTATATCAGACAGCAATTTTTCAGCGAGTTTGCAGTAAACTTAATAAATATAAACCTTTTCTTTCAACTCAATCTGTCTATTTGGTGGTATTATGGAATATGTAAAATGGTTTGAGGAGTTGAGAAAAACCCATATAGGAATAGCTGGCGGAAAGGGAGCAAACTTGGGGGAGATGACAAGCGCTGGGTTTCCCATCCCACCCGGTTTTGTTGTTACTTCAAATGCATATTTTAAACATCTTGAGTACAATCAACTGACCAATCTTATTAAGGATATTTTAGTTGATTTGGATGTTAACGATACGAAAATGCTGGAGTCTGCTTCCCAGAGAATTAAGGAGCTCATCATGAGCGGGGAAGTTCCTCCAGATGTAAGGAAGGAGATAGTAGAGGCGTACAAAGAATTGTGTAAGAGGGAAGGAAAACCGACCTATGTTGCGGTGCGTAGCTCAGCAACCGCTGAGGATCTGCCAGAAGCAAGCTTTGCAGGACAGCAGAAAACCCTCCTCAATGTAATCGGAGAAGGCGATGTTGTTGAGGCGGTGAAAGAGGACTGGGCATCCCTTTTTGAGCCGAGAGCGATATTTTACAGAGCCCAGAAAGGTTTTGATCATATGAGGGTTGGGTTGGCTGCTGTCGTACAGAAAATGGTTGAGAGTACAGCCTCAGGTGTAATGTTTACAGTGGACCCGATAAGCGAGGACGAGAGTATTCTAACAATAGAGGCAGGGTACGGATTGGGCGAATACATTGTTTCCGGTACAATCACGCCGGATACATACAGAGTAAACAAAAATACTCTTGAAATAATCAGCAAGGATATAAGCACGCAAACCAAGAAATTAATCCGCGTTGGAGACAAAAATGAGTCTGTACCCGTAGAAAAGGATAAACAAAAAAGCCAAAAGATAACAGATGAACAAATAAAAACAATAGCGAAGTACGGTATTCAAGTGGAGAAATATTATGATTTTCCGCAAGATATTGAGTGGGCAATGGAGGGTGATAAATTCTACATTACACAGGCAAGGCCCATCACAACGCTTAAAGGAAAAGGAAAGGAAAAGAAAAAAGAGAAAAAAGAAGAGAAAAAGGAAATCGGCGAAGCGAAGATGATAGTTAAGGGCCTTCCTGCTTCTCCCGGAGTAGGGATGGGTGTTGCGAAGATCCTTAAGGATGCCAGCGAAATAGGAAAGATTGAGAGCGGCGATGTTCTTGTTGCAAAAATGACAACACCAGACTTCGTTCCTGCCATGAAAAAAGCAAGCGCAATAGTTACGGATGAGGGCGGGATGACCTCCCATGCAGCCATAGTGAGCAGAGAATTGGGAATTCCGTGCATAGTTGGCACAGGAAACGCAACCCAGGTGATACAAGATGGTATGGAGATAACAGTAGATGGAAGCGGTGGGATTGTTTACTCTGGAAAGGTTGCCGTGGCTGTTCCGACAGAAGAAAAACCATCGCTACTTTCCGGAGTTGCCCCGGTGATTACGGCAACAAAGATATATGTTAACCTGGCAGAGCCAGACCTTGCAGATAAAATTGCCAAGCTTCCTGTGGATGGAGTTGGTTTGCTTAGAGCAGAGTTTATGATCGCAGGGATAGGAGAGCATCCTAAAAAAATGCTTGAGGAGGGAAGGGAGCAGGAGTTTATAGATAAACTGGCTGAGGGAATGAGAAAATTTGCTGCAGCATTCTATCCAAGGCCTGTTGTGTACCGGGCCACGGATTTCAAAACCAATGAGTACAAAAACTTGAAGGGCGGGGAGAAATACGAACCAGAAGAAGCAAACCCAATGATGGGCTACAGGGGGGCAGTCAGGTATATAAAGGAACCTGAACTCTTCAAGATGGAACTTAAAGCAATGAAAAAGGTAAGGGATGAGTTTGGTTTGAAAAACCTTTGGCTCATGATACCATTTGTAAGAAGAATAGGTGAGATCAGGGCAATAAAGGAGATACTAAGGGAGGTTGGGATTTACAGAACAAGGGACTTCAAGCTATGGATAATGGTTGAGGTACCGAGCACCGTTTTCCTTATAGATAAGTTTGCAGAGGAAGGGATAGATGGGGTAAGCATAGGTACAAACGATCTTACTCAGCTTATTCTTGGAATAGACCGGGACAACGCAACACTTGGAAGGGAGTTTGATGAAAGGAACGATGCGGTGCTGAGAGCATTGAAGCATGTCATAAAAACCTGCAATAAATACAAGATTACGGTTTCTCTCTGCGGGCAGGCGCCTAGTGTATACCCAGAATTCGCAGAAAAGCTTGTGGAGTTTGGTATAACCAGTATAAGCGTAAACCCTGATGCGGTTGAGAGAACAAGAAACATTGTTGCTTCTGCTGAGAAAAAAATAATGCTCAAAAAACTTTCAGAACTATCAGAGCATCTTGCTAAACAAAGAGAGAATGGATACTGATTTTTATGCAAAGATATGAGCAGAAGATTGCTGTTGTTGGAAACATAAACCGAGATATCATCGCAAAAGCACGAGAGTACATAGGAAAAAGGGCGAAGGCGGAGTATTTTGAGGAAAAGATAGGTGGAAGCGCGACAAACTACGCCCGCGCCCTTGCAAAATTGGGGAGTAAGACATGGCTTTTTGCAAACGCGGGTAGGGATTTTTCAAAGGAGGTCTTCAGCGACCTTGCTTCCTATTCTGTGAACCTTGAGCACATAGGAGTGGTTGAGGAAAAAAACGGAGTTGTGATCGTAATCAGCGAAGGAAAAGAAAAGAGAATGATATTTTGGCGTGGCGCAAACGATACTTTGAAAAAAAGAGATTTTTCAGCAATAAAAAATTTTGACATCGTGCATGTTTCGGATGTTGAAAAAGAAGTTGCGGAAAAAATAATAGAAAAAAAGAAAAAGGAAACAAAACTTTTTTTAGACCCTGGCTATGGCCTTTCCCTTCCTGCTTCTAAGATTAAGAATATTCTCTCTTCCACCCACACTATTTTTGTAGAAGGAAAAGAGGCGGAGATAATAACTGGAAAAAAGAAAGCAGAGGTAGCAGTTAAAGTGCTTCATGCATACGGAGCGAAACACGTTTTGTTCAAAGCAGAAAACGGGCTCATTTTTTCAGATGGCAGAAAAATGCACTTTCAACCAATCGCGCCCGTAAAATTAATCGACACCACTGGAGTTGGCGATGTGATAGGTGCAGCTTTTATCCACTTCTTCTATGATAAAAAACATGAAATAAAAAAATCCCTTCTTCTCACAGAACTCGCCGCTGCTGTTAAGGTAATGCACTACGGATTCTATGCCCCATCGTATTTGGAAATACAGAAAAAAGCAGAAGAGTTAAAATGGAAAGTATGAAAAATAAATATAAAAAGAGAAAGAAAATAAAAAAGAAAATTTATCCGAAAAGACTTGCCAGCCCAGCTGCGGCTTCCTCTTCACTCTTTTTCTCCTCTTTCTTTTCCTCCTTCTTTTCAGCCGGAGCTCCTGCAGCAGGTGCAGCAGCAACAGGTGCGGCGACCGCAACATTCTTCAGCAGGTCCTCAAAGTTTACACCTTTCACCGCTTCGGCAAGAACCTTTGCCTTTGCTTCATCAGCCTCAATCCCAGCTGCCTTAACAACCTCTACTATGCTTTTCTCGTTTATCTCTTTTCCGGCTCCATGAAGGAGCAAAACCGCATGCAAATATGGGTCAACTTTCATGTCCTCACCTCACTTTAACTGCCACCCTCCTTTTTTATTCCTTCTAGAGCACCTGCCTGCCTTAAAGCAAACAGGAGAAGCTGCTCTATAGAAGCATCAGAGTATATTAAACCATTTATGCTTACATTCCTCGCTTGGGAAAATGCATCCCGCAGGAGGAGTTCTATGTTTTGTTTTGTAGGATAGACCGCGTTTACACTCAAGTTGAATGAATTCTTTAATTCTTTTTCTATTTCCGCAGCTATCTCTTCCGGCATTATGCTTACATCCTCTTTTCTGAAAATTGTTTCCCCATCATATCCTATGTAATAAACAACACCAGCACGGAATGGTTTTATCCCAAGCGTTTGTAATGCTTTAACCTTTATGGGTGTTAATACCTCTCCCTGCTTTGCAACAATGCTGTCCTTTGCAACAACTATTTTTCCTTTATCTATCTTAACATTCAACCCCGCGCTTTTTAATTCAGACAGCGCAGGTCCTGCCGGTAGGTCTGTTTCACCCTCCGGCACAACTATATCATAAGGAGCAACCTGCCCAACTTTTGCTGGCATTTCCAATGTATTCTGCTTGAAAAAAACTGCAACCCTGTATGGCGATTCATCTATTGCTATTATTCCGGCAGGAAAATCGATGTTTTCAACAAGCTCTTTTGGTTTTCCGGCATCCACAACACTCCTCATTACTACTGTCTTTTTAGCAACCTTTGTTTCTCCCCCAAACTCCTCCCTTATTCTTTTCTTTATTTTTTGTAACAATCTATCCGGCGTATTTCTCAAATCTATTATTATAAGTCCTTTATGCCTCCTGAGCATGTTAGCAATCTCCTGAACCTCTTTTTTCTTCTTAAGAACAGATGGTTTGTCTTCCTTAAGTTTGTAATCTTTTCTCATGTTCTCACCCAGCTATCCTCACCGATTTTCCCATCGTCAGTTTTACAAACGCGCTTTTTATGTTTCCGGTAGCGACTTTTGTTTTTATCCTTTCAAAAACCGCGCTTATGTTATCAACAAGCATGTCCGGGTCCATGTCTTCAGTCCCAACAAAGCACTGCACGGTTGGTAAGTATTTTCCCTTTGTTTGGATTTTAACTGTTTTCCTTGCTTTCTCTATCGCCTGCTTCAAATCCCCCACAAGTGGGGATGGTATCTTTCCCCTTGGGCCGAGCACTTTCGCAAGATGTTTTGCCGCAAGCCCCATCGCTTTCGGCTCTGCTAAGAAAACATGATCCTTTGCTAGTTTTTTAAGATTTTTTGGGTCTTTTCCAAAAGCCTCAATTTCATTTATCTTTACAACGACATCTGCTCCGAGTTTTTTTGCGTTGTGCGTTGTTGTTTCCTCCCCTATTACAACAACTTTGTTCTCCTTTCCTCCCATTCCTTTTGGCATTACTATGTCTAAATTTAATCTGTTCTCTGCTTTTGTAAAGTCAATCCCCTTGAAGTTTATTATTAGTTCTACGCTTTGCTTGAACTTTCTTTTACCCTTTTCTTTTAAGCATTCTTCTACCGCGCTCTTTATCTTTTTTTCATCAATTTCCATGCTACCCCTCCCACTCTGCTATGGAGTGGTCCAAACGGTGGTTTTGTTTTTCTGTTCAGAAAGATATTTAAACCTATCCACCCACGCTCCACGAGAGCCCATACCCCTCGCAGCTCCAAGCGTTTCCCACTGGCAATACCCTGACTATAAAATATGCCTCTCCGCTTCCGCCCTCAACTAAAGCAGCTATGCTTTCGTCCTCTCCTGCTTCATGTTCAGAGCACTCCCATTCAACCAGATTGCAGGATGAAAGATTTGAGCTCCAACATACACAAAGGTCAAAATCCACACCTGCCGGAACGCGTAGTTCTGCGCTTCCGGTTATGCTTCCGCTTATATTAGCCACACGTACTTTATAATAATCGTCATCACCCTTCAATATTTTTCCTTCTAGACCCCCACTTGAACCGCTCAAAAGTTTTGCGCTTCCAATGTTGTTGTTTGGTTCATAGTTGTCATTTAATCCTTCATCCACCTGTCCATCGCAATCGTCATCTATCCCATTGCATACCTCTGTTTTTCCAGGGTTTATGCTCTTGTTCGTATCATCACAATCATCATCATTCTCAGCTTTGTATTCTTCGCTTGCTGAACACAAACATTTCTTTTTGTTTATTCCATATCCGTCGCCGTCCACATCCTTATAATAATACTTGCACCCTATCGCGTTTTCTTCATCCACCCTTCCATCGCAGTTGTCGTCTTTTACATTGCATTTCTCATTAGCCCCAGGGTTGATGTCATCATCGGTATCATCACAGTCTCCGGATTGATTTGCTCTATAAACATCATAGCCCATGCATAGGCATTTTCCCATTCCTATTCCATATCCATCGTTGTCTTCATCTATGTAAAACCTTAGGCATCCCTGTAGGTTTTCTCCATCATCAGTCTTGTTGTCGCAGTTGTTATCCTTTCCATCGCAAACCTCGATTGCAAGCGGGCTTACTGTTTTATCGCTATCGTCACAATCCCCTCCTCTTCTTGCCGTGTAAGCTCCATCAGGCCCGCACAGGCATTTCATTACACTTCCATAACTGTCTTGGTCAACATCCAAATAATATTCAACGCATCCTTCTGCGTTCTCCTCATCTTTACTCCCGTCGCAATCATCATCAATTCCGTTGCACTTCTCAACCGCGCCCGGATAAACCGCCTTATTGTTATCATCGCAGTCCTCTGTTACCCTATATCCATCCTTATCCCTATCTGCCTCCTCTGCTGGTAGAACAATTACGCTGATTGTCTTATTTTTTCCATCCACACTTAGCGTATAGTTTGTAGTTTTTTCTGGCGTAACTGTTTTGCTCCCCTCCGGCTCAACCTGAACCATATCAAGCGCTACGATTGTTTTGTTGGTTGCATTCACAACCCTCCAGCTCAACATTGCGCTATCTCCTTTGTATATGGTCTCTGGTGTTGCAGTAAAGTATTCTATTTCCGGAACGGGCTTTACCCCTTCCCCTACGCATCCTGCAAGAAGCAGGAGGAATAAAGAAATAACAATGATGCCTCTCATGCAAAAAAAAGAAAAGAAAGAGTTTATAAACTTAAACATTTATATTCCACGCTACAGGGAAAATTTGTTTTCCCATAGGTTTTTAATCCCTCTCTTCCCAGGAAAAAGTATGAGAACAATAAAACCGGTTTTTGTTCTTGGAATTTTGGTTCTTATTGGTGCCGCTTACGCCTTCGTTGGATGTGCTTCCGATGCTTACAAGCAGGCATGCTACAACTGTCATTTTGATGAAAATGGGAAGATAGATAAAAAATGCTTAGAACAATACAAGCAGGAAGGGATAACCTGCACAAGCAAAGCTTATCCAATAATGAGCGCTAAATACGCAGCAGGGCAGTGCCCGGAGGTTCAGGCCTGCGCTTCGGAATTACAGTCATGCATAGACCGCTATTCCACTGGGAATGATAAACTAGACTGCGAAGGTGTAGAAGTGTTTGGATGCTACTATGATGCAGATATTTGTACAAGAAAAGCGGCTGAGAAATGTGGGGAAACGATCTATGCCTGTCCGGCGTTTATACTAGCATTCCTGTTCATCTCAGCCGGATTGGTAAAACACAGAAAAATCTAACTCTTTTTTACGGCTTCCTTTATTTCTTCTAAATATTTTTTATTTTTCTTAAAATACTCCCTACTCGGTTCAAGCATCGCAATAAGCTCTCTTGCAACAGCATTCTTCAGATCAAGCGGATGGAGGTTTCCTTGTGAATAAACCTTAACAAGCTCCTCGTAATTTTCAACCTCCAAGTCTCCACCAAACTTCGCAGGCCTTTCAATTTTCAAACCCCTATCCCGCAAAATCAGATTATCTGCTATGGAGAGTATAGGGTTTCCCTCAATAACTTTTGGAGGGCAGTACGCCCTCTTAATCTTGCTTTTTATCTCCTCCTCAGAATCATGGATGAATATGCATGTTTCTGGCTTGCTCTTGCTCATCTTTGCCTCTATTATTTCATCCTCTGTTGGGTTCATCCTTTCTATTCCCTGCAATCCAGGGATTAGTGTTGTATGTACGGCAACAAAATTTTTCTTCCCTATTTTATCGTGAACATCCTTTGCAAGCATGTGCGCCTTTCTTTGGTCTATTCCTGAATGCGCAATCTGCACATCCAATTTGAATATGTCTGCTGCCTGCATTGCGGGATAGAGTAAAAATGAAACATGCTGCGCCTCACCCTCTTTCCTCCCCATTATTGCTGTTGCCCTAAGCATCCTGTGAATGGTTGTATGCCTTGTAATATTTATGACATCCTTCCAGTATTCATTATCATAAATTTCGCTTGCTAGAATATATTTCACTTTATCCTCATCTAATCCAAGAGAGATGAACGCATGCTTAAAATATCCTGTTGCAATCTTCTGAATCCTCTTTAAATCCCCACCCAATTTGTTATTTATCCAAGCATGATAATCAGCCAAAAATATTGTTGGTTTTATCCCTGCCTGCAAAAAATCTTTTATTTTGAGTGCAGTCATCAAACCCGTTCCAAGATGCACCATCCCCGAAATCTCAAACCCGATATAATGCTTCGGATTGGAATAGTTCTCAAAAACTTCCCTAAGCTGATGCTCGCCGACAACCTCAATGGTCGGTTTTTTCTTCACAAGTTCAATCTTTTTCTCAATGTCCATACTGTGTATTCTCCATAACCCTTTAAAATGCTATGTTGAAAAATCTCTTCTCTCATTCCCTCACCTTGATAAGCCCTTGGCATTCATAAAATGGCACATAGTCTATGTACTCTTTCATCGTAAAGTTTAGAGTGTGGATACGATATAAAGAACCGCAGCAGCAGCGAGGATGAATATTATGGGGGCAACTATTCTTGCAACAGCAACTATGGAATTTACGGTTGAAACTATCTCTATGGCCTGCTTATGCCCAAGAACATCAACATCCACCCATTCCTTATACACGCCTGCCTTTGCATTCTTCATACACTCAATCGCTCTTTCAACACCACTCACTGTATTTTCAACTATATTCTCATCATACGCAAGAGGATTGAGAACACCGCGAACGTTGTTCCTCTCATGACTGTCCGTGCTGTAGATGCATACAACCGAACCCGGGTATTTTTCCTTAACTCTCTCTTCGAGCTTTTCTTTCATTTCTCGGCTTATTCCGTTTGCATCAAAAACTATTCCTATGAACATAGGAGAAGAAGAGATTACAAATACCTGCACACCATTCCCACCGATCACTGGGTTTGACGGGTAGAAAGAAAAAAATCCTGCTTTCAATCTGCTTTTTTTTCCTTTTGCCTTCAGCGCGTTCTCCACAGCTTTCATATACTCGAACCCCTCGCGGCTTCCTGCGTCAAAGCTCGTGATCTCCTCAACATCTGAGTTGTGCATATCAACGATGAGTGCCTTATCAAGATATTTTTCTGCCATTTCCATCATGCTTAGCCCAAGCCCGAATGAAATATCCTCTGTGGTATATGGCGCTCTTGTTATGCTTATAATACCAGAATTTCCAAAAATGAGTGCATATGCTTTTGCTTTTCCGTACTCGCCTATTCTTAATTCTACGCTATCATTTTTTTCAACATTATTTTTTTTCGCTATAGAAACTATTTTCGCGATTTCCCCATCAGATATAGGGTTGAAGTCATGGGTTGCTGTTCCGTGGAGAACAACACTCTCGCCAATTCTTTTTGAGATGAGAGAAGGAAAAGCACTCCCACCCAAATTGCCGAACGGACCGAAATGTACATAAGGAACAACAATGTTTTTCCTCTCATTCCCAAAAGAAAAAGACACTCCACCAACGATGGTCTTGACCCTTTCCCCAACCTTTTCGAACGCCTCTTCAAGCTCTTTGCTTTCGTAAAACCACTGCGCCATGAACATGGAAACCGCATCCACGCTGCTTATCCCAAAGCTTTTTTTCATAGGCGCGTTTATTATCGAAAACAAAACATACAACGCAACCAAAAAAATGGCTGAAGAAACAAGAAACTTGAGGACAATATTCTCAAGAGATAAGCCGATCGCGGTAAAAGTAAACGAATACACTATCAGCTGAAGGGTTGCGAAAAACAGCCCTCTCCATTTTGCAGAGAAAACAATCCTTCCGATTACAAACCAAACCACGAAAACTATCGCTGCTGCTATGAACATCAGCTCAATTGAATATGGAAAGTTTATGGATTTCAAATAGAACGATAGCACAAAGAAAAATGAGTATACGATCTCTCCGAAAAGAGAGGTGGCAACTATCTGCTTGAAGGGAACCCTCCTTATTGCAATCTTCGCCATCACAGCGATGAGAAGGGCGGGAAGAGAAAGCATCGCAAATCCGTTTAGCATCCCTTCAATATTATGGTTTGCTGCAAATCCTGCCAGCGCACCGAGCATTACCATGGCTAGCAAAAGGTATTCTATGGAGGGTAAGCTCACTATGTAGTTTGTGAGTTTTACTGCCTTCTTCTCAGCCATCCCCATAGAAAAGTTTTTTATTCCAAGAGTATATAAATGTTTATGGAACTGTGCATAAAGTGCGGCGTGAAAAGAGGAACAAAACAATTCAAAGGATTATTCTGTGTAGATTGTTATGAGTGGAAAATAGAAATTCCAAAAAATATAAGAGTGGAGAAATGTAAAAGATGCGGAAGGGTTAGGATTAGGGGAGAATGGAAGAGAACAAGCGAGAAGGAAATTAGTGATTATTTGATTGGTAAAATAAAAGGAGAAAGATTTGAAAGGGGTGCGATCGATTTTGAAAACAAAAAGGCGATTTTATACTTTCTGGTTGATGATGGCGAAATGTTCCGGATGGAAAAAAACTATCCTTTTGCCGTAGTTGAAACAATCTGCCCTGACTGCTCAAGAAAGGCAGGAGGGTATTTTGAGGCAATTATACAATTCCGGGGGGACAGAAAATTATATTTAAAAATAAAAGAGAAAATAGAAAGGATGCTAAGAAAAAAAACATTCATCACAAAACAGGAAAACCTTAAAGAAGGGATAGACGTCTACGTTGGCTCTTCAAAAGAGACCGCAGAGGTGCTTAGAGAGCTTGGGCTTAAGCCGGTTTTAAGCAGAAAGCTTTCAGGTTTGAAAGAAGGAAGGCGAATTTACAGGACAACATTTATGCTGAGGTTCTAGATTTGCAGAATGCTTCTCATGTCTTTCCCAGCTTTTTTAGCAAGCTCGACCGTGTCACCCGTCCCTAAGGTGAGAGAAAGAAGGGTTGTTTTGAACCTTGCAACCAGAGCAAAAGCAGCTGCCTTTGCATTGCTCACCCCATACAAACCCAAAACAAGAACCGCCCCTCCCTCGCTCAACCCCATCCCTGCTAACGTGGGGGTGGGTATGAATTCTAAAATGGTGAGCATGGGTTGAAAAAGCATATAGAAAATTATTTCATCCATTCCACTATCAATGGTTATTCCAACCGATTTTGCTACAAAATACCAGCTCAATGCTTTTGCTGGCCATGCTATTGCTATCATCGCAATTATCACCCACATCTCCTTTATGATAATATTTGAATGCTTCTGCATCCTTTCAACCATATTCAGTAGCTTTTCAACAGGAAGAAGAAGGAGCTTTCCAAAAATAACATGCTTCAAAAAAGAGGAAAGCCATCTCAGGAATTTTAAGAATTTTGCAGAAAACATAAGAAGTGTCATTATTGCTATCATAATAACCAGCACAAAAACCCCTAAATACAAATACATCGGGTCTTCTACTTCCGCAACCTTTGATGCTATAAGAAGTATGCCCAAACTTCCTCCCAAAACCTTTGTAATAAAATCAAAAACCTGAGGGCCTAGCGCAACCAAAAATGCTTTTTCTGAAGAGACTTTATAATTGTAGTGTAGAGATAGTGAAGAGCTAAAGTACCCTACCCTCGCCGGGGTAAAATCTGCTGCCAGCATTCCAGCAAAATGCGCTTTCAGAACATCAAAAAATTTTATCTTCACTTTCATTGCTTTTAACAGATGAAACATCCTGTAAGCCATGGCCAAATACATTACGAATAGTGCAACTATTGCCAAAAACAGATAGAATAGATCAAGGTTTTTTATCTCCCTTAAAACCTCAACCCCGCCTGAGAAATAAACTACAAGCGCGATGAGGATTACTGAGATCAATGCGTTTATGATGAATTTTTTTGACATTCGTCCACCCATTTTAGTTTGGCCGGGGCCGGGACTTGGACCCGGACCTAAGGCTTTCGGTTAACCTTCTTTGGTTAAGCTTTCTTGGCAACCCGAAGAAAGGTTATCCACAGGCCTCCACGCTACCATTACGCCACCCCGGCGTGTGAGGATTATTTAATCATAAAAAATATTTTAAATCATGCCCTTTGCCCTATCTACGAGAAACCTCAATGCCTCTTCTTTACTGAGCTTTTTTTCATTACATTCTTTAACGATTTCTGCATACCTGATTGTATCATTCTTGTACTCTTCTAAGACATTTTTTTCTGGCGGTGTAAAAAAGAAACATATTTTTGCGGTTAGTGGGCAGAGCGCTCTTTTGCTCATTTTTCCATCTTCCTCGTGCGGATATATCCTGCATGCAAGAGGCCTAAAGGGGTATATCCTACATTTCCCACGAAAAAGAAAGTAGCATGGATGGGATTTTAGAGCGAGCAGATAGTACTCTTCATATTCTCCGTTCATCGCCTCAACAACAAACTCATCTTCATAAGAAAGTATATCAAGTCTGCGCAGTTCAGCAAATTTTTCAGCCTTTATTCCGGTTTTCTTTTCGATTCTTGCTACATCGAAAGCATTTACAGTGATCACAAAACTTTCACAGCATCTCCCATCACACAGAGAGCAAAGGTTCATCTAAACACATCCCGCATGTTTTCTATTCTGTAATTCTGTATGGGCTTCCAAAATTCCAATGGCCTGCTCCCATACTTTTTGTACAGCAAATATCCTGCATAAGCAATCATGGCTCCATTATCCCTGTTAAACTCATCAGGTGCAACCCCAAATTTTGTTCCGTCCTCCTCAGCCATTTTTAAGAGCATCTCCTGCAATCTTCTATTCTGTGCAACCCCTCCGCAAACAATGAACCCGTTTGCTTTTTTCAGATAAAAAGCCCTTTCAGCAACCTCGCAAACCATCGCGAACGATGTCTCCATGAGAGAATAGGCAACATCCTCTTTTTTGTTTTTTTTCAGCGCCTTAACAGCAGCAGTGAAAAGACCAGAAAAAGCAAGGTTAAGCCCCTTTACAGTGTACGGAAGGTCGATGTATTTTCCACGGGAAGCAAGCTCTGAAAGAACAGAACCATGCGCATACCTAAGCCCAATCTCCCTTCCAAACGAATCAAACAAATTCCCTATTCCTATATCCAGCGTTTCTCCTAACACATCATAAAACCCTTCCTCATTCTCAAAAAGAACCTGGGTGTTTCCACCGCTTACGTAAATAATTATTCCTTTTTTTATTTTTGTAAAAAGCTCGCTTATAACTATGTGCGCATACGCATGGTTAACCCCTATGAACGGCTTTTTATGATGCGCAGAAAGATATTTTGCCATAGAAAAACCAAAAGAAAGAGGAGAGCCTATACCAGGACCTTGCGCGCATGCAACTACATCAACATCTTTTATATCTATGTTCGCTTCTTTCAGCGCCTCATCAAGCATTTTCTTGAAATACTGCTGATGGTGGTCTGCCATCTTTCTTGGAATAAGCCCTTCGTTTATGGGCTTATAGATGTGATGCGCATTAGATAGGATTTTTTCATTCTCGCATATCCCCACCCCTATCGTATGGGCAGTGGATTCTATTCCAAGAACGATCATGCTAAGAAGATATTAGAGAAGGTTTAAAAATTAATAGAAAATTTTTGCAAGTGCGATGGAGCACAAATTAAATATCACATGCGCAAGTATATTCTGAGAAATGGATTTATTTCTAACATAAAAATACCCGAAAACCAATCCTATTGCAAACGCACCGATTATCTCAACAACAGATCCGTAGGAAAAATGCGCAAGCCCGAATATTATGGCGGATGGAAGTATTCCCATTCTTTCAGTTAGTATGGCGCGGAAAAACAATTCCTCGCTGAAAGGAACGAAAAACACTGCCATGAGGATAAGAAGAGGCCCAAAACCCTCAACCTTACTCGCGACTTTTTCTAGGTCGCTAACCTTGAGGATATATGCTGAAACAGAAATCAACCCACCTAAAAGAACGATCGCAAAAAAGCAGAAAAAAGTTTCTCTTAGGAGAATAAAAAAATTCCTCGGAACAATAACCTCTCTGGTTTTTGTAAATAGAACTGCAAAGGAAAAAAGAAGGAGGGCGGAATGCAAAAAGTAAGCGTTAAGAGGAGGAGAGTTGAAGAATGCATAAACAAATAGGAAAAATGAAAGAAGAACAATCCCTGCCCTAAAAATTATTTCCTTTCGTAGTACCCACATCTTCCGCAGCTCATCCTGTCTTTGTGCTCTGCAAGATGATATCCCGGTCCACACTTTGGGCAGTACTTCCCTTTTTTGTAATGCTTTGTTTTCGTTATAAAATTTCTATTTTTCTTTTTTGGAGATGCTTTTTTTTCTTCTGCCATAATCATCACTTCTTAGGAGCCTCGGCGGGCTTCCCTTTTTTCTTTTTCTCTTTTTTCGGTTTCTTTTCTGCTAGTTTGTTTCTTACAAGAATATAATTGGGCTCTGTCCTTACCATATCCTCTTTGTTTGAATAAACCCTTGCAAAAACCCTTGCCCCTTTTTTTCCTGTTTCCTGTGAAACTTTTAACACAACAAGCAACTCTGGTTTAACCCCAAGCTTCTCGACAATCGCTTGCCTAATGTCATCTATTTTTGGGGTTGCTCCACCATGCTCAACATAAGCTGTTATTTCCTTTCTTTTCAAAATTTTGTTCTCTTTCTGCTCCCCGATCTCAACCTTCATTCCCTCACCCTTTATACACCCTAACTATTGCCCTTCTTCCCATAGACTCCATAAGTTCAACATCCTTTCCTTCTTCGAGCTGCCCTTTGAATTCTTCGGGTATTGTAATCTCAAACATCTCGTATGTCTCCTTATCCATAAGTTGGGCAGTATCCCCGCTTACTGAGATCACCTGCGCATTTAGTTTTTTTATTGTTGGTGATTCAACCTCCATATCCGCAGAACCGAGCCATGTTTTCTTCTGTCCGTCAAATATTCCAATTGCAGTAATCCTCACTTTCGCAGCACCATGCTTTCCTGGCTTTGAGACATCCATGCTAACAACCCTGCAGGGTATATCATCTATTATGATGTACCTGCCAGGTTTGAGCTCCTTTGCTGAAACGAATGTTTTTTCTCCTTCTGCCATTCTATCACCAAATAAAATTTTGTGGATTTATTTATAAAGCATTACGATTTTTAAACATATATGGCAGTTGATGTGCATGCACACATTACGGAAATAAAAAATGTTGAAGTCCTTCTGAGAACAAAAAAAGTTCTTCCCGTTGCAAGCGGATATTCACATCAAGAAAATATGAAGACAGTTGAGCTTGCAAAAAATCTCGACCTTCCTTTCTCTATAGGAATCGCACCCCAAATAGCCCAGCACGGGTTTAAACAAGAGTGGGTTAACTACATTAAAGCACAAAACCCAAACGCAATAGGCGAGATAGGTCTGGACAATCATTGGGCAAGAACAGAAGAACACAAAAAACTGCAGGGAGAATGTTTTGAGCAGATGCTGGATATTGCGGAAAAGAAAAATCTGCCAGTGGTAATTCATTCACGGGAGTCGATGGACGAGATTCTTGAAATTCTTATTCAGCGAAAATTTCCGAACATCGTTATGTTCCATTTCTATTCCGGAGAAAAAAAGCATGCGAAACTTGCCCTGAAGCATCTTGATGCGTACTTTTCTATTCCTCCTCTTCATTCTAAGGGAAGAAGGGATGCGATTTTAGAAGCAGGTTTGGAAAGGGTTGTTGTTGAGACAGATTCCCCATACATCGTAAGAACATTTTTAGAGGTTGAAAAATCCTTAGTTTATGTTTCAGAAATTCTTGGAAAGAGGAAAGAAGAGGTAGAAATGAAAACAGCTGAAAATGCTGCAAAGATTTTTAAATTGAGCATGGAAAAAGTTTTAGCATATAAAATTTTTTGAGGGAATAGCTATGTTTGAAAATTTTTTCCGCAAGCCGAAGAGGGTGGCTGTTTTTGTGGATGGCCCGAATATGATAAGAAAGGGAAGCAAGATAGATTTAGCGGTTGTTCTGAGTGAGGTGAAAAAATACGGGGACCCGGTAATAGCCAATGTTTATTTAGACCAGTACGCCTCTGACAAGCTCATAGAAGCGGTGATAAACCAAGGGTTCTCCCCTGTTATCACCTCCGGGGATGTTGATGTCACCATGGCTACGGATTCTGTTTTTTTCGCAACAACCCGTTCAGACCTAACGGGAATAGTTTTTGTAACCCGAGATACAGATTTTGTTCCGGCTATAAAACGGTGCAAAGAAATAGGAAAAGAGATCATAATAATAGGAATAGAACATGGGTTCAGCGCCGCGTTAAGGCATTACGCTGACCATTTGATATTGATGAAATAGATTTTTTGGCGAATAGGAAACTTTAAAAATCATTCTACAGAGAAATTGCCAGGATTGGTTTTGGGGTGAGGATGTGAGACCTTTTGATTTGTTGAACAATGCAGTAAACAAGTCAGTGATAGTTGGCTTGAAAGGAGGAAAGGAATTCAGGGGTATAATGACTGCTTTCGATGTACACATGAACATTGTACTAGAAAAAGCAGAGTTGCTGGATGAAAACGGGCAGCCTAAAAAAGGATACGGAAGGATTCTTCTTAGGGGGGACAGCGTAACGCATATTTCGCCTTCTGAATAATGCTTGGCTTTGGGATATAAAGGATTTAATATGTCTTAGCAATTTCTTAACTCGTACTAGTTAAACTTTGTATCTTCTTGGCCGCCTCTATAATCTCGCTGTTCGTTGGGTCGAGCTCGATTGCTTTCTCTATAGGCTCATCGCGGAGCTTCTCATCCCCCAGCCACTTCGCGGCAATCTCTGCAGCATATAAATAGGTCCTTGCAAGTTCAAACTTTTCATCCTCAGACCTTGCGGGTAGTTTTGCGGCCATCTCCATAAGTTTTGTGTAGAACTCCATCGCGACACTAGTTAAACTTTGTATCTTCTTGGCCGCCTCTATAATCTCGCTGTTCGTTGGGTCGAGCTCGATTGCTTTCTCTACAAGCTCGTCGCGGAGCTTCTCATCCCCAAGCCACTTCGCGGCAATCTTCGCAGCATCTAAATAGATCCTTGCAAGTCTCCACTTTTCATCCTCAGACCTTGCGGGTAGTTTTGCGGCCTTCTCCATAAGTTCTGTGTAGAGCTCCATCGCGGCTTTTTTTACCTCTTCTTTACCCATTTTAAGATGGGTTAGCGCTTCTATTACTAGATCATCCAACAGTGTGCCAAATGTTTCTTTTATAGACTCCTTGGCAATTTCTATTTTAGCTTTTTCAATATCATGATGAATATCATCCGCGGATAGCCCAAGCCCAACAAACTTATCTCCTTCTAGAGTAGGAATGAGATCCTTTTCCAAGCTCCATGAATATTGTGCTCTCGTTATAACTTCCATAACTTCACTCTTCCAAATACTAACTATCTCTTTCCAACACATTTTCAACTTTTCATCAAGCTTAAATTCCACAGCGATTTTCACACGTTCATCAAGGTTCTCTATTTCCTCAAAAACTTTTTCCGCAATTTCCTTTACCTCCTCTTCACCTAACTTAAATTTCTCACTAATTTTTCTAACTCTAGGATACATGCCTTTTTCTATACATGCTGCAACAGCTTCTCTTGCATAATCTCTTTCGTCCTGTGGTCTTCCTTCGCGTTTAGCTGCTCTAGCAAGTAGGAGCATCATATCAATCTCTAAAAGATCGGGATTGACGAAATAACGCCTCTTTTCTTCTGGTCCTTCCCTATTCTTTCCTTGGTTATTGATACGTATCATATTCTCACCTTTTCTAACACACTAATGAATATTAAGTTTAGGAAAATTTAAAAACCTATCTTTTTTATGGTGCAGATGAGCCTGAAGGGTTTTGGGAAAGATAATGGTAGGGCAATTCTTTTAAATCCTATTTCGCTCCTAATATGATTAGGGCCCTTAGATCAGTGGTAGATCACTCCCTTGGCATGGGAGAGGCCGCGGGTTCAAATCCCGCAGGGTCCATACAACAGGGGGGACCTCAACTTATTAGCTAACCCCCCTATTGTCAACCCCCCTATCTTATTTATTATGGGATTTGACCCGAGGAGAGGGTTCAAATCCCTCCGAGTCCATACAACAGGGGGGACCTCAACTTATTAGTTAACCCCCCTATTGTCAACCCCCCCATCTTATACGAGCAAAAATTAGACCAGGGGGTACTTAAACATTTCTAAAACCCCCTGCCTCTTCCACCCCCTATCTTATTAGGAGACCGGGTGGACTTAAGCATATTCTTATTCCCCCTCACGCTTCTACCCCC
>JAWAFD010000003.1:0-77275 GCA_038890745.1 Candidatus Anstonellales archaeon
TCAATTTTTGCCTCAGGAAGATAAACTACAGGCCTAGAGTCTTTTTCTTCTGCTTTTAGTTTATCTTCTAAAGGAGTAATAGCTGCTGCTACTCCTGCTAAAGTTGGAAAAATTAGCTTCTTCCCTAGATCCTTAGCTTCAGCCCATACTTTCCTCCATACCTTTCCTCTTTCACCCATACTAACTCACTAACTATAATAGAAAGAAAGAGTTTAAAAAAGTATGCTGGTGATGGTTTGGGCTTCGGTGCGACCCAACCCACCTAAACTTCTGGGTCGCTTGTTTCATCGCATGTTACGAGCGTAGGTTTTCAGGAGAAAATTTCCCCCTTAAAAGCTCGGGGGAGAAAGGGGGAAGGGCTTTAAAAAAAGAGTTCTGGGGGGTGAGCGCCCTTCCCCATGCCTTGCCTTTAAATAAAGTAGTATACCTTTTTTCCGGCCTGTTTTTTCTTCAGCAGACCAGCTTCGTAAAGCCTGTTCAGTCGTTGCGAAGCAGCGTTTTTTCCCTTGTAGTTGAATTTTTTCTGCACATCCTCGGCGGTTACTTTTCCGCTTTCCTTCACAAAACCCATCAGCACCTCATCTATTTCAGATAGGATGATCTCTTTCTCTTCCTCCATTCCAAGCTTTCTCTCTATCGCCTCTAATCTTGCGATCAATGTTTTCAGCAGTCGGTTCGTATTCTCCCTTTCTTCTACTAGCTTCGCCAATAGTGCACCGAGTAGCAGGGGCTCTTCCTTCAGCTTCTTCGCAACCCTTTTCGCTTCATTCTCAATTTCCTCCTCAAAGCGAGGAGGGAAAGTTTTATAATCATTATCTTTCATTACTCTCACGCATCTGTCACGGAACGGCCGTGACATGATCAGATTATAGTCATGATTATATCATGATACATTTTATAAACCTTTCGGTTGGGTCACATGAACGTAAAAGAAATTTTTGATGAGATGGCAGCCGCGTTCAGGCGGAAAAACTCCAGGCACATGCGAAAACTAAACGATAGAATAATGATAGAAACAGCGATGGAGTTTTCTAAGGAGGCTTACGAGCTTGCGGTCATAAGCTATGTTCTTGGAAAGATCCTCTCAAAACCCAGGTTCTATTCAGCAAAATACAAGCAGAACATGAACGCAATCCAGAATACTTTGGAGCTTGCGAGAAAAGCGAAAGACCCGTTAAAGTTGGTTCCAACATTGGAAAGAGAGGTTGGTAGACTGGAAAGCGAAGACCCGCGTTTTGTGATAGACCTTTTCACAAAAGGAAGGCTTAAAATGGCTGCGATATTCTACGCGCAGGGCTTTTCTTTGGGAAGGGCTTCTGAGATCACCGGCATTCCGAAGAGCGAGATCCTATCCTACGCAGGAAAGACGATGATGTTTGAGAAGATAAAAACAGAGATTAGCGTGGAAAAGAGGCTTCATTTCGCGCGGGAGGCTCTGGGTGGATAGAATGGCAAGCGAAAAATACATTCTCTGCGATTCCTCTTCCCTCATCTCCCTTACAGACACTTGTTTAGAAGGACTCCTAAAGTTCTTCACTAGGAATAATGTTTTTTTCATAATCCCGCCAAGTGTTGAGTACGAGATCATCACCCGACCTCTGAAAATGAGGATGAAGGCATACCAGTTTTCAGCGATGAAGTTGAAAAAACTAATGGATGAAGAGGTGCTGATGAAGGTTGAGGCAGAAACAGAAGCACCAGCAAAAGAAATCCTTGAACTTACAAACAGCATTTTCTTTGCAAGAGGAAAACCACTACACATGGTTGATATGGGCGAGGCTGAGATGATCGCTCTTGCAAACAGCCTGAAAATAAATACTCTCCTCATGGATGAGAGAACAACAAGAATGCTCATAGAAGCGCCGTTTGAGATAAAGGACCATCTTGAGGAGGAGCTTAGGGTTAACATAATGGTGAACGGAAGCCATCTTAAAAAGTTCGCGGATGTTGTAAGCGGGATGAGGGTGATAAGAAGCTCTGAGCTTGTTGCTGTTGCGTATGAGAAGGGATATTTTGACAATTTTGGAGAGGATAAAAAGAAGATGCTTGAGGCAGCGTTGTATAGAATAAAATTCTCCGGATGCAGTGTAAGGTTTGATGAGGTTGAGGAGTTTTTGAGGATAGAAAAATGAGCGGGCAAACTTTTTTTGAACATCATCAAAACAGGGTAAAAATAATTGCTGATTACCGCGAGGATACAGATATACTGATGTACTTTAAGGAATGCGGTGCAGAGGTTGATGTCCGGCCCCTCCCCGCAGGTGATTTTTTAACATCCGCACAAACAGTGGTGGAAAGAAAAACGCGCAGCGATTTTGAAAACTCCATAATAGATGGAAGGATTTTCAAGCAATTGGAAAACATGAGACTGAATTACAAAAACGTTGTGGTTGTCGTTGAGGGCGCTAAAGGAGAGGAGAGGATAAGAAAAGAGGCGCTTCTTGGTGCGTATGCATCCATAATTGCAGATTACAACGCAACCCTGTTCTTCACCCAAAACAAGTTCCGCACAGCAGAGTTGATTTTTGCAATCGCAAAACACGAACAGCTTGCAGAGAAAAGACCAATAAGGCTTTTTGCAAGAAGAAAACCACTTACCCTGAGCGAGCAGCAGCTTGCGCTTATCGAATCCATCCCAATGATCGGAAGAAAGAAGGCAGAAGCTCTGCTTGAACATTTTGGTTCGATAAAAAAACTTTCGAACGCATCTGTTAAACAGCTGAGCGAGGTTGAGGGAATAGGGGAAAAAAGAGCTAAAATAATTTTTGAGATTTTTTCAAAAAAATTTAAACAGATTTAAGTTTAGCTAAGATATCATCTGCTTTCGCAATCCACATACTCCACTCAAGTTCAAAATATTTTGATGGTTTGTAGGAGTATACCCAATGCGCGATGGAGACGCTCAACCTTGGCCAGGTCTCAAGAGGAAGATAAGCCGGAACAACACCAACATAGTTTTCGTTCAACTCTTTTGCCAATACGCCAGCAATCCAAAATATCACATCCGGCCAGTGCCTATAATGTTTTCTTATACCTGATGGAATGTGCGGGTAGACATTGCTTTGTACAACATCCAATAGAACCACCCCATCCCTAACCTTCCAGTATGCAAACGCCATCCCAATATCATAAGACCTTATGTTTTCCGGCATCTTTCTAAGGTCCTCTCCACTCTCTGGAAGGATGTGGATGGACGGCACGCCTAAGTACTCCGTTTCGTTTATAAAATATATGAATGCTCTTCTCCCGGGAATCTCAACCCTCCCATCCACCCGTGGAATATTCTTCCATTCGCAATACCCATCCAGACTCGTTTCCTCAAACAAAATTTTTACTCTCTCCTTTGGGGTTCTTCCGTCTTCCAGTAATTCTTCCATCTCTCCCTCGCATAAGGAATGGAGCCTGTTTAGAATTTCCCTTTTCATCGGTAGACCAAACCTTCTTGCCCTCTCTCCGTAGAGTTCCATGAGCCATTTCGGTAGCCACACCCTTTCCAGCTCATTCATGCTCCTTTCTTTTAACTCATCGCAGTGGTTCGGACCTGCTGTAGAAAAAGCCTGCTTTGGGTGAATGTCAGGATTTCCAGGTTTTATTCTCTCCAATCTTTCCAGCGCTCTTGCAAGCACGCAACCCATGTGTTTATTTGTTCAACATTATGTTTTTAAACTAATCTTTTAAACCCTTCTTCTCCACTACACACATGCATTCAATCCCCCTCGGAGAAATACGCATTGGGCTTGATTGTAAAGATGGGGATATCTCATTCCTAAGCCATGCACATCTGGACCATGTTTCTCCAGTAAAAGGGGCGAAAAAAATAATCGCTAGCGAGGAAACAAGAATAATTTCTGGATTGAATGCAGAGTTTGTTTCTTCCTTGGATGGAATAAAACTTGTGAACGCAGGCCATATGCCGGGTGCAAAGCAGCTCATTGTTGAAAACGGGAAAAAAATAGTTTATACTGGGGACATCCGTTTAAAGGATGGGATGCTTGAGAAAGGAGCGGAAATAGTGGAATGCGATGAACTCTACATAGAATCAACCTACGGAAGCCCAGAGTTTAAATTCCCAGACCCGTTTGATGTCTATGCAGAAATACAAAAATGGCTCAGGGAAAATGAAAATTCAATAATTCTTTTTGGTGCGTACAAGTTGGGAAAATCACAGGAGATAATTAAAGTAATGAATGAGAGTGGGATTTCTCCTGTTGTTGAGAAGGAGATTGCTGAAATAAACGAGAGGTACAAAAAAGCAGGCATAAACCTGGATTACGAGGTGATCGGAACGGATGAAGCCGAAGAAATCATGAGCTCCTGTTTCGTTGCGGTTGTTACCCCAAAAAAAGCAAAAAGATATTTTGCAAAAGAAATAGAAAAGGCGTTTGAAAAGAAAACGCTTTGCGCTATCGCAACAGGTTGGGCAGTGAAATACAGGTTCAGTGTGGATAGGGCATTTCCGCTGAGCGACCATGCGGATTTCTACGATATTGTTGAGTACATCAGCCAATCAGGAGCGAAAAAAGTGAATTTTATGTACGGAGAGGGGGAAAAAATAATTGAAGAAATGAAAGGGTTTAAAAATATGTTGTAGTAAAGACATGTTCATGAATGAATTTCAAGCAAGGAGACTCCGCTCGTTTGCGATGGGTTTGGTTAAAGCAAACAAAATTATAGAAGAGAAAAAACCAGACCTCCTTCTGGTTCCGATGCGCGGCTCCGTTCCCCTTATAGATGGGATAAACGTAGTTAACCCGAATTTTGACAATTCCATAGTTTATTATATTCCAGCATCCAGCTCGATTTTAAATGTAGCAAAAATAATACCAAAAACCATTGCAAATATTCTGCATTCTCTTCTTGACTTCTACATCATAACCGGTTTGGAAAAAAAATTTTTGATCATGTCAATAGATGAGGTTGTAAGCGGAAATTCTGCAATAAGGGTGATGAAGGGTGCGCGTCAAGGAATAAATATTTTTGCCCGCAATGCTGCAGAATCATCCTTAGCTGATAAAAAAGATATTGAGCACGCTATACGATCTATCAAATCCAAAATAGAATATCTAACGATCGGTTTTGAGCATGGAGAGCATGTCGCACTTGGAAAAAAACGCTCCAAGGAATATGAGGATGCAAAGAGGTCGGGGGTTGTGATTCCGGTTGAAGTCGAATTTATTATCACTATGGACAATCCAGTTTATTGTCCGATTGTTTATGAAAGTATGCCAAACTCAAGCGGCTTAAACATCAAGCATCTTCCAGTTGTAAAGCCAGAATTTCTTATAACTCAAGAGTATATAAACCTTCTCGCAGCGATAGCCGCTGTTGTCGGAACAAATCCAGAGGATGTTTGTGTTAGAAACTTGGAGAGAATACTTCAGCACCAAGAGTTCATACCGAAAGAATTTAGGCAGGTAGCTGGAAATGCATTATCTCAGGTGTAAAAATCAGAACTCATTCAAAGAAGTGTTAAACCTCTCTGATCGGTGGTTGTGTTAATGCTCCAAAAATATTTGCCGGGACTTTTAGTTTTCTATGTTCTTCAATAGCTTTTTTTATTATTTCATGAATACTATCAGCTATTTCTCTATCCAACGAGCCCATCCTGTACATATCTATAAACATCCTTGCTGTTTTTTCATCCTTTATCATACCAACAAAATAAGCATTCAAAACAAAGATCAGCAAATCGAATCCATATTTTCCTTCTGATGTTTTTTGCTTTTTCTCCTGCATCTTTTCCCAATCTATCAATGTTAAAAGCGGTCTTTCATTGCTGTTTGCGGATAGAATAATGTTTCCAAGCTTCGGGTCTCCGTGGAAGATGGTTGGAGGGTTATGCAATCTTGAAAACATCAGCGCAGATTCAACTATCAAATTTTCAACCTGTTCTTTTTCTGCATCTTCAAAATTGAAAAGGGATAACGGAATTCCTTCCACCATCGCGGTTACTATAAAGGATAAACCCCCGTCCATGTATCCGTACCCTATCGGCTCTGGCGCGCACAATGGTTTTGTTTTAAATACAATCAGCGTTTTTTTATACTCCTCAGCCACCGGCCTATTGAATTTGAATTTGAGCGCACCATAACTGAAATTTTTAATATCTGAATCTATAAGTTTAATTCTTTTTATATCCCTTCCCATCCCTGGCCTTACATAAACGTCAAGCTCATCTATAAGCTCGCTCTCTCTTTTGAAAGCATTCCTGATTTTTCTTGCATATCCCTTCTTATGACTGAATATAACTATCCTCCGGCCGTTATCGCAGAGATCAATTTTTACTAATCCATTCATGTTTTCTTTCATTGTTATAGATTATTAATGAATATTGTTTTTAAACTTTTCATCCGCGGAACCCACCTCTCAAGAAGTTTTTAAACCCTTCCTCATAAATCAATACCATGCAGCTTGGAACCGTAATCGCTGATGAGAATACCCCAAATACTTATGAGTTTGCATTTGTTTTTGATAAGGGCGCGAAGGTAAAAAAGGGCCAGTATGTGCAGGCAGAGAGCGAGGATGGGCTGGTTTTCGGCTACATTGCGGATATCTATAGAGGAAATAGGTATTTTGAAAGGGCGGAGAGCGTTTCCGAGTACGAGCGGGAGGCAAAAATCGCAGACCATTTTCCGGTAAAGGACTGGGAGTACATAATAGGTCAGGTTAAGATTCTTGGAAGTGCCGAGATAAACGGAAACGAACTCAAACAAAAAAGAACCTCCATCCCACCGTTTCCTGGTGCGAAAGTGTATTCTGCAAATGAGGAATTCCTTAAGCAGTTTGTTGGCTTTGTGGATAACGGACTTCTCCTTGGAAAACTCCAAAACCATGATGTTGAGGCTAGGGTTGACATGACACGGCTTCTTCAAAAGCATTTGGCAATCCTTGCCATGAGCGGTGCTGGAAAGAGCCATCTCGCAAGCGTTCTTATAGAAGAAATTCTCGATAGAAAAAAAGAGGATGGAAGGATAGCAGTTGTGGTTGTGGATATCCATGGGGAGTATTATGGGTTTAAGGAAGACCCAGCTTACAGGAGCAAAACAAAAGTAGTGAATGGAAGGGACATAAAGATTTCTTTCAGAAGATTAACCCCAAGAATTGTAAAAGAGTTTTTTCCAGACCTTTCCTCTCCTCAGTACACGACCCTTTCAAATATTTTGAAAGAGATGAGGAGTGAGATGAAAAACGAGCATAAGGAATATTCACTAAAAGACCTTATAGCCCGGATTGAATCATCCAAATTGGCAACAGAAAATGTGAAGGTTCCTTTGCTCAGGGCATTGCGCGAGCTCGCAGGCTACCGGATAGTTTCAGGAGCAGAGAACC
The DNA here is from genome assembly GCA_038890745.1 of Candidatus Anstonellales archaeon. Lineage (GTDB taxonomy): Archaea > Micrarchaeota > Micrarchaeia > Anstonellales > J096 > JAWAFD01. Next base: position 7,330 of record JAWAFD010000003.1, read on the forward strand.
CAAAGTTTGCAAAGGACATAAAGCCGGGTGAGCTTCTCATTCTTGACCTGAGCGATCTGGATGATTACAAGAAGAAGCAGATTATTGTTTCTTATGTCGCAAAAAGGCTTTTCAAACTGAGGAAAGAGGAACGCATCCCTCCTTTATTGTTTCTAGTTGAGGAGGCGCACAACTTTGCTCCCGAAAGAATAGACAAATATTCCGGAATCGCAAAGCATGATATCGAAAGGATTGCAAGGGAGGGAAGAAAGTTTGGTGTTGCACTCTGTCTTGTTTCCCAAAGGCCCGTCAACCTTTCCACAACAGCGCTCAGCCAATGCAACACGCACATAATTCTGCGCGTCACAAACCCAAACGACCTTCAGCACATAGAGGAAAGCAGCGAGGGGATAGACCAAAGAATGGTGCGTAACATCACAACCCTTCAAACAGGAGAGGGCATAATTGTTGGTTCTGCTGTAAACGCGCCAGTATTCATAGATATACGGGATAGGAAATCAAAGAAAAAGGAAAGGGGGAAGCCTTTGCACGAGCAGGCGCTTGATTTTGAGAACAACCAAAGACAGAAAGAGGAGGATGTTGAGGCTTTCTTGTAGGTGATGGATATGAAAAGAAGGAGGGTTATTATTGTTGGTGCAGCTGGAAGAGACTTTCACAACTTCAATACTTTCTTCAGGAATAACAAAAATTATGAGGTTGTCTGCTTTACAGCAACCCAGATTCCAGGGATAGAAGGAAGAAAATATCCTCCAAAGCTCGCCGGAAAACTCTACCCAAAAGGAATCCCGATCTATCCAGAAACCGAGCTTGAAAAATTAATAAAAAAATACAATGTTGATGAGGTTGTTTTTGCATACTCTGATGTCAGCCATGAGCATGTGATGCATCTCGCCTCCCGCGCGCTCTCTTCTGGTGCATCATTCATCCTCCAAGGACCAAGGGATAGTATGTTGAAAAGTAAAAAACCAGTGATAGCTGTTTGCGCAGTGAGAACCGGCGCTGGAAAAAGCCCTCTCACAAGAAAAATAGCTTCAATCCTTCGCGAGAAAGGAAAAAAATTTGTAATCGTCCGCCACCCCATGCCTTACGGACAGCTGGAGAAGCAGGAGGTGGAGCGGTTTGAGAGTTTTGAGGATTTGAAAAAATACAACTGCACGATAGAAGAGATAGAAGAGTATGAGCATCACCTGAAAAATGGTGCTGTTGTGTACGCAGGGGTGGATTATGAGAAAATTTTGAGGATGGCTGAAAAAGAAGCAGAAATAATTTTGTGGGATGGTGGAAACAACGACATTCCATTCTACAAACCAGACCTTCTTTTTGTTGTTGCGGATTCTCTCAGGTCAGGACACGAAACCGCATTCCATCCGGGTGAAGCAAATTTCAGGATGGCAGATGTGATTGTTGTGAACAAATACTCCGAAAACAAGGAAGGCGGCGATAGAATTATAGAAAATGCAAAACGGATAAATCCAAGTGCCAGAATAATACTTTCTGATATGGTGATCAGCATTGATGGTGATGTTGGAGGAAAAAAAGCGATCGTGATTGAGGACGGACCAACGATAACACATGGTGGAATGGCTTACGGGGCCGGGTATATTGCTTCTAAGAATGCTGGTGCAAAAATAATCGACCCGAGAAAATTTGCGGTTGGAAGCATAAAGGAAACTTTTGATAAGTATCCCCATATTAGAGAGGTTCTTCCAGCGATGGGGTATGGAGAGAAGCAGATGAAAGAGCTTGAGGAAACAATAAACAAGAGCGATGCGGAGATCGTAGTTATCGGAACACCCATAGATCTGAGCAGATATTTAAAAGTAAATAAAAAATGTGTGCGGGTTTTATATTCAATAAAAGAAATAGAGGGAAGCGTAGAAAAAGAGATTGAAAGATTTATAAAAACCCATTAATTTTTAATTCCTTGCGCAAAATTCTTTTTATGGACGATATAGCAGTAATCGGTTTTCTTTTAGCAATATCCGTTGGTTTTATTGCTTCGCTGCTTTCCAAAAGCGCCAAGCTTCCTTATGTTCCGATGCTGCTTATAGTTGCGGCTCTTATGGGCCCTTATGGAATGGAAATTGTTGATGAAAAAAGCATAGATATTTTCGCTTCCATAGGCGCGGTTCTTCTTCTCTATGTTATAGGTTTGGAGATGCGCACCGAGGAGCTCGGAAAACTTGGTTTGATCTCATTTGTTTTTGCAATACTAAAAATATTCTTGGTTGCGTTTTTTGTGGCTCTTGTAGCCTTATACTTTGAAATCCCTCTTATAAACGCCGTTCTCTTAGGGTTTACGCTTGCTATTACCAGCACCGCAATATTCGCACGCGCTATCAAGGATTTTAAGTTGTCTGATAAAAAGGAATCAAAAATAATATACACGGAGCTTGTTTGGGAGGACGTATTTGCAGTTATTTTTATAGCTGCAATCTCATCTTCAACCGAAATATCCGGCGGCGCATTATTTATGCCCATTTTAAACACAATTTTTTTCGGCATACTCATACTGCTTATGAACTTTTTTATATTGGGGATAGTTGAACTCATTCCGAAAGATGATGAGCTTTATTTTCTCTTCTACCTTTCCTTCTCCGGGCTAATCCTCCTTCTCGGCCTGCTGTTTTCTGTTCCGCCCAGCGTCGCCGCATTCTTCGCAGGCGTAACCTCTTCAACCCACAAGCAGGTTAAGGGTGTCAGGGAGAAAATAGAGTTTTTCACATCTCTTTTTGTGATGATGTTTTTCCTTTCCTTAGGCATGAAGGCAAATTTTCTGGCCCTGCTGGACCCCGGTCTGCTTCTTACGACTTTTGTTTTCCTCATTCTGAGCATCGTTGCAAAAATGACCGTTTCTTCTGCTTCGCTTATTTTCTTTAAAACAAAGGTTGAAACCGCAGCGCTCATGGGAATTCTTATGGTCTCAACCGGAGAGTTCTCCATGCTCATTGCTGTTTCAATTTCTAATATGTTTTCTTTTGATATAGTCACTATAACAACTGCGATCGTATTTCTCTCATCCATCCTTACATGGTTTTTGGCAAAGCATACTGCCGCCTATACAAAGATACTTTCGCATTTTTTTAAGGTAAAATAGAAATACAAAAATAAATTAAAATAAAAAAGAAAGGCGAACGTAGAATTACTTTGCCAGGGTAATCTCTATGGACGAAACCTTGGAGGGTTTTCCTTCCTCGCTCGTCAGCTCCTCTGTACCTATCTTTATGTTCTTTATCTTCGCATCTGGCATAAATCTATTTCTCACAACCTCCACCACGTCCACAGCCCTGGAGATCAGTTTTCCCCTAGCTTTCACTGTTACCTCATTCGCACCGTTGGTAAACTGGGTAACAACTGCCAGGACATAGCCCATTAGCCCCTTTTTTCCTACATAGATGGTGTTCTCTTCTCTTTCCTTTTTTTCTGTCTCTGCCATATTTTCACCCCACTTGTTATTTTTTGTGCATTTAGTTTATCCATTTCCATTTAAAAATGTTTCTTCCACTCCAACTCTGCCATGAAAAAGAAAAGAATAGCGGTAATAGACAGGGAAGTGTGCACAAGGGAAAAATGCGGGTATGTATGCATGAATGTTTGTCCAGTTAACAGAATGGGAGAGGAGTGCATAGTTAAAGAGGAAGAAACAAGCTTCCCTCTTATAAACGAGCTTCTCTGCATAGGGTGCGGGATATGCGTGAAAAAATGTCCTGTGCGGGCGATAACTGTCATCAACCTTGCAAAAGAAAAAGACGACCCGATTTTTCAATACGGCCCAAATAGCTTCAGGCTCTACGGCCTTCCCCTCCCTAAAAAAGGAGTGGTAGGTATAGTTGGAAGGAACGGAGTTGGAAAATCCACTTCCATAAAGCTTCTTTCAAAACAGCTAATACCGAATTTTGGCGAGTACTCAAAAAAATACTCCTGGGCAGAGGTTTCCACAAAGCTTTCTCCTGAACTGAAAGAATATTTTTCATCTACACAAAAAGTTTCTGTAAAACCGCAGAATGTTTTGTCCATAGCGGAGGCTTTCGATGGGAATGTTGAAGAGCTCATAAGAAAAATGGATGAGCGCGGTGCTTTTGAAAATGCGGTAAAGATTTTCGGGCTTGAAAAAATACTGAAAAGAAAACTAAAGCAGTTGAGCGGAGGGGAACTGCAGAAGGTTGCGCTCGCTGCTGCTTATGTAAAAGATGCGACCGTTTATTTTTTTGATGAGCCCTCCACCTATTTGGATATAGGGGAGAGGATGAGCATAGGAATTTTTATGAAAAATTTTTCTGAAGAAAAAAGCGTTATGCTTGTTGAGCACGACCTAACCATCCTTGATTACATGAGTGATTATGTTTATGTTTTCTACGGAGAGGAGAATGCGTACGGTGTTGTTTCGAATGTAAAGCCGGTCCGCAGGGGCATAAACGAGTACCTTTCTGGTTTTCTTTCAGATGAGAACATAAGGTTTCGCGACCATGAGATAAAAATTTCAAAATACAGCGAGAGCGAGGTTTCTGCACCCACCCTTTTTTCATACGATGAGATCAGGGTTGAGCTTGACGGATTTTCGCTGCATGCTGAGAAAGGAGAAATAAAAAAAGGAGAGATAATAGGGATTGTTGGAAGGAACGCTCTTGGAAAAACAACATTTGCGAAATCCCTTTCCGCATCAAAAAACATTACCATCTCCTACAAACCCCAGTACATAAAAGCAGAGAACGCGGTTGTTAGGGATGTTTTCTCCTCGCGCAAGCTCATCCCAGATATTTTTGAGGAAGCAAAAAACAAGCTCGGGGTTGGCAGGCTTCTTGAGAAAAATCTTACGGAGCTCAGCGGCGGAGAGCTTCAGAGGGTTGCCATAGTGCTCGCGCTCAGTACAGAAGCAGACCTTTATCTTTTTGATGAGCCAACAGGATTTTTGGATGTGGAGCAGAGGCTTGCGTTTTCCGAGCTTTTGAGAAAGGTGATAGATGGGCAGAAGAAAGCGGCTTTTGTTGTGGATCATGATGTTGTTTTTATAGATAGTGTTGCAAGCCGGCTTATTGTTTTTACCGGCGAACCTTCTGTATCCGGTCGCGCTACTTCTCCGATGAGTAAAAAAGATGGGATGAACCTCTTCCTTAAAACAATGGGTATCACGATGAGGCGGGACAAGGATACAGGCCGACCCAGGATAAATAAGCCGGAAAGTGTTCTTGACAGAGAACAGAAACAGAATAACGCTTATTTCTACTCTGAATAAAAAAATTGCAAAAACACCGCACCATTTTTAAATTTTGTTTTAAATTATAATCGCATGGATCAAACAAGACAAAAAATTAAAATAGCGACGCTTGCTCTCGCGCTCATACTTTTAGTTGGCACACTATTCTATCATTTTTACGAAGGGTTTACATGGGTGGATGCATTCTATCTTACTGCAATGACAATAACAACAGTTGGGTATGGAGATATCCACCCCACGCATGACCTGAGCAAGATTTTCACAGTGTTTCTTGCATTCTCAGGCATAGGTCTTGTTTTCTATTACTTAACCCTCAGCGCAAACTACTATTTAGAAATTGTAGAAAAGAGGTTTGGGATCAGAAAAGGAGAAATCAGAAAGTAGTTTAAACCGAATTTTCTGTTTGATTAAACTGAATTGTGAAAACCTCTGTCTCTCCGGTTTCGTTCACAATTACTTTATAATAGTAAGGGGCATTTCCGAGCCATGTTACCTCCCACCCTCCTTGAATTCTGCTCACCGCAGGCTCTGCCCCAAAAGAATCAATAAATCCTTCCACTATCGGATTTTCCCTCCAGCTTTTTATTATCGCTTCCTCTTCAAAAGCTATGGGCAGGTCATGCACCTCACAGTTTTTCGTAATATGCTCAGGTGGTTGTGGCTCAAACCCCTGCTTTGGGTAAAGATAGTAAAGATGGATCCTTCTTGGGCATTTTGTATAGTAATCAAAAGTAACCCTTGCAACTATTTCGTAATAATTTTCCTTCTCTCTTGTTTCTACAATGCTTATCTTATCAGCATTTGAGTATTTAGCTTTTAAATCCTGCAAAACAAAGTTTTCTGCATCCACCTTTTCCACTTTTGGCTGCGTGGGCTGCAGGAAAACTATATAAAGAACAAGCAGAGAGAGGATTATAACCGACCCGAACTTTATGATCTCTTCGATTTCCATATGGTTTTCTTTCTCGGAAGAAAGGTTTAAAAACACTTCTCGGAAAAAATATACCTTGCTCAAATATACTACATGGATATTCGTATTTCACGAATATGACACAGGCTTCAAGGGTTTTCAAGAGAAGGTTTCCTGTCAATTCCTTAATGGTTAATGCAGCGGACAACTGAATTCCAGTTGATCCTGCTGGAGGGTACTGCTATCGGAATCCGACTAAGGCATGCAAGTCTACGCCTGCACTTGTAGGCGTGGCAGACGGCTGAGTAACACGTGGTCAACCTCCCCTGAAGACCGGAACAACCTCGGGAAACTGAGGCTAATTCCGGATATGCCATCACTGCTGGAACGCTTGATGGTTGAAAAGGAGGGCGAATTGGAGCCTTTCCGCTTCAGGACGGGACCGCGGGGGATTAGGTTGTTGGCGGGGTAACGGCCCACCAAGCCGATAATCCCTAGGGGCCATGGGAGTGGGAGCCCCCAGAGGGACACTGAGACAAACGCTGTTTGTTCAGGTTTTTCGGAAGGGACAAACAGCGGTCCAAGGGTCCCAGCCCTACGGGGTGCAGCAGCCGCGAAACCTCCGCAATGCGCGCAAGCGTGACGGGGGGATTCCGAGTGGTGTTGGCTCTTGCTAACACCTTTTGCCAAGTGTACAAACACCTGTTCGGTGGTGTAAAGCTTGGCGAATAAGGGTGTGGGCAAGACCGGTGGCAGCCGCCGCGGTAACACCGGCGCCTCAAGTGGTACCCACGAATATTGGGTCTAAAGCGCCCGTAGCCGGCCGTGCAAGTCCACTGTGAAATGTTGGGGCTTAACTCCAACGCGTGCAGTGGATACTGCATGGCTTGGGAGCGGGGGAGGGTAGAGGTACGCCCGGGGTAGCGGTAAAATGCGTTGAGCCTGGGCGGACCCCCAGTGGCGAAGGCGTCTACCCAAAACGCGTCCGACGGTGAGGGGCGAAAGCTGGGGGAGCGAAGGGGATTAGATACCCCCGTAGTCCCAGCTGTAAATGATGCCAACTAGATGCGACTGCATCTTTGAGATGCAGTAGCGTCGTAGCGAAGGCGTTAAGTTGGCCACCTGGGGAGTACGATCGCAAGATTGAAACTTAAAGGAATTGGCGGGGGAGCACCACAAGGGGTGGATTAACCATAAGGAATATAAACACAACCGACTACAACCATTCATGCCATCTATAAGCGGTGATGAAGAATCCTTCAAGAAACATTTCCGTATTTTGGCGGAAGAGAGCAACGGATTTAGAAAGTTAAACGCTAAACTACGTTGTAAATAAAAGGATTGTTATTGAATGCACACAGGCTACAAATAAAATAAAATAAAAGCAGAGTCTTTGGGTTTCCGTATATCCAAACTAAAAAAAGTTAATCCTAGGATTATCGCAATAGCTGTTATTCCTAGAGGGGTAAATAAGGGATTTTTGCGTCGGCTTGAGGATTTTGATCACATCGTTTTTGATGATGAGTTGAGTCGGTTGGAATTCCTTCTGGTTCCACAGGCTACGGTTCAATCGGATACAACGCCGAACATCTCACCAGAGGCGACGGCAGAATGAAGGTCAGGCTAAAGACCTTGCCCGACAAGCCGAGAGGTGTTGCATGGCCATCGTCAGCTCGTGGTGTGAACTGTCCGGTTAACGCTGTTTGTTCAGGTTTTTCGGAGAGGACAAACAGCGGTCGAAAGTCCGGCAACGAGCGAGACCCATGCCCTTAGTTGCTAACTCTATCTCCGGATAGGGTGCACTCTAAGGGGACTGCCCGCGTTAAGTGGGAGGAAGGAGTGGGCGACGGTAGATAGATGGCCTGGTCCGTAATCTTTTAAACACTAGCTCCGTAAATTTAATATGCCAAAAATGAAAATAACAAAAAGAGAGCTGCTTAATTTACTAGAAAAAGTTCATAACATAACCGAAGAAGATCTATCTAATAATCCCAAGTACCTGCTTTTGCTACGATTGAATCTTGGTATGTCTCAAAATGAATTCGAGAAGTTTCTAGGAATAAGTAAAAATTCATACAAATATGAGACAGGAAAAATAAAACGCATGAGTAAAAGGACAGCAAAAAAATTTTTGGCAAGACTCCCAAACAGCATAGATAGGAAGAAAGTTATAAAGAGCTATAAACACTTCAAAGCAGAATCTAAAGGTTGGATGATGGTGCATTCTGATTCAGAGCAGGCGCTGAGAGGAAGACAAAAAGGGGCAATCAATTCGATGAAAAAACGTTGTACTATTCAAGAAAAAGAAATAACAAATTATCTCTTAAAAAAAGCAGTCCCTTTCAAAAGAAACTACGCACTAAACAATAGATGCGTTGTAGATTTCATAATTGAACATGCAAATGTTATAATCGAATGTAAGCGACTATCTACGCAAAATAGGCGGGAGCAAACGAAGAAAATACGCGAACTCGCATATCAAGGATACAAAGCTAAGTTTCTTAATCCAAAATTTGCCTTGATTGCACTAATTGAAACACAACTACCTTTAACAGCTGCTGATTATGAAGAATTGATGGGTCCATTCAATAAAGTATTTAATCGGATGGACGAACTATTTTCTTTTTTGGACCAGACCATTTAACCGCAGTCCGTATGGCCCGAATCCTCTGGGCTACACGCGGCATACAATGGGCGGCACAACGGGTTGCCACTCCGAAAGGAGGAGCTAATCCCTGAAAACCGTCCCTTAGTTCAGATCGAGGGCTGCAACTCGCCCTCGTGAAGCTGGAATCCCTAGTAATCGCGGGTCACTATCCCGCGGTGAATGCGTCCCTGCTCCTTGCACACACCGCCCGTCAAGTCACCCAAGTGTGGTTTCGGTGAGGCCCTCCTTTTTGGGAGGCTCGAACCGGGGCTACGCGAGGGGGGCTAAGTCGTAACAAGGTATCCGTAGGGGAACCTGCGGATAGATCACCTCCAAAAAGGAAATGCAAGGGGCCCTTCTCTGAATAAACCTTGAAGCCTGCCAAAATTTCTTTTTTTATATTCTTATGGATACTCAGGACATTTTGGGCAAGTAGTGCAATTCTGCGTGCATTCATAATATTCTAGATGCATGCAGCAGCATGTTTGTTTATTCCCACCAAAACTATACTCCCTTTGCAGAACATATAAACACGGAACTTCGCATTCTTTTTCTTTCACACTTTTATTTGCTTTTTGTATGCACTCCTCATCCTTTAGGTTTGTTCCAACATGTTTTTCATAAGGTGATCTTGCGCATTCCCATTCGCAGTTCACTGGTGTTGTGTCGCATTCATTCCCCTTCCCATCCCTATCTCCATCAGCTTGCTTTGGGTTGCTTATGTCTGGGCAGTTATCTACATCTCCGCATACCCCATCCCCATCCTTATCATTTTCTTTATCCAATGGACAGATATCGCATTCGTCCCCCAACCCATCCTTATCCATATCGCTCTGGTTTGAATTAGAAACATTCACGCAATTATCTTCCTCATCCCCCACCCCATCCTCATCCATGTCTCCGCAAACCTGCCCCTCATTCTCGCATCCAGAATAATTCTTTCCTTCTCCAAGAACAATCGTGCATCTTAGGTTTTTGCATTCAAAATGCGTTTTCCCGCACCAATCAAACTCCTGCTTGCATGTCCCATTCTCACCCTCCCCCTCCACAATCGTGCATCTGTTCTGTATGCATTCAAAATGGTATTTTTTTGGAGGTGGGGGTTGGCATGGTTTTCCTGGCATTGTGCAGTTCTCAAAATTCTCCCCCGGTCCGCTCACAACTGTGCATTTTTGCTCTATGCATTCATAGTGATAGACAGGATAGGTAATATTTCCTGTTTCCTCCCCATTGTTCTTTCCATTTCCGTTCTCCACGCATCCGCTGAAAAAAATAAAAACAAAAATCACAAGTAAAATTCTTCTCATACTCCATCAAACCTTTCGACACATATTCTTCTTTCGTACTCTTTAACCCTTTCTAATATTTTTTTCTCATCCGGTATTCCATGATAGGCTGGCATTTCCACGCAGAAAGAGCTCGCTACGGTCGCAAACATACCGGCTTCTTTAATGCTGTTGGATTCTGCAAACATTATGGCAAAAACAATGGAAAAAACATCCCCAGCGCCCGTCTCATCAACATTCTTTGTTGCAAAAGCAGGAAAGAAAATAGTTTCCCCTTTCTCTCTCCAATACACCATGCTTCCCTTCCTTCCGTAGGTAAGCTCTACGATGCTTGGTCCTGAGTTTGCTATTTTTTTCAAACCTTTTATATGCTCAAAAATCCCATCAACCTTAACTACACTTCCTTCCAGTCCACTCAATACATATTCTAGTTCTATATCTGAGATTTTCAGAAGGTCTACGTTCCTTAATATCTCTTTTGCATTTTTCATAGGCTTGTGCTCTATCCTCTTACCAATGACAGCATGCCTTACAAACCCTTGAACATCCAAAGAAACTATTTTGGATTTTTTTCTTCCTTCCTTTATTGCATCCATGCTTACCTGATTTTCAAAAAGAGGGTTGAAGTGGATCAACTCTGATTCAATCCCAACTTTTTCTATTCTGCTGCTTAGGGATACTGGTATCTGAATCCTTTTTTCATCCTTATACATTGTCTTTAGTTTTGTGGTTCTGTCCTCCTTGCCTATAACCTTCACCCCATTCTTTTCCATTATGGTACTCCATTTCATCAAGTCTTCTTTCCCTGCCTTTGTTATGGCTACTACTTTTTTGTTTAATCTTGCTCCTGCTATGCAATTGTAAGTAATTCCTCCAAACCTCTCCTCCTTTCCAAAAATATCCTTACAGACCCCTCCGACTACCGCCACCCTCATTTCTATCCCTTAACAACAGCTATTGGCCTGAGTTTTGCAACAATATTACTTATCCCTGCCAGTTGTACGGCATTCACAACATCATCAATATCCTTATACGCATCCGGTGCTTCTTCTGCAGCAACGCTCAATGTTGCTGGCTTAACTATTATTCCTCTCTCCCCAAGCTCCCTTACTATCTGCTCCCCTCTGTGCCTTCTTATTGCCTCGTGCCTGCTCATCACCCTTCCTGCTCCATGGCATGTTGAACCAAAGCATACTTTCAGTCCTTTTGGGTTTCCAACAAGAACATAGCTTGCGGTTCCCATGCTCCCAGGAATGATTACTGGCTGCCCAATACCCATATACTTTTTTGGCAGTTCTTTTCTTCCTGCTGGGAACGCTCTCGTTGCCCCTTTTCTATGCACGACCAGATTCATCTTTTTTCCATCAACTTCGTGCTCCTCGAATTTTGCGATGTTGTGCGCAACATCATACACCAATTTCATGCTATCCATTACATTCGAACCATAAACCTTTCCAAAACTCTCCCTCACCCAGTGCATAATCATCTGTCTGTTTGTGAATGCAAAATTCACAGCACATTTCATAGCCTTTATGTAATCCTCCCCTTCCCTGCTCTTTACTGGTGCATACGCAAGCTCTGGGTCTGCCAATCTGATGTTGTTTTTTCTTGCCCATCCCATCACAACATTTATGTAATCGCTCGCAACCTGATGCCCAAAACCCCTAGAACCAGTATGGATCATTACAACGATCTGCCCTTCGTATAAACCAAACGCTTTTGCAACCTCTGGAAGATGGATCTTTTCAACATACTGAATTTCTAAGAAATGGTTTCCTGCACCCAATGTTCCAAGCTGCGGCTTCCCCCTCTTTATTGCAACCTTACTAATTTTGGATGGGTCTGCTCCCTCCATCCTTCCATACTCCTCTATACTTTCTCTATCCTCTTCCCATCCATAATTGTTTTCAATCGCCCATTCTACCCCCCTTGTCAAAACCTCTCTTAACTCTTCTTCGCTAAGCCTTACCTTCCCCTCGCTTCCTACTCCGCTGGGAACATTCGTAAAAAGTGCCTGAACAATCTCCTTTATTTTTGGTTTCACATCCTTTTGTTCCATGTTTGTTAGAAGCAATCTTACACCGCAGTTAATATCATACCCTACCCCTCCTGGAGAAACTATTCCATCCTCTGCTGGGAACGCAGCCACGCCACCTATTGGAAACCCATACCCTTCATGCCCATCCGGCATGAGTAAGGCATGCTTCACTATTCCGGGCAATCCTGCTACATTCTTTAATTGCCATATCGTCCTATCCTTTTTCATCTGCTCCAGCATTTTTTCTGTTGCAAAGATTATCCCTGGGACCCTCATCCCCTCTTCTTTAAACTCCCATGTAGCCTTTCCAATCTCCTTAAATTCCATACTCTCCCTCCTTAAAATTGTATAAAGTCTTTGCTCGCTGAGAGCAGAAGAACAGCAAACATGAGGAAGAAGATTCCTGAGGTTAGGCAGTTTGCTGTTTTTAAAGCTGAGAATATGTTTTCCATTTCTGTACCCATGTTCTGAATGCTCGCTTCCATATCCTCCAAATCCTTCTTAACTTTGTTGAAATTCTGCTGAACGCTTTTCATATCGCTCACAGCTTTGTCCAAGCTTGATTTTGTGGTTTGGAGTTCGTTCGCAGCACTCATGATCTCATCCGCGCTTTTCTCTAGCCCTTCCCCTTCCTTTTTGAATGAGATCACCCCTCCAAAATCAAGCATTTTTATTTTGCTTCCAAAACTTTTTATCTCCTCTCCAGAGTTTTTTATTCCTTCGCTTGTTTGGTCTATGCTCGAGCTAAAGCTTGCGCTTCCATTCTCAATATTCGCAATCGCGCTGTTCATCTTTTCCAGCCCGCTTTTCAGGTCACTCACGCTAGTCTTTACAGTTTCAATCCTGCTCATCGCCATAGTTTTTCCTTGGTCTATCGCTCCATCTACAATGAAATACAAAGCTATTGAGGCCAAAAGCCCAAACACCGCAAAGGATAGAAGGACTATGTTTATTGTAAGCTTCACCACCGGAGCCCCTTTTTCATCCTCTTTCCTCTCGATTTTTTCTACCTTTTCCTGCTCTTTTTTCGGCTCCTCTTTCCTTTCCGCTTTTTTCTCTAACCTCACGCCCGCTTTTTTCTCGAATATGTCGCTTGCTATTATGTGCTCCTCTTCCCTATGCTCACCCATAAACTGTGTATTGAGAAAAAAGGTTTAAATAGGTTCCCTGGCTGCCTATATGATTACTCTTACCCATCTATATGGGGTTTTTTCTATATCCTCTTTGCTTTTTTCTCCAAACTTCTCAAATCTTTTTAAAAGTTGAAAAACTAAAACCTCATCAAAAGGTTTTAGACGAATTTCGCTTCTATTTACTTCTACCTTTTTTCCGATTATTTCAGATATATGCTGAGCTGTTGCTTCGTGACCAATCACTGAAATAAATTTATTTTTCGCTAAAATATTTATTGCTTCTTCATCGCTTATCACTTTGAAGTATGCATTCCCGCTGGGATATTTGTTTATATCGAACATATTCAATGAAAAAGAAGATGCTAGATAAATGTTTTTTTCACGCTGTTTATTTTTTATTAGCTCTGCTATTCTTCTACATTCTTCCTCACATTTCTTTATATATTTTTCGATCTTTTTGGGACTTATGTTTTGCGAGTTTTGGGTTTTCCTCCCTGTTCCGGCATGCGCTAAGTAATTTCTCCAATTTTGTATATTCCCAAATATTCCCCTCTCCTTTGTTTCAAGTTTTCCTAATAACTTAGTAACCATCTCTCTATCATCTTTTTTGTTTCCGTCCATTCCTAATTCTTTACATATTTTCGTTATGTACGCTTCTTCTAGGAATATAACTGCATCACGCAGATGCTTACGTTTATTATGATATTCCGAAGTGAGCAACATCGCTTCTTCGTTGCTTTTTGCCTCCCCTTCCTTTTCCATAAATGGCTTAAATTCTTTTTTTAGTTTTTTGATTAACGCTGAGACTATATATTTTTGAATACCATCTAATCCTTCTAGGCTTTCATCTAATTCACCGATAGTTCCAGTTTCATAAATATTTTTCAAAAACTCACGTATCTCATTTATTTTCCCCATAAATTTTGTATTGCTCTTTCTAAATAGTTCTTTTGCATCCTTGCTTATCTCTTCTATTTTTTGAGGGTCCAGCGTATTTACAGCCTCTTCCATATCCGCTACAATCTTGAATATTAAAGAGTATTTTTCTAAATTGATAAGTTTACCTTTTTTTGTTTTTTCGTTAAAGAACTGATAAAAATATTCTATACTGGCTTCCTTCTCTTTTTCAATTATTTGCAATGCAAGTAGTACCAATGTTGTAGTATACTTAAATCCCGTAGTGGTATCAAAATGTATGGTGGATCTCTCTTCTTCTTTTATTTCCTTGCTAAGATTTACAAGAACATTTTGAAAAAATGCGTTCTGGTCTTCTATATTTTGTATTTTTATTTTTTTTATTTTTGAACTATCAATTCTTCCCTTTAAATTTTCTAATTCATTTTCAGCTTCTTCTGTTGGGATTATTGCAATTATTTTATCATAGCTAAACTCGTTCTTTAGTATTTCTAATGGTATCATTATATTTCTGTATTTTTTTCCCATGTATTCGACTTCTTCTGCTTCTTTATAGTTTTTTCCAACATTCATTACATACATTCTCATACAAACCACCATTTCAATATGATGTTATATTTACCCTTCCCATCCCAGCAGTTGTTAGCTTACCTATCCCTCTGTAATTAGAATATCCTGCCAACAACCCTAATAATTTTTTTGTTTCTTTGGGTAGCGAAGTTATAGAATAAGTTATACTCCCCATTATCCCACTTATTCTCTCTTTTTTATTTCTTTTTTCTGACCATCGATCAATGGATGTATATTTTTTTATTTTGTTTACGCAAATAGCAGCTTTTTCCAATTTTTTCTTAAAATCTACAAAGTTTATTTCTGGTTTATATGAATAGTAAAAGAAAGAAGTATTGTGAAAAGAACGTGCCATGGTCATTCCTATACTTTGAAGGGATGGCTCTGTGACCATTGAGTTCTCGAACCTTAATAGTGTGGGGGTTAAAAAATTAAAACGAATTCTTTCTTTTAATTGAATGCTTCTTACGAATTCTTCTTTAATATTGACTATTTTTGCACCTACAGACCCATAACCTTTTTTTCTACCTTTTCCTATACTATTTACTTTTTCAATAGCTTTTTTTAGGTGATTTAAAAAATTATTTCCTTTGCCGAATAACATAATTTTGAAATTTATCTCTTCATCAACAAAATATGTTTTCTTAGGTTCTAATGGAGGACTAATGGAGTAGGGTTTAGGTATCTGCATTCTATGTAATGGTTTTTTTACATCCCTTTGCTCTAGTTCGAATAAATATCCATAAGCACATCCTTCAATTCTATTACAACTTTTGCAGTTTTTATTTTTTCCCATAAGACAAGAATTTTCTCTCAACTTTTGGCCTATTGCACCTCTTATACTGAATCCTTTAAACTCATTTAGATGTACTGGGGTTTTTGGAATAAATTTGGCTTCTATTACAGTTATCTTCATTTTGGTTCAACCCTTACCCACCCAAATGGATAATAAATTTCATTTATTTTTGTAATTTTTATTGTTGTTGAGTTTTCAGAAAATTTTCCTTTACCAATTCTTATTAGAATATTATTTTTGTTTTCCTGTTCTATTTTTTTGTAGAATTCCTCTAGTCCATTTAAAGCTTTAATTGTTTCACTACGCAGATCTATGATTTTGTTTTTAAAATTCCTTATCCAGTTTAATTCCCCTTTAATCAAATTGCTATTAATATCTTTAATTTTTTCTAATATTTTTTCGTTTTCTAAATATCGGACCTCTTTCTCATGATAAAATTCGTTTTTTATTATCTCTGCATTAATTTTCTTTCCTGGAGGGATTACCTCAATATAATTATATTTGATTAGCCTGTTTATTTTTTTCATGCTTAAACTATATATTCTGGATATAGTTAGACTGTCTTTTTCGAGCATTACATCTCTAAATATTATGTATGACAAGGTAGGTTTATTGCTGACTTTGTCTATGTGATGTACTGAGCCTGGGCCAGTGTAGGACACGAAAGTGCCCTTTATAGATGATCCTGGAATATAAGGTTTGCCATCTATATTTATAAATTCATTTATTACAATATCATCTTTGTTAGCTATGTCTTCAACTATTTTTATCCCACCACTACTTAAAGCATATTTTTCACTAATTTCTCTTAATTTTTTTATTTTTTCTTTGTGATCCTTTTTCTCTTTAAATTCTTTTATTATTTTTTTTAGGTCATCTATTGTATAGCGATTTAGATCTACGTCAACTAAATAACCATTTTTTATTACGCAATCAAAAGGGTAATGTTTTTCACTACCATTACCAATATGAATTGGAGACAATGTGTAGAACAAATATTCTTTCATGATCTCACCTCTGGATCTATTTTAAATAAACTATCAAGATCGGCTTTAAGGTATAGTTTTATTGTTCTTCCGTTGAAAATCTTTTCTTCACTATCTAACTTTATTATTTTGCCATTTGATGGTATATCACTAAAAATTCCGCCCGAAGGGTAGTATAAGAATGAGATACCGGATCTTATTTTTTGATCGCCTTTTTCTGACAAGAAACTATTATATTTCTCTATACGAGAAAATATGAATTCACTGTTTTCCTCCGGGATGTAATCCGAAAGGTTTATGAAAAATTTTTCTTTTTTGGTGAGATATTCTTTATTGAATTCAGATAATATGTTCGACGGGTCTTTAAATACTAATCTGCTTGCTCCAACTGATTTATCAGCCCCCATTCCATAAGATGACATTTTTAATAGAGCGTTCTCTATTATCTCTTTGTTTTTTTCTTCTACGGAGATTAAAAGAAAGGCATTTTTGACTATTGTTATATCATAATAAAACATATTCCTTTCCCTTATATAATTCCCTATTCTTCTTATCTTTTTTTGTTCTTCCTTTTTTTTGTTTGTGCGTTCTGTTAAACTATTCATTATCCTGTCTTTGATGAGGTCATCTGTTACCTCTTTGTCTGTGTCTTTTATCAGAACCTCTGTTTCTTTAAGCTCCTTTCTTAGTTTCTTTCTTATTTCTTTGTTTTGTATGAATCCCACTGCGTTTTGTAATCTTACACAGAATCCAAATTCAACATTTTTCATAATTCTACTAACTGCAAATTCTTTATCTTCTAAAAGTTTTTTTCCATCTTCCCCGAAAAAATCTATAGCAGTTTTCAGTATGGCTCCTGAAATTTGCATGCTTGTTAATAATCCTGACGAAGTGTTGTATCTTATTTCATCAAATTCTGCTTTATATATTGTCAAATGCCCCCCTCCTATATTTTATTTAACTCATCAAGGTTGTTTATTTCCAATTTAACTTTTCCGTACCCTCTTGTTCCGCTTCCGCCCAAATAATTGCTATTGAGAAGCTCTACCATTTTTTCTATTTTATTTTTTAATTCACTTGGAGGTATAATGTATTTTCCATCATTTTTTTCTAGTATAACTACCATCTCGAAATCAAATTTTGTTCCGGGTTTTACTCTTTCAGAGCTTCTTAGGTCTTTTGCTTTTCCTGTATTCCGGTCTATTCTGTTTTCTATCTTTACTTCTATGAAATCATTTGGATCTCGATTTTTCTGTTCACGACTTACAAAGGAATCTCTAAATATTAAAATTCCTTGTTTCTCAGGACTTCCAAAAAGTAATTCAATCTCATCCTTTTCTTTACCCTCTGTAATAATTTTACCTTTTTCATTATATTTTATGCCAATTAATTTTTCGTATAAGCATCTAATTTTTCCCTTTAGAGAGCTTCCCGGTATATATGGATATCCTTCTGGATCTTTTATTACAGGGTTATCTATTCCTGCGATCTCATACGTCCCTTCGCCTCCTATGTGCAATCCACTCAATACTGTTATTTCTCCTTTCAAAACCTTCGTTTCAAATCCCATATTCTCACCTCTTACTTTCCTTTTATGTTAGCAAGCATTAGTGTTGATGCATACTCAAGCGGGAGTATATAATTCTCCTCTATTGATTCTTCTTTGCCTAATTTTTCACCTATTGATTCAAATATATCTGCATAAAATTCTGCAATAACTTTTACTTTTTTATCAGTATTTTTTTTGGATGCTATGTATCTAAATTTTGCTGCTGTTAGCAGTAAGTCCTTCTCAGCCATTTTTCTTTTTATTCCACTTATTGACTTAAATAGCTCTATAGTTTTACTTCTAGGAATTTCGTATAATTGTGCTTTTATTTTTTCGATCGCGTTTTTTATTTTGTACATTTTATCCTTAGCGTTGTCGCTGCTCAGTATAGTATCCTTTATACTTCTCAAATCCAGAGGTTTCTCCTCATCTTTACGTCCATTCATTTCAATCACCTCTTTTTAGATCATAAAAATCATTTCCTTCCCCTAATTTAAATTTTGAAAATAATAATGCGGTGGAAAGACTCTGTAAAAAGGTCTCTTTCTCTATAGTTTCCTTTATACTGTTATAATCTTCGGCATCCTTTTGACTTATTGATTTTTTGTGTCTTTCTATTATGTAATCCATTTTTGCTTTTGAAAATAGTTTTTTTATTTGTCTATCTATTTCTTTATACTTTTTGCTAATGGATATTCCTGGATCCAAATATACACTCATTAGATTATACAAGAGGCTTCTAGAGATATTTTTGTTCTCCTTCATTATATCTATAACCTTAAACAAATCTTCGTATTCATCATTTCCAATAACATTCCTATCACCAGGTACGAAAGAAATGTAGGTTGCATTTTTTGTCCTACTGTTGTTTTTCTTATATCTTTTTGCTTCTTTAAGTCCTATCTCTCCAATTTCACTTAGTTCTCTTACTGGGAATCTGTGATGCTCTACTATTATACTTGCAGAATATGTTATTCCATATTTATCATCTTCTGAATGGAAAATTTTGTAGAAATTTTCCTTAAAATTTTTCATAAAGACTAGTGCGTAATCATATCTTGTTATAAGGGTTATATCATCGCCTCCCGCATATAAGAGATAAAACTTTTTATTATTTTTTTCTTTTTCATGTTTTTTTTCGCCTATTGTTTCATTTATTCCAGAATTTAAGCATTCTATCATTGATTTTTCCATTAAAGTTATAAATTCAAGTGTAAGAGAAAAATCTTTGCAACATTTTTCTACTTTGTCTCCAAGCCCATCTATATCAATTTTAATGAAAGCTAGATATGGCGTATTCTTCTTTCTTTCTTCAACTTCTATGATCTCATCTATTTTGTCATTTATCCATAATGGTATCAAATGATAATCGACCCCAAGATTATTTTTTATGTAATCTATAATATTAAACTGTTCTGAAACTTTACCTACTTTTAAAAATAGGTCGACAAATCCATTATTTATCTTTAGATTTTTGATTTTATCTATATCCATAACGAATATCTTAAATCTTCCAAATTCGAATACTGGTTCTTCATCGATAATATTTCTTGTTTTTTCGGTATATAGTATTCCGGATATCATACGCTCGTAACTACATTTTGTTCCTAATTTTTCCATGCTTTTGCATGCTTCACAACAATCTTTATTACCCGTATAAATCTCACCGCACCTATCACATTTTTTTCCATTTTTTATTGTTTGATCATCTATTTTATATGTATAACTGTTAAATCCTGCCTTTTCGAAAATTATTGTGTTGTAGTTTTTTGGTTCGATATCCTTCTTTTGATCTTTTAGGTTTATCGTTAATTTTACTATCCCAAAAGATGCTGAAAGCGGGAAATACCCCAATTCTATTAATTTTTTGTTAAACTGTTCCAATTGATTTTTTATTTTTTTTGATGGGTCTTCATCAGACAAAAAGGCAAACTTTCCAGAAGAGAGAAACAATAATGCAGCAATGTTTAATTCAAGTTCTTTTAATATCTCTAACGATAGTAATCTAGTTATAGCGTATATAAATATTGATCTGCCCCTCATTATTTTTGATGATACTTCCCCTCTATAGTCTTTTTTTAAGAATTTTGTTATAAACCGTTGGATGCCATTAAGTTTTACAAGACAATAATATATTTCTGTTTTTTCGTCCCCTATTTTTATATTTTTTTTCTTAAGTATGTAAGCTAGTGATGATGATGCTTTTGAATGAGAATAAATTGAGTAGACCGGACATTCATGCTGTTTGTAAGATGGTACTGCATAAGTGTAGTCTCGGAGTATAGTGCTTATGTTTTGGTATTGATATTCAAAATTTTCCTTGTTTATGTTTTTTAATGCTTCTACTAATTCCATTTCAAATTTTTTACTTTGTGAGCTTTCATGTGCTATTTCGATTTTTTCATGTTCCCTTACACTATATGGTGCTATTTCATCTAGTGTAAATTTTGTACATAATCTATCGCATTCAAGCGTATCCACAAAGTAAGCAGGCAGTAAAGTTTTTCCTTCTTCATCATCTTCTTCTTTTTCTGGTCTCATGCTTGCTGAGATCTGGTCTCCTAATTTTACATACATTATTTGTTCCTCATCGATTTCATTGTGATGTTTTTCTACTAGGCAGGCTACAGAAGAAAGTTCCGGTGCATTTTTTTCTATGAATTCTGCACCAATTTCTGCATGCTTTCTTCTACCTTCTATATTTTTCAATATTGTTTTATATCTCTTTTGAAAAGATTTTCCTAAATCGTGAAGAAGTGCAGCAAGAATAATTTCTTGTTCTGAATTTATACTACTTTTCATCATTACCCCATGTTGAAATTGACTACAATAAGTTTTTAAATTTTTTTTCTGATGATTCTACTAACTTCTTTTTGTTTTTTCTTCTACCAATTTAAGCAACTTTTTTTGGTATTCGTCCATGAAATAAAAAACCTCTTTACCTTTTTTGATACTGTTTATCCACCCTTGATTGATCATTTTCTTTGTTGCTATGAATATAGTTTGTTTTTTTCTACCCATTCTTTTTGTTAATTCTGAAAGTGAAATGGGTTCTCTACTATTCGCTATTTCATTTAAGATATTCGTGTAAGTGATGGTTTTTCTTTTATGTTTGGTTTGACTGAGGAAAAAGAAATATGCTGAAATTGGAAGTATTTGTGTTTGTTTTTTATATGGTGTATGTTTGATTAATATTTTTTTATTTTCAACTATGTGGCGTTTCTCGAACACATTTTGCGAAACTGATAGTATAAGTGCAAAGAATATCTCTTTCGATGCCCCCGTCATATCCACGATAATTTCGTCTGCTGTTTCCGTTAACAATTTATCAAATTTATACTTCATATTTAAAAAATCATAGAAGTCTGCTTCTTCTTCTGATGTTTCTGTGATTTTGAGTAGGTTTATGTATTCTTTTTTTATTTTTTCCCACACGCTCTTAGAGTCTAATGAGTAATATATACTTATAGTATCTGGTTTTATATATTTCATAATATAATTCATAGACTCTTTTATCGCTTCTTCGTTTTTTCCTACAAAAATAATAGCTTTTTTTCGCATGCTTTATTTTATTTTTGGAAATATTTTTAAATGTTTCGTTTAATCATCAGACAAAAAATTTAAAAATAACCTATTTTTAATTATAATCAGGTGAAAAAATGAATGTAAAATGTAGTGAGATAAGATTGTTTGTAATAAATAGGAAGGCCTGGTTTCTGAGCCTTCTTGGAATGGGTAAGAAGTATCTTCCCATGGGAAGAGCAAAGCACGAGGCAATATTCTCGGATACAGCAGAAGATAACCACAAAGTAGTGTTTGATACAAAAGATAGATTCGAAGTAGAGATGGTTAAGAAGCTTATCTTTTCATTCGGAAAACCTAAACAAGCAGAGAAAAAAATTAACCCAGTTTATAAACTGATAGGAAAAGCAGATGGTTTCATAAATGGCTTGCCTTTTGAAGTCAAATTCTGCGAAAAAGAAAACCAAGGGGATTTTTTGCAAGCTGCTTCTTATGCACTCCTTTACAGTACCAGCAAGTCATATCTTTTCTATCCTTCTAGGTATTTTGTAGTAGATCCTAATGAATATATCGACAGGATAGCAGATGTTGTAGACAAGATACTAGCAGTGAAGGAGGCGCTTTTCTATGATACTTATATGCGATGAGTTCGGGACATGGATAGGCAAAAAGGGTGAAAGAATCATACTCAAAAAGGGAGGTGATGTCATAAAAGAGGTATCTATGAGAAAAATCGAGGGGATTATGGTGGGGAAAGGTGTTTCATTATCTTCTGATTTCTTAGTTATGCTTTCTAAAAACAACATCCCCGTCTTCTTCTCATCTGACCTTTCCTCACCATTTATTTTTTCTTCTTCTTCCCTTTCCTTGTCAAATCTTCGTTATGCTCAATCTCATATTTCCGATGATAAGAAAAAGACATTCGTAAAAAACATACTGTTCTCTAAAATTTTTAATCAATACTCATTGGCTCTTCATCTGTTTGGTGAAGAATTATCTTATGATGATTTTTATCCTTCTGTAGAGTATGAGAGTAATTTTGCTAAGAGATATTGGTCTTGTGTTAGGAAACATATCCCAATGTTTGTATCCAGGGATAGAAAAAGTGAAGATAACGTAAACCTTTCGCTTAATTATGGCTATGGTATTCTTCGTATCAGTATTTTAAAATCTGTCCTTGCTTCAGGATTGGACCCTTATTTTGGCATGATCCATCACTTAAAGGACTATTCTACTTCATTTGTCTTTGATGTAATGGAACCGTTTAGACCTATTGTGGACTATGCAGTTTTTCTATGCAAAGATGATTTAGATAAAGACTTTAACTCAGAATTGAAATATATTATTGCTAAAAAAGTTTTATCAGTTTTTAAATCTAACTTTTTTTATAAAACTAAGAGAACTTCTCTTGATAGAATATTCCTTCTTTTTTGTTATGAGATTGGACATTTTTTTAGAGATGAAGAAAAAAATGATTTTGCAACATTCCGGGTATTCAGATGGCCAAGATTATAGTTTTCTATGACATCAAGGATGATAGAAGAAGGTATGGCTTTGCTGATTTTTTGAAAAACATAGGTTTAGAGAGGATTCAGTTCAGTGGTTTTATGGGAGAGATAAGAGAGAAGGATTTTAATGAACTTATTTCTGGTATTCCTAAAAAAATAAATGACGCAGAAGATACTGTTCATCTTGTTCTGCTTTCTTCTTTTTCAGAGGTAAAGTGTTTTGGAAGAGGGTGGATCCCTTCAGATCCGGACATTCTTATTTTTTGATTTTTAAATTTTTCCATAAAATTGACAGGATATATAGTTTTATTTTGAGATATTATATGTAGATATTTAATGGCCCATTAGCCGAAAAATTTAAAAATAACTTATTAGTTAAACTGAGCATATAGAGGCGCAAATAAATACGCGTATTAAAGCGTGCCGCCTTATTTTCTGTTTTTGCCTGTGTATTATACAAGTTTTTGTTATAGTTTATGTATTGAACATGTTTACTCTATGTAAAGAGGACTGAGACTTTCAATTTTTTAACATCTACGTAATACGCTGAGACCTCTTGATTGAACATGTTTACTCTATGTAAAGAGGACTGAGACCGATTCACGACTCTGGATGAAAACTTAGAGTGCGGTATTGAACATGTTTACTCTATGTAAAGAGGACTGAGACCCTTTCTTTTTTATTACTGCCAGATGAAACAGCCTGTGATTGAACATGTTTACTCTATGTAAAGAGGACTGAGACCACCCTGAGACCCAGCAACTATCCACGCCTCACCCGTATTGAACATGTTTACTCTATGTAAAGAGGACTGAGACCGACCAGAAGAAGGAGATTGGAACCCCCCGCAACCTGTGCATTGAACATGTTTACTCTATGTAAAGAGGACTGAGACGAATAAAAGAAGAGCTCGCTGCCGCAAAGAGATGCCTAATCCATTGAACATGTTTACTCTATGTAAAGAGGACTGAGACAGTCCTTTTGTGTAGGCTTCCTTTGCTGCTGTGACTGATTGAACATGTTTACTCTATGTAAAGAGGACTGAGACATTCCTCATTTTGTTTTTTGAGTTCTTCGTTTTGTTTTTATTGAACATGTTTACTCTATGTAAAGAGGACTGAGACTTTTCATCAGGTTTATAGTCAGGCTTGATGTCGGGTTTATTGAACATGTTTACTCTATGTAAAGAGGACTGAGACGTCGAGAAATTTTATAATGTGGGGTACTGCCCTTGCATATTGAACATGTTTACTCTATGTAAAGAGGACTGAGACGTCGAGAAATTTTATAATGTGGGGTACTGCCCTTGCATATTGAACATGTTTACTCTATGTAAAGAGGACTGAGACTTCTCCCAATCGCAACAGCAGCCCGAAATCGTACTTTTATTGAACATGTTTACTCTATGTAAAGAGGACTGAGACTGCTGGTGCTCCATACTGCAATATATTTTCAGTGGGGGCATAAATTGAACATGTTTACTCTATGTAAAGAGGACTGAGACTTGAAGAATAGCAATTAAGGTATTCTGTTTCTATCACTATTGAACATGTTTACTCTATGTAAAGAGGACTGAGACTTTAGTGGATTAGCGGAAGTGAGGGGGGAGGGGTATAATGATTGAACATGTTTACTCTATGTAAAGAGGACTGAGACTATTTTTTCTATTTTTTCTTCATTCATTCTTACCACCTCGATTGAACATGTTTACTCTATGTAAAGAGGACTGAGACTTTTCGCAATTCC
Organism: Candidatus Anstonellales archaeon; assembly: GCA_038890745.1. GTDB lineage: Archaea > Micrarchaeota > Micrarchaeia > Anstonellales > J096 > JAWAFD01. Next base: position 32,151 of record JAWAFD010000003.1, read on the forward strand.
GCTATCTCTAAGTCTCCAACTAAATCTATTGAACATGTTTACTCTATGTAAAGAGGACTGAGACGGGGTCCCTCGTTGACAACTCCCCCACATCCATTTTACCACCTATTGAACATGTTTACTCTATGTAAAGAGGACTGAGACTTATTTCCAAAAACTTCATATACTCTTCCATCATGTTCAAAAGATTGAACATGTTTACTCTATGTAAAGAGGACTGAGACAGGGCTCAAACAACATTATACTACCTACAAAAATTGCAAGAAATTGAACATGTTTACTCTATGTAAAGAGGACTGAGACAAGCCTCTATAAGACTAGGGACAGCCGCAGAACAATCCCCATTGAACATGTTTACTCTATGTAAAGAGGACTGAGACTGGAACATAAAAATTAACCTAAGGAAAGTTATAACTTCTGCGATTGAACATGTTTACTCTATGTAAAGAGGACTGAGACTGAAAACTTCATCGCACTCTGAACAACCACACCCGCAAATTGAACATGTTTACTCTATGTAAAGAGGACTGAGACTTATTCAAGATAATAAGTCCTACACAAACTAACAATAACGATTGAACATGTTTACTCTATGTAAAGAGGACTGAGACCTTCAAAAAATACAACAGAAAACAGGGTGAATTTAAAATATTGAACATGTTTACTCTATGTAAAGAGGACTGAGACCACATCTTAACTAACTCCTGCGGGCATACTTCTATCATTGAACATGTTTACTCTATGTAAAGAGGACTGAGACCTTCTTTTTTTCTTTTTCTCATAAAATTTTATTTTGTTTTATTGAACATGTTTACTCTATGTAAAGAGGACTGAGACGAACTTATATTGTGGAAACACTTTTGATAGAATTTTTACATTGAACATGTTTACTCTATGTAAAGAGGACTGAGACATGCAAAAAAACAGTTTGTTATTTCTACAAAAAAATCTATTGAACATGTTTACTCTATGTAAAGAGGACTGAGACACTACCCACGACTCACCAGTGTTTGAGAGGCCACCCCCATTGAACATGTTTACTCTATGTAAAGAGGACTGAGACTATTTTTTCTATTTTTTCTTCATTCATTCTTACCACCTCGATTGAACATGTTTACTCTATGTAAAGAGGACTGAGACTTGTTTTCTCCAGGGGAAACCTCTTCAGAGGTTTCCCCGTGAATTGAACATGTTTACTCTATGTAAAGAGGACTGAGACCGGATGTATATCGGAGATAGGGGTTCCCCCTTCGAACCCGATTGAACATGTTTACTCTATGTAAAGAGGACTGAGACTTTTCATTTTTTCACCTCTTTTATTTTTTTCCTCTATTATTGAACATGTTTACTCTATGTAAAGAGGACTGAGACTACACCTCTATAGTGAAGTCCTCTCTGTGGTGGAAGAGGATTGAACATGTTTACTCTATGTAAAGAGGACTGAGACCTATTGTTTTATTTCCACTTATCACTGCTACTGTCTTCTCCATTGAACATGTTTACTCTATGTAAAGAGGACTGAGACAAATCCAAATATTTTATATTAATGCACACCTTTTCCTGTGGATTGAACATGTTTACTCTATGTAAAGAGGACTGAGACCCATAGGAAGGAGGGCGTGGCATCCGCAAGCGAGTTCTCCATTGAACATGTTTACTCTATGTAAAGAGGACTGAGACATTTTTTGTTTCGTTATGTTTTTTTATGTTATCGCCTCATTGAACATGTTTACTCTATGTAAAGAGGACTGAGACACCCGTAAATTCATCAAAACATAGCACCTTAACAATGTAATTGAACATGTTTACTCTATGTAAAGAGGACTGAGACATTATAGTAAAAACCTTCGCTTCCAAACAACCCTTTCCATTGAACATGTTTACTCTATGTAAAGAGGACTGAGACTAGCGACCTACCCGTGAAGCCAGCATAATCTTTCCAAATATTGAACATGTTTACTCTATGTAAAGAGGACTGAGACAATAATAAACAGTTGTGTGTGTTGCATGCAAATAATCAATTGAACATGTTTACTCTATGTAAAGAGGACTGAGACTATACTCTACTGTGCGGGCGCGGTATTTTTTTGTTTTGATTGAACATGTTTACTCTATGTAAAGAGGACTGAGACTTTACTCAACAAACCTTTTTCTATTGCGAGATGATTATATCATTGAACATGTTTACTCTATGTAAAGAGGACTGAGACTGTTCAATTTGCGTAAGGGTCTTCTGCGTTTCCTGTGATGTTAAAAATTGAACATGTTTACTCTATGTAAAGAGGACTGAGACGCCTTTACCACTTTTTTCACCTCCGAGAATTAAGTTTATTGAACATGTTTACTCTATGTAAAGAGGACTGAGACGCTATGAATTCAAACGTATACGGAACATATTTATCTCAATTGAACATGTTTACTCTATGTAAAGAGGACTGAGACCAATTATATTAAGCACTTTGCGGATAAAAGAATTAGAAATTGAACATGTTTACTCTATGTAAAGAGGACTGAGACATGTACTATCCCTCGATGGCGGGGAATAACCCAACTAATCATTGAACATGTTTACTCTATGTAAAGAGGACTGAGACTCATCTAATCACCTTGCTATTTATCTTAAACCAAACATTATTGAACATGTTTACTCTATGTAAAGAGGACTGAGACTCCCCGCAAAAAACCAGTCAACGAGGGACTTCGGGGGGTCCCTATTGAACATGTTTACTCTATGTAAAGAGGACTGAGACTATGTTTATATAGGGTTTTTTGTCGAATGTTATTTTCACTTATTGAACATGTTTACTCTATGTAAAGAGGACTGAGACAACCATAATTCTATGTCCAACTCCATTTTATCAGCCTCCTTATTGAACATGTTTACTCTATGTAAAGAGGACTGAGACGAGGTATTTTTTCTCTATATTGTAAGGGTATGACTGCTAAACCAAGATTGAACATGTTTACTCTATGTAAAGAGGACTGAGACTTTACCCTTGCTACTCCCTGGCTTGGAAATTCCATTGAATTGAACATGTTTACTCTATGTAAAGAGGACTGAGACTCCCAGCAAAAAACCAATCAACGAGGGCCTTCGGGGGATCCATTGAACATGTTTACTCTATGTAAAGAGGACTGAGACTTGAGGATATATTTCAGAACAAAAGAGCTAAAAGAAATTGGATTGAACATGTTTACTCTATGTAAAGAGGACTGAGACTGTAAGTTTATGTTGTTTTGTGTAGAAGTTTTCACACATTGAACATGTTTACTCTATGTAAAGAGGACTGAGACGCCTTTTTCTGCACATAGGAAAGCGCCTTTGGTTCCAATTGAACATGTTTACTCTATGTAAAGAGGACTGCTACACGGATTTCTAAATCGAATAATTCTTTTCTCTTATTAGAAAAATATCTACCGTACTGGTGAACGCATACATAAAATTTTTTTTCCTCACGGTTTAAAAACTCGATTTTTCTTTTCTTTTCATGAAAACCTACAAACTTATTGCCACAGCCATGCTTGCAGCATTGGCGTTTGTTTTTCAGCTTACAAACAACCTTATTGGAATTCCGACTGGGTTTGGGATGACGGTTGACCTTGCAGCGTTTCCTGTTATTCTCGCATTTCTCATATTTGGTGCAGAGTATGGAATATCCTCTCTTATGATGCTTGGCTTACTAATCCTCCTTTCATCTCCAACAGGTTTTATAGGGGCGATAATGAAGGTTTCAGCAACCCTACCGATGATACTCGTTCCGTTTGCGATTGCAAAATCAAAAGGAATGAGCTTAGCAAAGACACTCATCCTGCTGTTCATCTTCATTCTTCTATTCTTCTATGCGAGCGCATTCTTTTCTCAGTTCCACCCAATCATTCCAGCAATTTTTCTTTTAGGAATAGCCCTTCTCTCAACAAGAATAAAAGGAGATGTGGAGCTAAACAGCCCAACCATCCTCCTCATCTCTCTTGCGATTGCCATCATCATAAGGGGGATTGCGATGATTGTTGCAAACATATATTTTGCAGGACCCATGTTTTTCCACATGAGTTCAGACCAATTCGTTTCATTTTTACAAACAATCGAGCTTCCATTTTTAGGAAAAGACTGGGCATACATGGTGATATTCTTCTGGAATGCTGTCCAGGGAACGATTGAATTCAGTTTGGCATGGGTTTTTGCATACGCATTTGGGTTGAGGAGAAGGTATGGAGAATAGGATCCTTATACAAAACCTTTCTGTTTCCTATGCAAATGGAGTGCCTGCACTTTCAGGAATAAATCTAAAAGTAAAAAAAGGAGAAATTGTTGCGATATTGGGTGCTAACGGAAGCGGAAAATCCACCCTCCTTTATACCATAAATGGAATAATCCCCCATCTAATAAAAGCAAAAATCTTAGGAGAGGTTTTAGTGGATGGAAAAAAGCCAGAAACCCCCTCAAAGATGGCTGAAAAAATAGGAATTCTATTCCAAAACCCAGATGATCAGATATTCACCCAAAGGGTTTTTGATGAGCTGGTTTTTGGAATGAGGAACCTAAAAAGGTTTGATGAAAAGAAAGCAGAAAAATTATTGAAAGAATCAGGTTTATACAAATTCAGAAACTCAGACCCATTCGATTTATCCTTTGGGCAAAGGCAAAAACTATGCTTCTATTCTTTGCTTGCGATGGACCCAGAAATATTCCTTCTGGATGAGCCTTCCTCAAGCCTGGATTATCCATCCTCCTTAGAGATATATTCTGTAATAAGAAAGCTTACAAAAAAAGGAAAAACATTCATGATAGTGGAGCATGATGCAGACCTTCTATTGGATACTGCGGATAGGTTTGTAATTTTGAAAGATGGAAGGATTATAGCAGAGGGAAAAAAAGAGATATTCAAACTTAAAAAAATAAAAAACGCAGGGATAAAGATTCCAAGAGGGATATGATGCTTTTTTTTATTCTCTTTGTGATTGTTTTTCTTTCTCTTCTTCCTTTGGAATACTCAATGTATTATTTTCCAGTTATTTTTTTGTTTGCAGTCCTAAAAAAAGTTGAGTTAAAAAATGTATTTTTGCTTGCCATACCAGTTTTTTTAGTTTGTATTTTTCTCCCGCAACCGATAGAAAGATTGCTTTATTTTGTTTCAGTTCTTCTTCTTCCGGCAATATACATAAAAACAAGATCAATCCAGGAAATAAAGAATGAACTATCAGCAATAGGAATAAATGGAGAAATGTTTCTCCTTTCCATGGAATACTCAAAACTAATGGCAAAAAAAATCGAAAAGAATTCCATTGCAAAAAAAACAAGGAAGGGAAGGTTTTCTTCCCCCCTCCCAATTTTTCACTTCCTTTTCAGAAGGGCAAAGGCCCTTTCCCTTTCCATAGAATCCAGAGGCTATGGGAGCTTCTTGTAGCGTATTTTGAAGGTTATTTCCTTCTTCCCTTCTCCAAGAGAGAACTTCCATGTAATCTTATCCTGGGTTTTCTCAGCAGGCTGCTCGCTCAAGGAATAAAGTTCCCAGTCACCATAGTGTGGATAGAAATTCACCTCAATTTTTTCCACGGTTGTTCCATGGTTTTGTATTGTTATCCTATAGCTGTATTCATAGCTCGTAATTCCTTCCTTATAATCAAGGGTTTCTGTTTTCCCAGTTACATCAAAGCTTTTTCCACTTTCAAGCTCAACCAAACTTCCCTTCCCCTTATTCCCAATGCTGGAAGCACCAACAAGCATCCCATCAGCAACAACCTTCACCTCTCCGGAAGGCATCTCACGAGGTGCGCTGAAAGAATAGATGGTTGAGAGTGCGCTCTCCTCCTGGTCATATCCATAGGATTTGTATCTCAGTGTTTTGTTTACATCCATCTCCTCTTTATACATCTCATAGGATTTTTTCTCTTTGTCCTTTATGCTCACAGGCATGCTCAACTCATACACATGGAACTCCTCAACCTTTCCTCCATACTCAACCGGTGCAGCAGACTCCATCATCGCTCCCTTTGCCATAGCATAATCAGCATATGGATAGTATCTCTGTCCATAGTTTATCTCACCAGCAACAAGCTTTACCTTTACATTCTCTATATCCTTTCCGCAATTGTTGTTTATGTTTGCCCTTGCTTTTATCACACCTTTATTTCCATTCACAAATAGATAGTAATCCGTCCCCCAATCCAATCCAGTAAAAGCATAGTAAACCTTGAACTGGTTATCCTCTCCATCAAGCTTGAATTCCCCAATTGTTTTCTTTTTTGCATACTCAGGAATCACATATCCAAGAGGATGAAGCGCATACACCCCATCGCTCGTCTCAACATACACCGTCCCTCCTTTCACATCCAGAAGCTTTCCGCTAACCTTCATCTGATCATCATAAACAGTTATTTGCTGGCCTATGAAATTTTCAAGCTCTGTCTGTTGCATAACTATGCTCTGATCGATAACATTAGAGCCGACTGGGATTAGTATCAAGCTTTCATCTATTATTGTTTCTGGAAGCTCAATCTCAAGCGTGTTTGTTGGCTGCGTCGTAAATGCAGAGCTGTAAAATGCAAAGTTTTTGTAAAGAATCATCTCTTCTCCTTCACTATCCATCGCGACTGCGTTTGCAGTATTTGTAAGCAGGAATGCACCTATAAGAACAACAAACACAAGCAAAGCTATTCCATACCAAATTCTATTGTCTTTCTTCATCCTATCTCCCTCCTAAGCATTATTCCAATTCCTAAAACTGAAAACAGGACCATACCAAGGCAGGATTTTGGTTTTTCCTCTTCAACAGGAGGAGCGATGTATTCAGTTGGTCCTCCAGATTCAACAGCGCATCTTCGAAGATTCACAAGCTCTTCATACTCCTCATACCCCTCTTTGTTTGCGCTGAGTACATACTCCCCGCTTTCCAATATCCTAAAGCTTATGGTCATTCCATCATACATTCTTTTTCCTATGCTTGAAAACTGCCCGGGCTGGATTCTTCTTTTCAACTCTACCATCACTCCATTCAATTTCTGCCCATTCGCATACACATCTACCTCCAATTCATTCTGCGGGCATTTCATAGAATACTCAACCGTCATCTCAGGGAATTTTGCCAAAAACTTGAAGTTTTTGTACTCTGTTTCATTATTCCCTGCTGCATCCATTACCCTTATGGTTATTTTGTGCTGGCCTGTTGTTAGATTCGTCAGCTTAAAGTCTTTACAGCCAAGGATTTCCTTCTCCTCTTCAGAATCTATCCTGTAAAAGCATTGGATTGGAGTAGTATCGCTCGCAACAAAATATACCTGAACCTCACCAGTATACTCCTTTCCTTCCTCAGGAGATTTTATCTCGAGCAGGGGCGCTGTTGCATCCACCTTAAACCTTATGGTTTTCTCATCCTTTTTTCCAGCATAGTCAACAACCCTTAGGGTAAGCGTGTGCTCCCCATCCGCAACATTCTTCAACTCATACTGCTTTATGCACCCAGAAATCTGATTCTGCACACCATCCAATATTGCCCAACACTGTGCAACAGCAACATCATCAAACGCCCTATACTTTACAATCACATTCCTCGTGTTAAGCACCTGTCCATCAACAGGCGCATCAAGATAAACGGTTGGTTCTCTCTGATCAAAAAAGCTTGTGAGCGGAAGGTTGTCGTACACCCCCCTAGCCACCTCATGAGGCGTTTCCCCAAACCCATCTCCATCAGAATCATATCCCGTATACTTATCCCAGTAGTTTCCTCCCTGACATTTTCCACCTATTATGTTTGTTTGGTTGCAGTTTTTCTTTATGTTGAAATCATTGTCAGTATATCCAACATCAGCATCCTTATTGTTCCCCTCAAATTTGTTATCATATATAACATTCTCCTCGCCGTTAATAACGAGCGCATAATCCGTATTCTCAACAAATCTATTCCTGTGTATGCTGCACTCATCCTTTACAACCAGCCCTTTTTTATTTTTCTCAAAAATGTTATTTCTTATAGTGGCCTCTCCTAAGATTTCTGCCCCGCTAGTCGAGCACTCCTTAAATTCGCACTCCTCAACCAAAATATCGCTTGAACTTTCATCTATGCTGAGCCCAACCTTTCCTTTTGAAAACCTTGTTTTTTTCACAAAGATACTATTCGAGCCGATTATTTTCACCTGGCTATCACCTGCCGAAAAATAGGAATTGGTTATGTTTACATCCTCTGAGTTTGATATAAAAAACTGAACAGAGGAAGAATCTATACCATAAATCGTTATCCCCTTTCCTGTTATGTTTGCCCTTCCCTTCTCCATTTTGCATTCCTGCATCTTAAAGTTGTCCGCGTCAACTAGAATAAGAACGGCCGAGGAAGAGTTTGCAGTTATTTTTTTCCCGTTGCAATCCAGCACAACATCATCAGCGCTTACTATTATACATGGGCTCTCATTGGCGTTAAGGTTTGCAGAGAGCGTGTATGTTCCAGAAGAGCTTATCTCTACGCACTCGGTTATGTCACTAGCAGCGATCAATCCAAAGACCATCAAAAACACAAAAAAAGCCTTAAGGTTCATGAGGCTGTTTGATGCGTTCTTTTTTTAAGTTTTCCTAATTTTTTAGGGGAAAACCACAATCTATTTTTAAACATTTTTATGCAAAAAAATCACCATGATTAAAACCTACAGCTCTGATACTCGCAAACCTCTTTATGCAAAACTCGAAAATCATCTGAAAAGCAGAGGCTACGGAAACCCATGGCAAAAATATAAAATACTTACTGATATCGATGAGAATGAAAAAACCAGCATCCTTTTTCTTGGATTGCATGCGGGTATAGAGCCGGTTTCAGGATTAATTCTTTTGCTTCACAAAAGAATTTCCAATTCAAGGATTTTTATAATAGAATACAGCGAGGATGTGAAGTTGGAGGATAGGTTGAAGAGCCACGAAACAACAGAAGCACCTTTTATTAGAGAAAAAATGGCAGATGTAGTAGTATCCATCCATACCATGCCAGATGACTGGCTTGAAAGAAAGATTGCAGTAGGTGGCTTGCCAAAACAATCCGAACTTAAAAAAATTCTCGCTGAGAAGCTTAGCCAGGCAATTTCTTTAGAGGTGATAATTGCGAACGGTGAAAATGGGTTTAAAGAGTTTATCGTTCAAGGCCAGAAGAAAACAAACCCAGTTAACTATGCTGCAATAAGGGAAGGGGTTCAGATAGAGTTTCCTTACTTCCTTCTAAAAGACGGGGCGCATGATGAGAGTATAGCAACCGGAATAATAGATTCATTGTTGAATTATTTTCATCTGTGCTCCCATTTATAGGTTCCACTGTACCCTTCCCCTGTTTTCTCAACCAATCTTACGAAAATCATCTGCCCTATCTTTGCATTCCTCTTCAGCATTATCCCCTTTTTGTTATGCACAGTAAGGAGCATCTCCCCTCTTCCTTCATACCCAGGGTCCCATACAGCAGTATGTAATGTTGCGCCGCACCTAAGTAAAGAAGAGCGAGGAAAAACAAGCGCCATCATATCCTGCGGAATTTTTATGTATTCGTTGAAGCTTACCTTATACGCTCCCTGTTTTAGTTTTATCCACCCATTCTTTCCAAAATTCAATTCCTTGCATTCGCTTATTTTTCTCTCAGAGTTGTCAAAATCAACCTTCCCCATTCCTTTAAAACTAAAAATTTTTTTCAAAGTCAGGTCTACTCCTGCTGGCTGAAACTGTTCATTGCTCAAAAAATCAGAAACAAGAGAGGAAGAGATCAGATGCTCTTTTGGGAGAATCATCTATTCGACCCTTGGGTTTACGTTTGGAAAATGCAGTTTTATCTCAAACTCAGCAGTGGAGGAAGCGTCGCTTGCGTGCACAGCATTATGCCCTACATCCGTTCCAAACCTTGCCCTTATCGTTCCTGGCTCTGCTTTTTTAGGGTCTGTTGCACCAACCAATTTTCTAAGGTCAGCGATCGCGTTTTCCTTCTCAAGAACAAACATCACAACCTTTCCAGAGGTTATGTAGTTTATAAGGTCGTCATAGAATGGCTTCCCCTTATGAATTTCATAATGTTTTTCCGCTATGGCTCTTTTTATTTTTGTGTTCTTCTCCGCCACTATATTAAAACCCGCATCCGTGATCATTTTCTTTATTTCTCTAACCTTCTCATCATCGCAAGCAACCTCTGGTTTTATCATAAAAAAAGTCCTTTCCTTCACAACCTTCCCCTCATTTTTTCTTTTCTTCGCTTTTCTCCTCTTTTTCGCCTGTTTTTTTTGTCTCTTCCCTAAACCTTCTGAATTTCTCTGTCCACTTGCTCTTCCTTCCCTCTCTCTTAAGCTTTAGCGAATTCTTTTTGCACTTATCCGAGCAGAAATAGTATGTTGTTCCATCAGCCTTTACGAACATCAGCCCTCTCCCTTTTGGGATCTCCCTTCCGCAGAAGTAGCATTCCATCTCCTCACCTTTTCGGCTTTATTTCCTTGGCTTCCCTTTCTGTTTCCATAAGCATTATTATCATTCCAGGTCTTACGGGCCCTTTAAGATTCCTAAGTATCACCCTTCCTGCATCCTTTCCTTCAAGGATTTTTACTAAGCACTGGTATATCTCACCGTAAACGCCCGTCTTTCTAGGTCTTACTTCTACTATCTCCGCAGCAAATCCTTTCTCTTCCTCAGCCATCACTTTTCACCCTTTTTCTTCGCCTCATGCTTCGGCAGTCTTTTTACAATGTCTTGCAAAATCTCGGCACCGCTTCCAGGATCCTCTACAGCAACGCTACTCGTCCCGACCTTCAGCCCTGCAGCTTCCCCAAGCTGTTTTTTTGTCTTTACATATAGGTATGGAATCCCCATCTCCTCGCACAGGCCAGGAAGGTGCATGGCTATTTCTGGAGGGCTTACATCCTCAGCAATCACAACAAGCTTTGCCGCTTTCCTCTCGATGCTTTTTGTAGCTTCATTTATTCCTTTCCTTACTTTTCCAGTATCCTTGGCAACGCTTATCAGCTCTATTGCCATCTTCCTTACTTCCTCTGGTGTTTCAAACTTTACATAACTCATATTTTCACCTCGCTTCAGCTCATAGGCTCATTTAGGTTTTTCTTTTTAGTGGCTCAGGATTTTTAAAGGTTTGCGTATCGGATGCCGGCATATTTTTGTCGAAAATAGCGCGTTTTATATCTTCAGTACCAAAATGCAGTGCAAAATTCTCTATCCTTTGCTTCATTTTTTCGCTCTTCCTCATTTCGTAATAAGATATCAGCACTTTTGGATCATTTTTAATAATATGATTTATACCTTCGGCAAGTAGACACCTCTTTTCTTCCCCTCCTTTTTCCAAGCCTTTAAACAAGACATTCAGCACCCTATTCTTTGACCCATTTTCAAACAGGGTGCGCACGATGGTAAAAAATCTTTCCGCTTCCATTCTTTTCTTGCACACATCTATGCTGCTTGTACAAATTACATAAAATACAAATTCGTAAAAATGAGCATAGCGTTCTATGATTCTCAAGTCATTATTTTTCACCGCCCTTTCAGCCAGCATCCGCAAATATCCGCGCAGTACATTTTTCGGTATGATCTCCGCAGCATTCCTTTTACCATTTTTGTGGAAATATTCTTTTTTGTCTACCCTCTCTTCTAAGAGGCGAACTTCCTCCTCTTTTGCCGCTCTGTCCAGAATATACTTAAAGAGGATTTTTGCTCCTGGTAGTTTGAGTTTTTCTTCGTATTCTTCATACCGACTGGTCTGCGCGTTATACCGTTCAGAATAAGCAGACGCATCACGCTCGACATACTTGCCCACAAAAATAATATCGGCCATATCCAGTATACTAAATAAAAAGTCTAATTCCTCTTTATTCCATTTTAACTTTTTCTTCTCACAGTTGTTTATGCTAAAAATAACTTTTCTCGTTATTTCAGGAGCGATATACCCAACCTTTTTTTCAGCCAGTTTTTTTAATCCTTCCTTTGCTCTATTTACTTTTTCCCTGTCCTCACAAAAAATGATGTATTCTATCAGCTCCCTTGCTGCAGCGATTATGGAGAAGCCATTTCTACATTCTTCTAAGAGTTCTTCTATTTTAATATCTCCGTGGATATACGTTCTAGCTAATTTTCGATATTCTGCCATTTCTGCACTTACCATACTGCTACACTATACAAAACATTTTTTAAACATATTGCAAAACAATAAAAATTCTATGAATGAAAATAAGGGCATGCGCATTCTACTGCAGTTCCCAGAAGGGTTGAAGCAGTACGCCATGCAGAAAGCAGAGGAGCTTGAGAGCCAAGGCCATGAGGTTTTTCTCTCCTCCTCAAACTCCTATGGTGCATGCGATATCGCGATAGAGGAGGCAAAGGCTATAGGGGCAGATAAGATCATACATTATGGTCATGCTCCATTTCCGCTAAACGTAAAATTAGACATACCTGTTGAGTTTGATGAATGGAGAATGGATTTTGATGTTTCTGGTTTGGAGATCGCTGTTAATGAATTCAGAAAAAGAAAAATAAGAACTATTGCGTTAGGCACGACCGTTCAGTATGTTCATAAACTAGAAGAGGTCAAGAAGTTTTTTGAAAAGAATGGGATAGAGGCCAGCTACAAAAAAGGAAGCAAAACTTACTACCCTGGTCAGGTTTTAGGATGCGATGCCGGTGCGGTTGATATCGAAAGCGATGGGATTTTATTTGTAGGGGACGGGATGTTTCATGCTCTAGCCATAGCCTCTCTTAATGTTGATAAACCCGTGTTTCTATTCCATCCAAAAGGAAAAACGCTTAAACAAATAAATGATGAAATAGAAAAGCTCAGAAAAAGAAGAAAAGGATCAATAATAAAAGCAGTTGATTGCAAGAGTTTTGGCATCCTCCTATCCACAAAACCAGGTCAGTTCAACCCTGAGGTTGCAAAATGGATGAAAAAAGAGCTTGAAAAAAGAGGAAGAAAAGCTCAGATAATAGTTTCAAACGAATTCGAGCCATATGCGCTGAATGATTTTCTTGTTTTCGATTGCTATGTTTCCTCTGCCTGCCCAAGGATAGCAGAGGATTATAAAGAGTTTGAAAAGCCGGTTTTGAACATAAACATGTTTAACGAGCTTTTGAGAATTTTGGATGAACTAGCCAAACAATAGATCCTCAATTCTGTATGCAACGTTTGCAGCTTTTTCAAATGTTATCCCGTAGTTTATTTTTTTCTTTTCAAAAGCAGGAAGGGGAATAAAAAACCAACCAAGGTGTGATTTTTTCCACGCAACATAAACCTGCATTAGTGAATTCTCCTGCCATCTCATCAAATCCTCAAACTGTTTCTTTTCAATTGTTAGAACAGATTTTTCCTGAGCCTTGCACTCTATCGCGTACTCCTTCCCTTTTTTTATTGCAATAATATCCGGCCCTTCGAAACCAGAGCCTGCTGCCCTTACAACAATAAACCCATGCTGTTTGAATTTATTAACCAACTCTCTCTCTGCCCTGCTTCCCTTTCCGTACCACCACATACTATTCCATTTCCCTGAAAACCATTAAAAACATAGTAGAATGAGAAAGTGAAAAAATAAAAAGAATGAATTTGTTCTATTGCGCTGCGATTGCCTGCTCGCACTGCGCTCTGGCCTCTGGGTCTTCTATGCTCGCGCATATGTTGCCCAACATCTCTTTTACATTACAAACCTTGCCCGGGGTTGCGAATCTCTCCTCCCCAAACATGGCAGGCTCGCATTTGTATGTGTATTCGTATCCAAGGTCTTTGTATGTTGCTCCAACTGTTTCCTCCTCATTGATTTCGTACTCCTTTGCCTCTTCCTTTGGATAGTAAAGCCAGTCGCAGTTTTGATACATCCCAACTTTCATTTCTGGTGTCATCTGTAGATATGCCTCCTCATTCTTCATTATAACCGTAGTTGAGACTTTTCCATCAGGATTGGTTTGCTGGCTTTCCATTCTGATATTTTTGTTTAGGATATAGTAAACCGCACTTCCGCTTATTCCTTCCCGCGCAGATCTGTATGTGAATGTGCATTTTATGGGAGCACCCAATTTCATCAACGCGCCCATAGCCATTTCATCGTAGTTTTGAGCCTGTTCTTGTTCTTTTTCTTGCTCCTGAGTTTGCTGCTGGGTTTTTTGTTGCTCTCCACCACCTTGCTGTTTTCCTCCCTCTGCTTGTGTTCCTGTTTTTTCTCCACCACCCTTTCCCGGTAGTTGGATGCATCCTGCGAGAAGAAGCATACCAACTATTGCAACTACTATAAGTAATTTATTCATCGTCCCACCGCTTATTCATCTTCAAAAAACTTTATAAACTAACCTATCTTTGAATAAAAACTCCTATACCCTGCTTTTTTTATCGCAGAGGATATTTTCTTTGCTTTTTCCTCATTTTCAGCAAGCGCAATAGCGCATCCTCCTCCACCAGCGCCCGTAAGCTTTGCACCGAGCGCCCCATTTTTATTAGCAACGGAGATTATTTCTTCCAGCTCCTTTGTTGAAACACCTATCTCTCTCAAAAGAATTTGATTTTCATCCATAAGCTTCCCAACTTTCTTTAAGTCTCCTTTTCCAAGTGCATCCAAAGCATTTTTGGATATTTGAGCATATTTTTTCAAAACATTCGAAAACCATTTTTCGTTCTCCTCCTTTCTCTTTCTCACCATCCCAACAAGCTCTTTTGTAATCCCCTGCTTCCCGCTTATCCCAATCACTATATAAAACGGTTTTTTTATTCTCAGCCGCTTTATTACATTCCCGCCCTCTCTTTTTGTGAATACAATAACCCCCCCGTAGGTCGCTGCGGTGTTGTCTATTCCAGAAGGGGTCCCATGAAATATTCTTTCACTTTCATATGCTGCATCACATATCTTTTTTTCGCTTTTCCCTAGGTCAAACTCATTATCTATCGCTCTTGCGATCGCAACCGCAAGCGCTGCAGAGCTTCCCAACCCTCCGCCCGCTGGAAGCTCAGAATGCACATTTTTTATCCTCACTCCCGCATCCACACCGAGCGCCCTTTTTATGGCTTTCAATGATTCCATTCTTTCTCTTTTGTATTCGTTTGTGGCCACCTCATCCTCATCGGACTTTTCAACTTCTACTTCAATTCCCTTTTCCAGCCCAGCAACTATCCCGGTTTTTCCGTATACTACAAAATGCTCACCGAAAAGTATTGTCTTTCCAAACCCCTTTCCCTTCGCCATGCTTAAATTTTTACCTATTCATTTTTAAACATTGCTGAGTGCAAAAAGAGTGTGAACTTTCCAAACCTGCTCGCAACCATGGAAAAGGAGGCGAGAAAAAGAAATGCACCGGTGTACAGGTTCTCAAGACTCGCAAGAAACAATTTTCAGATTCTGCTCTCAGCCATCCTCTCAACAAGAACAAAGGATGAGACAACGATTAAGGTTTGCGAAAAGCTTTTCAAAAAAATAAAAACCCCTCAGGATGTTTTGCGAATGGGAGAAAAAATAATTCGCAGGGAGATATATGGAATTGGCTTTTACAAAAACAAATCAAAACTAATCGTAAGATGCGCAAAAATTTTAGTAGAAAAGTACGATGGAAAAATCCCAAAAACAAAAGAAGAGCTGATGAAACTCCCGGGCGTTGGGAGAAAAGTTGCAAATGTTGTTCTAGTTCATGCATTCAACAAAAAAGCCATCCCTGTTGATGTTCATGTGCATAGAATAAGCAATCGGTTGGGGATAGTTAAAACAAAAACTCCAGAACAAACCGAAAGAGAGCTGGAAAAGATCGTTCCAAAAAGGTTATGGAGAAAACTTAACACCACTTTTGTCGCCTATGGTCAAACCATATGCCTTCCTAAAAACCCAAAATGCAAACAGTGTAGGTTAAGAGAGGGTTGCATGTATTACCGCTCAAAAAAACAAACTTTTTAATACTTTTTGTACCAAAAAATTAGTGGTGAAATTATGCGAGATGGGGGGATTAAGAAGTTTCCTATGGTAGAGGAGATGATGGGAACAGATGGCGGGGAGATCGGCTGGTTTGGAGGAGAGGGGAAGAAGGTTGTAAGGATTGTGTATTGGAATGGAGAGTTTATACCTGTAGAAAAAGCATTCGTTCATCCTCTAAACCAAGGAATTCAGTACTCTCATGCATTCTTTGAAGGTCAGAGGTTTTATAGAATGAGTGATGGAACATGGGTTTCATTTAGATACCCAGAGCATTTTGCCAGATTTATAGCAAGCTACTGGGCGATAAAAGGATACGATGTTTTGGAAAACATAGTAAAAACCGTAAACACGAAACACAAGAGCATTGTTGTTGAGACGCCTTCGGTTGAGATGCTTTATAGGGAAGCAAGGAAGGCTTACGAAGAAGGAAAAAACCCGTACATAGCTACCATAAAATGCGCAGACCTTTCTGTCGCGCATGGAATTTCAGAAGGGTTAGAAAAGGTATCGGTACACCCAAATATTAGTATTTTCGCAGAATGTGTGAATGGAAAAGAGAAGGTTAGGTTATCTATACGCATCCCTCTGGTTATGTATGCAGATGGTAGGGTGTACACTATCGCAGGTTTGATGGAGCTTACAAAACAACTTTTTGCACTAAATAACCTCCATATGCTAGATGCGGACAGTTTCTACTATAGACCTTTCGCAACAATCTCAAACTCTCAATTAAAGCTTCAAACCTTCGGAAAGGAGGTTGTCCTTGGGTTGTTCCCGCTTGCATGGGGCCCATACTTGGGAAAGGGAGAGGTAAATGTAGTTGTTGTTCCATGGAAAAGAATAAACCCAGAACAGTTTAAGACATACGCAAAGATGGCAGGCCATTACACAAACTCTGTTCTCTCAGCGAACCTCGCGAGAGCGTTTGGTTTTACAGAAGGAATAATGCTCGATAAAGACGGGAACATCGCAGAAGGCTCTGCCATGAACCTTTTTATAGTTAAGAATGGAATTGTGTATACCCCGCCTCTTGAGGTAGGAATCCTCCCAGGGATCACAAGGGATTCTGTAATAAACCTCTTGGGGTTTATAGGCATAGAAGTTGTGGAGAAAAATCTTACCATAGATGACCTTTTATCAGCAGACGCAGCATTCTTTACAGGAACAGCGGCAGAGGTGATGCCGTTAGACAGCATCTCAGTTCCCAAAAGATTTGAGAAGATGAGGGAGTATGATGGAATATTCTCTCCGAGCGGTAAAGAAATAAAGTTAAGAGCATTAAGATTTACTCGGGTTAAGTTTAGTGATGAAAATAAAAGAATAGCAAGAGAAGTGAGAAAAGCGTTCTTTGATATTTTCCAGTACGGGAGCGAAACAAATAAAGAATTCGGAGAAAAGTGGTTGCAGAAAATGCCGGACGGTAAAGATAAACAAAAATCTGTGAGACGGGCGCTTGTTAGCAGAGTTTAGAAACCTTTATTTAACTTTTCTTTTTTATTATACGCGGTGAGCACATGATAGAGTGGCTTTTGGCAGGAGGGTTTGCCGTTGTTTTACTTGTTCTGATGTTTGTTGGTTTGCTGATACTAGCCTATGTTATATATGTTTACAACAAACTCGTAAAACTTGACCAGAACATAAAGAATGCTTTTGCGCAGATAAGCGTTCAGTTGAAGATGAGGGCAGACCTTGTTCCGAACCTTGTTGAAACAGTTAAAGGATATGCAAAGCATGAGAAAACTGTTTTTGAGAATGTAACAAAGGCAAGGGCTGCGATAATGAAGGCGAAAACGCCAGCAGAGATGGCAAAGGCGGATAACATGCTCACCGGTGCGCTCAAATCCCTTTTTGCTGTTGCAGAGAATTACCCAAGGCTTCAGGCAAACCAAAACTTTTTACAATTGCAGGAGAAATTGGGAGAGCTTGAGCAAAAGATTGCGTACGCAAGGCAGTCATACAACGATACGATCACAATGTACAATCGCCTCGTCCTCTATTTCCCGAGCAACATAATCGCGAACATGCTCGGGCATAAGGAAAAGGAATATTTTGAGGTTGGTGAAAAAGAAAGAGCAGCCCCAAAGGTTAAGTTTTGATTTTATCCCTTTGGTATTCTTCCTTTTGGTTTTTTAACTTTTAAATCAGGATAGGCTTTTTCAAGCATCGCGAGCGTAGGATAGGGTAGAATGCCATAGGCCTCAAAAACAGCATTCACGTTTGCGGCCGTTTGCTTTTCATCCCCGCCCCCAGCCTCCTTCAGCATCCCAATTAAATTTTTCATGCTTTTTCCCCTGCTCGTTTTTATGTTTGAAGATACCCTTGCAAACTGGAATGCTTTCGGAACTATTGTTGTGCAGATATTCGCTAAGATCCCA
This sequence comes from Candidatus Anstonellales archaeon, assembly GCA_038890745.1. Classification (GTDB taxonomy): domain Archaea; phylum Micrarchaeota; class Micrarchaeia; order Anstonellales; family J096; genus JAWAFD01. Next base: position 50,411 of record JAWAFD010000003.1, read on the forward strand.
CCTATCTCATACTCCTCAGACCCAGGAATGGTTAGTTTTTTTATCGCAACCCATTCCTTATACTTCCCTATAAAAACAATCTGGTCATCGGGTTCTTTTGGTTTTGCGTCTATTCTGTATTCATCCAGCATTTTTGCAGTTAATCTATAAGGAACATTGAACGCATTTAGAATTTTATTAAAAAAATAGCTTTCTGCAGCAGGCCTAAGCTCCTTTTTTTCTCCGCACGCTTTTTCAAAAACATCCCCTGCTTTAAACTTTTCAAAAAAACCAACTAACTCGCCTATCCCATTTCCTTTTGCATCCTTTATTTTTTCATCAATAAATTTTGTATCCAACCCACAATGGATGTACGCTTTCCCTTCTATTTCATCAGCAATTTTTGCAAGCGCATACGCGACATTTTCTTCTCTCTTTCCTTCAAGCTCAAAAACATACCCAAATCTCCAACCACCGTATGCGCCCCAACTCTCTATCGAGTCCGCAATCATAAAACCACTTTTTTGCTTCACATGAAAATACTTAAATATTTTTCCATTGTAGTACTTTAAACGGGTTGTATGGATAAATTCGCACTTTTAAGCGTGTATGAAAAAACAGGAATAGCAGAGTTTGCCTCGTCGCTCGTAAAACTAGGATACAAAATAATTTCTAGTGGTGGAACTGCTAAAGAATTGAAAAACAAAAAAATTCCAGTGGTGGATGTGAGCGACTTTACCGGCTTTCCAGAACTTTTTGATGGGAGGGTAAAGACCCTCCACCCAAAAATCCATGGAGGGATTCTTTTTAGAAGGGAAATGAAAAAAGATAGAACAGAAGCGGAGATGCAGGGAATAAAAAATATAGAGGTTGTTGCCGTTAATCTTTACCCGTTTGAGAGTGGATTGAAAAAGGATGCGAGTCATGAGGAGATGGTGGAGCTCATAGATATCGGTGGGCCTGCGTTGCTGAGGGCAGCGGCAAAAAACTACAAGGATGTTTTTGTCCTTTCCTCACCCTCTCAGTATGATGAGTTTATAAGAAGGTTGAAAGAAGGAACCGCGGATGAAAAATACCGGCTTATGCTTGCATGGGAGGCATGGAATGCTATAAGCCATTATGATGTTTTGATAGAAAAATATTTTTCAAAAATTCTGGAAATGAAAACCTATCCAAGATACATGAACCTAACATTTGAAAAAAAACAAGACCTTCGGTATGGAGAAAATCCCCATCAGACCGCAGCTTTATACATAGATAACGGCTATACAGATTCCTCCATCGTGTCTGCTGAGCAGTTGCAGGGAAAGCAGCTTTCTTACAACAACATCTTGGATGCTGATTCTGCCTTGAAGATTGTTAAGGAATTTGACGAGCCGACAGCGGTTATAATAAAACACAACAACCCGTGCGGGGTTGCAAGCTCTGAGGATATCGTTGAGGCATTCAAGGTTGCGAGGTCTGTTGACCCTGAAGCTGCTTTTGGAGGAGTGATAGGGATTAACAGAAAGGTTGATAGCAGGCTTGCTGAAGAGATTCTATCCAAGTTTGCAGAGGTTGTAGTTGCACCCGAGTATGGAGAGGATGCATTAAAACTATTCTCAAAAAAACAAAATCTGAGATTGCTGAAAGTTGGCACGCATAATGGCGCGCCGCATAAGACATACCGTTCGATTGATGGGGGGCTTCTTGTTCAGGATTCAGATGGGTTGCTTTTTGAAAGATTTGAAGTAGTTACAAAAAGAAAACCAACAGAAGAGGAGAGAAAGGCTATGGTGTATGCATGGAAGATTGCGAAGCATGTAAAATCAAATGCAATAGTGTATGCAAAGGAAAACAGGGCTGTTGGGATAGGAGCAGGGCAGATGAAAAGGATAGATGCGGCAAAACTTGGAGCGATGATCGCGAAGGATTTTGGTGAGAGTTTGGAGGGGTGCGCGATGGCAAGCGATGGGTTCTTCCCTTTTCGGGATGGGATTGACTACGCCGCTTCGTTAGGGATAAGAGCGGTAATCCAGCCCGGTGGTTCTATAAAAGATAAGGAAGTAATCGCGGCCGCGGATGAGCATGGGATAACCATGGTTTTTACAGGAACAAGGCATTTCAGACATTAATCTATTTTTATTCCATTTCTTCTTAAAATTTCTCTTGCAGCAATCAAACCTGTAACAGCCGCGCCATTTATTCCACCGCTCACCCCACCACCGTCTCCGGCGGTGAATAGGTTTTTTACTTTTGTTGTCTCAAGCTGTTTAGTGATATCCAATCTAACTGATTTGAATTTTACTTCCGGAGCATACAGAAGGGTCCCGTCCTCATTTACACCCGGAATTACACCGGCCAGCTTGTCCAGCCCTTCAACAATATCCTCAACAATTCGGGCAGGCATAGCCATGCTTATGTCGCCGGGTGTGACGTCCTTATTCGTAGGTTCAACATAGCTTTTTTCTATTCTCTCCCATGTACTCCTTCTTCCTTTTTTCAAATCCCCAAGCCTCTGCACAATCGCCTTTCCCCCTCCTATTGTTGTGGCTAGCTTGCATATGCTTTCTCCATATAAGGTTGTGTTTTCTACAGGGTGTGTCAGGTACACCCTTACCAAAAATGCAAAGTTTGTGTTGTTGCTCTTTTTGTTTTTCATGCTATGGCCATTTACAGAAACAAACTTTCCGTAGTTTTCCGTGATTACATACCCATAGGGATTCGTGCAAAATGTTCTCACAAAATCATCATATTTTTTTGTTCTTATATGGAATTTCGGGTCCCAGTTTATTTTTGTAACATCCTCCATAACTTCGTTAAGAACCTCAACCCTCACCCCAATATCAAGCGGGCCATACCTAAACGGAATCCCCAATTTTTTTGCGAGCTCAAGAAGCCAAGATGAGCCTGCCCTTCCAGGTGCAAGGATTACGTACTCCCCCCCTATCCTTACTTTCTTTCCATCCTTCTTTTTTGCAACAATTCCGCAGGCCTTTCCGTTCTTTAGCATTATATCTGTTGCCTCTGTTTCCATCAAAAACTTTCCTCCAAATTTTTCTATTTTTCTCTTAATCCTTTCAACAACCTTCGGGAGTTCATCGCTTCCAACATGCTTCTGTTTTATGGGTATGTATTTTACCCCTGCTTTAAGAGCTCTTTTGTAAAGCTCTTCTGATTTTGGATGGACCTTTGCCTTTCCATCCACCCCCGCTTCTGTAAAAATTTCATCTACGTAGTTGATGTATTCCTCAGCGACGCTCTGCGGTAGGAATTCGAGCATGTTTCCTCCAATTTCCGGATGCAGATTTATTTTTCCATCAGAGAAGGTTCCGCTTCCACCCATCCCTCTTATGTAATGATAACCGGCAGTTTTTGGGTCTTTTATCATTTTTTTCCTTTCCTCAATATCCAGGCCCATCTCTACAACAGTTACATCCATTTTGTATTTTGTAAGCTCATATGCGGCGAACATCCCAGCAGGTCCAGCCCCAACAACAATAACTTTCACCATCCTATCCTTCCTCTTCTTTTTTTGCGAGGATGTTTATCCACACCCCGAGTATTGTTGCGGATATAAAAAATAAAAATTTCATCCAATCACCCAAAATATAATAAAGGGCATACCCACCAAATGCAATGAAGATGGGAAGAACCTGCGCAATCCCATAATGCTTCTTCAACCATGCGACCTGAAGCCCAAGAGGAAGAAGGAGAAAAACAAAAAAGAAGCTCCAGAACATCAGCTCCGCGCTTCCCTCATCAATAGAATAGTTTCCTCTTATTCCGAATACTGCGAGCGCTATGACAAAAAGTAGTGAAAAGACTGGAAAATACAGAAAAATATTTTCTTCATCATTCTTTTTCGCGCCGGCTATTCTCTTAGCCATCCAACCATCCCCATGAAAACTAAAAGCGCAAAAATCCCTGCAGGAGCGCATGCTTTTTCTTCAGGTTTCTGCTCCTCTTGCTTTACAATCTTAACCGGAGGCTCTCTTTCCGCTGGTTTTGTTTCGGTCACGTTTTCTTTTTTCTCTTCACTATCGCTCTCGCTCTCTTCAACTGTTGGTGGAACGAAAGTTTCAACTTCGTGCATTATGTAAAATCCCTCCTCCCCCTGCTTGCATTCATCCACATTAAAGCTTATGAGCATTTTTCTGTATGTCGGCTTGTCTATCCTTATCTGAAAAAGTTTTGTCATGAATTGATAGTTTCCGGTGAACCAGAGATGCGCCTTTCCTTCGCTATCAGTTACGGCATTATTCAGCACACCGTACTCATACATCAAAAAAACCGTAGCGTTGTCTATGGGCTTTTCATCATACAAAAAAACATCAACGGTTCTGTTTGCGCATGTTAAATAAATCGTTCCGGTAAAAGAGTAGATTTCGCTTTTATTCTCAAGTTCAAATTCTTCTATTGCTACTGTTTTTGGGAATGTGAGAGAAAGCAAAAAGATGATAAAAAGCAATCTTCTCATGCTTGGATTTCATCAGTTAGGTTTAAAAAAATGCCGAAAGCCCCAGAAGGGATTTGAACCCTTGACCTGCCGATTACAAGTCGGCCGCTCTACCAGTCTGAGCTACTGGGGCGATTGGATGATCTATCCGTAGTATTCTACTCTCTTTTCTTCCATCTCTATATATTTTTTTATTTCTTTCTTCAGCTCATTTTTTTCCTTTTCACTCATCTTCAATCTGTCTAGCTTTTCTGCCCAAGTAGAGAGGGCATCAATCATTATTGGCACAACCTTCTCCTTTCCATAAAAAAACGGTGCGAGGGAGAGCAAAACCCTCAGTGCATATGTGTTGTTGCTTTCGCCTAAAACGCTGATGGCTTTCTCAGAAAGTACCTGCGTTTCAAAGCTGTTTACGAGCATATATCTGGAGAGATGATAGCTCACAAGTTTTATAGAAAAAACATCATCAAACTTCCCCAATATATCAAAAGTTTCAAATATACCCTCCAAGCTTCCGGCGTAATCAAAGACCCTTCTGAAAATTCCTTGCCTCACCTTGTTTGCGTCTTCCTCTTTGTACCTCATTTTCATTCCCTCAAAATTGTGGAAATCGCGGTACTCCTTTGCAGAGCAAAGCTTTTCATGTAGTATAAAAAGTATTGTATTTTTTATCACCTGATCCTCTTTTTTGTACATCTTTATGAGGGCTTTTTTTGCCTCCTCCTTTTTCTCATAATCAGTGAATACAGGGTAGTTGTATATTGTCATAATAAGATTATCAATCTGCTTTACCTTCTCCATGGTTTTTGGGTCCGGAGCAGGTGATGGTGCGCGCTGCGGCTGAACCTGCTGGCTGTTTTCCTTTTCTATTTTTTCTCTCTTTTCTTTGCTCATCCAATCCCCCTTATTTCTGCTAGGCTCTAACTTTTAAAAACACAAATTATTAAAAATCTGCTCATGCACCCCATCGTTTTTGTTACTGGAAATAAGGGCAAATTCCAGGAAGCGAAAAGGTTTTTCTCGGCCGAGGGAATGAAGATAGTAAACAAAAAACTCGACATAGAAGAGAAGAGGGGAACGCTAGAGGAGATTGCTAGGGATGCTGCGGAACAGGCATACAGAAAACTGAAAACACCTCTTTTCGTCGAGGATTCGGGTCTTTTTATACATGCTCTCAATGGATTTCCTGGGGAGTTTTCTGCGTGGGCTTTTAAAAAAATCGGGAATGAGGGAATACTCAAACTCATGAAATCAGAGAAAAACCGGCAGGCGTATTTTAAATCTGCTGTTGCATACGCAGATGAGCGCGGGGTAAAGGTTTTTACTGGCGTTTGTGAAGGAAAGATAGCCGCCGATGTGCGGGGCAAAGGAGGGTTTGGGTATGACCCGATTTTTATCCCAAAGGGAAAAGGATTCACGTTTGCAGAGAGAGAAGATTTAAAAAGTGTACTCTCCCATAGATACAATTCTATTACAAAACTTTTAAAGTTTTTAAAAAACAAACAAAAAAATAGAAAAAATCAGAGGCATGGTTGATAAAATGGCAAGGATGCATTCAAAGAAAAAGGGAAAGAGCGGAACAAAAAGGCCTAAGAGGAAGGAAAATGCCCCGTGGGTTGATAGCGCAGAGGTTAAGAAAATAGTGCAGAAGCTTGCGAAGCAGGGTGTTCCTCCTTCAAAAATAGGCCTTCAGCTCAGGGATCAGTATGGCGTTCCTTCTTTCAGGGCGGCTACGGGTGAGAGGCTCGTAACCTATCTTGAGCGTGAGGGGTTGTATAAGAAATTTCCAGAAGACCTTCTTCAGTTATTCAGGAAGGCCGTAAGGATGAGGGAGCATCTTAAGAAGAACAAAAAAGATGTTCACAACAGTGTAAAACTTTCTCATATCGAATCAAAGATAATGCGTCTTGTCAGGTACTACAAAAAAGTTGGTAAAATCCCGGCTGACTGGAGGTATGATCCAGAACAGGCAGCCCTTCTCATAAGGTGAAACCATGGCTGAAAAAACGCAAGCAAAATCAGGAAAAAAAGTTGTTGATAAATGGAAAACAAAGCAATGGTACAATGTTGTCGCGCCCGAGGTTTTTGAGGGAAGGGTTGTTGCAGAAGTGATCTCTTCAGAGCCGGAGCATCTTGTCAACAGAATCGTTCCTGTAAACCTTATGGATATTACTGGCAAGATGTCCCAACAGAACATTTATACAACACTAAAATTTAGAATAACAGAAGTTAAGGGAAACAACGCATACACAAAAATAATCGGTCATGAACTCGCCCCAAGCTATCTTAGAACGCTTGCGAGAAAGAACAGGAGCATCATCCACCATGTTATACCCGTTGAGACAAAGGACGGGAAAAAAGTTAAGGTAAAAATTGTTGCCGTGACATTTAGCAAAGTCAGCGCAAACACAAAAAAGAACCTTAGGAACGCTCTTGTAAAAGCAGTTTTAGAGAACGGCAAGTCAATGAGTTATGACGAACTCATGAAGGAAATAGTTTATGGAAATTTTGCGAATAAGCTTTTCTCCATTGCTAACGCGATAAATGCGATGAGAAGGGTTGAGGTAAGGAAGACAGAGCTAGAAGAAACATTCCAAACAGTAGGCTGATGGCATGATGCCGAACATGGACCCAAAGCAGATGGCAAAACTGATGAAGCAGATGGGAATAAACACAAGCCAGATAGATGCTAAAGAGGTTATAATAGAAACAGATGAGAAAAGAATAGTAATAGAAAATCCTCAGGTTATAGAAATCTCCATGCAGGGTCAGAAGAGTTATCAGATTTCTGGAAAAGTAAAAGAAGAAGAAAAACTTTTTTCAGAAGAAGATATAAATCTCGTTATCGAGCAGGCAAACTGCACCCGCGAGGAAGCAGTAAAAGCGCTCAAGGAAACAAAAGGAGATATTGCTGAGGCTATAATGAAATTTCAAAAATAAAAATTATAGAATAGTTTAAGTACCCCCTGGTCTAATTTTTGCTTAGATAAGATAGGGGGGGTAGAAGCGTGAGGGGGGAATAAGAATGTGCTTAAGTCCCCCCTTGGCTGGTGGAAGAGGCAGGTGATGCGGCGAAACAAGTGCGACCCAGAAGTTTAGGTGGGTTGGGTCGCACCGAAGCCCTTCGGGTTGTTTCACCGCATCAGTGATGCGGCGAAACAAGTGCGACCCAGAAGTTTAGGTGGGTTGGGTCGCACCGAAGCCCTTCGGGTTGTTTCACCACATCAGGGGGTCTGAGAAAAAGTTAAAGTACCCCCTGGTCTAACTTTTGCTTAGATAAGATAGGGGGGGTAGAAGCGTGAGGGGGGAATAAGAATATGCTTAAGTCCCCCCTTGGCTGGTGGAAGAGGCAGGGGGTCTGAGAAAAAGTTAAAGTACCCCCTAGTCTAACTTTTGCTTAGATAAGATAGGGGGTGGAAGAGGCAGGGGGTCTGAGAAAAAGTTAAAGTACCCCCTGGTCTCATAAAAGCTCGTATGGGCCTGCTGGGATTTGAACCCAGGACCTTTCGATTTCTGTTTTATACCCAATATCAGTCGAACGCTCTGACCAGGCTGAGCTACAGGCCCTTTAATAGCTTTCTTTATTCCCTGCAAAATATTTTAAAATCCTCTACCTTACCATGATGTAAGCGAGAATAAGTACAATGCCAACAAGCCCAATGTAAAAAACAACCTCTTCTGGCATGATTTGATTTTTAAACACTTGTTTTTATTAACCTTTTGATGAAGCTCGCGATTATAGGGGACACGCATTTTGGGTATTACAGGTTTGAAGAGGACGGATACAGGCAGGGAGAAGAGGCTCTTCTTAAAGCAAGCGAAATGGCAGACATCATAATCCATACAGGGGATATGTTTGATGCGCGGGTTCCAAGGTTGGAGGTGATAAACCGCGCAATAGCTATACTGAAAAAAGTAAAAAAACCAGTATTCGTAATCCACGGAAACCATGAGAGAAGAACGAAGGGGCAGACAAATGTTCTTGAACTCTTTGATTCTATGGGTCTGCTGAAGTATGTTCACAACGATGTTTTTTCATTAGGGAATGTATCCATCTTGGGAATAGGAAGCGTCCCTGAGGATATGGCGGTGCATGCGATACAGAAATCAATTTCTATGAATATTGGGAAGATGGGCGGTTTCAGAATACTTGTAATCCATCAATCCATTTCGGACCTTGGATATGGCGGATATGATCTGGATTTGGATTTTTTAGAAAAATTGCCCTTTGACCTTATAGTGAATGGCCATCTACATAAGGCAGGGGTTTTTTTGGGTGGAAAACTTATCATTCCGGGAAGCACGGTTGTTACTCAGTTAAGGGAGGATGAGTCGGATAAAAGAGGATTCTATATCTATGATACCGAAACAAAAAATTCAGATTTCGTAGAGATATCAGCAAGGCCGTTTTTTATTGAAAATATTGAATTCAACGGTGAAGGGATAGAGGAAGCAAGAAAAAGAATAATAGAAGTATTCGAAAAAATAAAAAAACAAAACCATGATGCAATAGTCAAGGTAAAACTTACAGGGAGGTTGAAGGAAGGGCTTCGTTCATCAGATTTTTCTTTTGATTCAATGGGCGACTTGTTTATTCAAAACAACATGGAGGAAAAGAGTTTCGGAGAGAGAATAAGGGAGATACAGGATCTCAGGCAGGAGAAAATGAGCGTGAGGGAGAGGATCATGAGCGAAATAGCAAAACAACTTGAGGGAAAAATCTCATTTTCCCCATCTGAGATGTTTGAGCTTCTTTCCGAGGATCCGGAAAGAGCTTACGAGAAGATAATAAAAGAAGCAAGAGGGTGAGAGAATGATTGGTGTAATCGGTGGGTCTGGGTTTTATGAATTGGCAAAAAATATCGTGAGGAAAAAAGTACCAACGCCGTACGGAAGTGTTTTTGCGCACATAGCTAAAATAGGTGGAAAAGAGGTTGCATTCATCCCAAGGCATGGAGAGAAGCATGAGATCCCACCGCACAAAGTAAACTACAGGGCAAATGTTTGGGCTCTTGAATCTTTAGGGGTAAGCTGTGCGTTTACAACATATGCAAGCGGGGTGATATCGAAATACAAACCAGGCGATCTAATTATTTTAGACGATATAATAAGTTTTTTTACGCATGAAACTTTTTTTGATAGTTTTGAGGACAACATACATCACACAGATGTGAGCGAACCTTTTAATAAAAAACTTCAAGGATATGTACTGGAAGGGGCTGCAATCCATGGTATCAAGCTGAAAAAAGGCGGTATAATAGCAACAACCATGGGTCCGAGGTATGAAACCCCCGCTGAGATAAGAGCGCTGAGAAGACTTGGCGCAAACCTAGTTTGTATGACAGCAGGCCATGAGGTCCCGCTGTTTGCCGAAGCAGAAATCCCATTGGTAAGCATAGCTGTTGGGACAAACCTTGCCGCCGGTCTTTCCGGCAAAAAACTTAGTCATCAAGAGGTTGTTGATATGATGATAAAGAAAACCAATGAAATAAAACTAATATTAAAAGAGTTTGTGAATTTTGTTGATTAGAATGAAAAGTTTAAAAACGCGTGTTTTTTAGTTTTGCGTAAGCCTCCTCAACACTCGCTATTCTCCCTAGCTTCATTTTTTTGCTCAGCTGAACAATCTGGGGAGGTTCTATTCCGTATTTTTCAATATCCTTGTATAAAACATCTCTTGTTTTTCCATCAAAAATTTTCCTTCCGCTGTCCATGAGTATTATCCGATCGCAGTTTCTGGAGATAAATTCTATATCATGGGATATCACAATTATGGTGTGGTTTCCTCTAATTTCGCTTATTAGGTTTTCCACTCTCATAATCCCGCCGGGATCCTGGCCTGTTGTTGGCTCATCGAATATTATTACTTTAGGCTGCATCGCAATTATTGAAGCAATTCCAACAAGCTTTCTAAGATTATAGCTAAAATCATATGGGTTTTTATCCCGTATCTCCCACAGCCCCATAATTTTCAAGGCCCACTCCACGTCCCCCCGCCCGACCTGCTTAACCCCAAACCTTACCTCCTCTTCTATTGTTTTGCTGAATATCTGTTCATCAGGATTCTGGAAAATGTAACCCACAAGCGATGCCATTTCGTACGGTTCTTTTTTTGAAACATCCACTCCAGCTATTATTACTTTTCCCCTTGTCGGCTTAAGGAGCGCGTTGAAGTGCTTCACAAGGGTGGTTTTTCCAGAGCCGTTCTGGCCTATTATTCCAACTATCTCATTTTCTTTTATTCTCAGCGAAACATCTTTCACCGCAGCAACGCCGTTTTCATAAACATGACTTAGGCTATTGACCTCTATCATCTTTATTCCCTCCTTTTGATTCGCCCAACAAACTCTTCAACATCGACCGCATTCCTTCCGCTCCATTTTCCCGCTTTCTTCATCTTTTCGCTCAGCTCAGTAATCGGCAATGGAATCATTCCATTTTTTTTCAGAAACTCTGCATCAGCAAGAATATCTTTCGGTTTTCCCTCTCTTAAAATTTTTCCGTCGCGCATGACAACGACCCTATCTGCTCTTTTTGCTATCTCCTTGAATTTGTGCGAAACAAATATTGTTGTAATATTCCGTTCTTTCCTTAGTTTATCTATTGTTTCCAGCACCATTCTTGTTCCGTATGGGTCGAGATGGCCTGTTGGTTCATCCAGTATGAGTACTTTTGGCTTGAGCACTAGCACAGAGGCAAGCGCAACCTTCTGCTGCTGCCCTCCGCTCAGCTCGTAAGGAGAGTGTGTTCTCATTTTCCAAAGCCCAAGGGTCTTAAGCGCCTCCTCCACCCTTTTCTTCATTTCTTCCCTTTCAACTCCTCTGTTTTCCAGCCCAAAAGCAACCTCCTCCTCTACGCTCGTTCCGTATCCTGTGAGCTGGGCGAGCGGGTTTTGGAAGACATACGCAACATGCTCGGCAAGCTTGGCTGGTTTTGCCCTTCTCGCATTTATTCCGCAAACCATTACTTTCCCTTTCTGCCTGCATGGAAGCATGCGTGGGTATATCCCTATTATTGAATAGCAAAGCTCTGTTTTCCCACTTCCCGTAGGCCCAGTTATGGCTACAAATTCCCCTTCCCTTACAGAAAGGCTTATGTTATCAAGAATTTTTTTGCCACCGGCCCACAAAGAATAATTCTCTATTTTTATTATCATACTGCCATCACCATAAGGGAGATGTTCAGAATAACAGAAACCGCAAGGGCCAGCTTATCGCTCATTCTGAAATCAACAACATGATAGTGCGTTTTCTTTCCTTCTATGCTAAGCCCTCTTACCTCGAATGCAATCGCCCTTTCAAATGTTTCCACAACACTTCCGATTATTACCGGCCCGAGAAGCGGGATGTATGCTTTAAATCTATCCCCCAGGCTCCCCTTTATCCTCAACCCCCTCGCCATCTGCGCCTCAAGCACCTTATTCGCTTTTGTATACATTAACGGAATTATCTGCAAGCCCGCATTCAGGAAAAAACCAAGTTTATAAGGCATTCCGAATTCTGCGAACGCAGCTGAAAGCTTCGCCGGGTTGGTTGTGAAAATAAAAAGAAAGAATGAGGAAACAAGAGCGCATATTTTGGAGAGCATCAAAAAACTGAATTCGATTCCCTGAACATATAATTTAATGCCGAAAAGTTCTATAGTTTCTTCTCCGCCCAGTGGAGCGAAGTATGCGTGCATGATCAGCAAACTTATTCCTATAGGAACTATGAACACAAGAAGGCTTTTGAAAAAAATGCCCCCAACCCTTCCTGCAAAAGCAAATACGATCATGAAAGCAAAAAATAAAAGCGGAACAAAAGGAGTCTTTGAAACAAAGAAAAGAACAAAAGCAAAAAAAAGCCAGACTATCTTAACGCCGGGATGCATGCGGTGGATTGAGGTTTCCTTCTCCACAAAGCTTGCAAAAACAACCATAAAAATCAAAAACAAAAAGAAGAGAATTTATTGTATGTATTTTTTGGGCATTGAGTTCGCTATCCAAAGTATGATATACAGGCTAAGTATCTTGTCTATGAAATCAGTCACGAACTCTCCTAGGGCAACCGCAATCCAAAGCATTAAAGCATTCCCGTGTACCTCAGCACCCTGGAACCCCAAATACACATACGCAACAGCATCTGCTCCTGAACCAGTAACTCCTCCAAACAGCATTACTGTTATTGGCACTGAGAGAACAGTAGCGACTATTGCTATCAAAAACCCAGCAAAAGCTATCTTTTTCCAGTCGCTTTTGAGCGTAATAAAACCTGTTCTGTACAGATATCCGGTCACGAGACCTATTGCAATGTTTACTATTGCGTATGGACCTGCTACCGGGTCAAACGTAACCCATTTGATTAAATTCGTCAGCCCTCCAGCAACAGCAGCAGCCCAGGGGCCCACGAGCACAGCAACAAGCATCGTCCCTATCGTATCCAGCCATACTGGCAATTTCAGTGTTGCCGCAAACCATCCACCAACCCAGTTTACACCTATTGCAAGGATGATCAGCGCTATTCCAAAAACGCTGAACTCCTCCAATACTCCTTTTCCCTTCATTCTATCCCCTCCTCATAATTTTTTATGATTTTTACCGCATCAAGGGCGGTTTTTATCTCTCTTTTTTCACCTTCCATTCTTCTTTTTTCATGGTGAGCATAAGCATCTACGCCCCTTCTCACATCCACCATAAATTCATCAACAATATTCAACACGGAGCCAGCCTTAATTCCTTTTAGTTTTGATAGCACGAATAGAACAGATGTTTCCATATCGCTTGCTATCACCCCATACCTGCTCCAGTATTTCTGCCACTCTTTGTTGTACGGAACATAAAAGGAATCATGGCTTCTGATTATTCCAGAGTGGAATCTTACTTTGTTTTTTTTCGCAGCCGCAACCAAAGCAGAATAAACCTCATAATCCGGAATGGCAGGGTAGTTTTCGTCAACATACAAAGAAGAGGTTCCCTCCTCCCTCACAGCTCCTTCTGGAATCACCAGTTCCCCAACCCTCATTTTATTCTGCAGTGCTCCGCACGAGCCGACCCTTATCAGCACCTTTGCCCCTATACTTGCAAGCTCTTCAACAACAATCGCCATCGCTGGCGCGCCTATTCCTGTTGAAACCGCGCTTACCTTTATCCCATCATAATAGCCAGTGATTGTTTTGAACTCTCTATTGTATTTTACAAGTTCTGCATTTTTTAAAAATTTAGATATAACATCAACCCTTCCAGGGTCTCCTGGGAGAAGAACAAAATCTCCTACATCCCTCCTTCTCAACTGCAAATGAGGCGTCAGCACATAGGAATATATCAATAGAGTTTTAAATGTTTTCCCATGCTAACTTTTCATGCTTCTAATAAAAAATGTTCTCATTGTAACGCAGAACGCAAAAAGGGAAATCCTCCGTGGAAATATCCTGATAGAGGGGAACAAAATAAAATCTGTCGGAAGCGCGAAGAAATTAGAGGGAGCGAGGGAAGTAATAGATGGTCAGAATTTAGTTGCGATTCCTGGCTTCATAAACACAAGCACCCACATCCCCATGACGTTTTTTAGAGGGTATGGTGGTGGGCTTCCGTTGCAGGAATGGCTTGAAAAGAAGATCTGGCCTGCTGAAAGGAAGCTCACAAATGAGGATCTGTACTGGGGGGCCATGCTTGGAATAGCAGAAAGCTTGCATTCTGGAATCACAACATTTCTTGATATGTACATCAAGGACATCAATTACATCGGAAAAGCCATAGAGCATTCCGGAATAAGAGGGTTTATTTCTCTTGGAATGATGGATGTTGGAGGAATAAGCGGGGGCATAAGCGAGCAGCTAAAAAAAACAGAAGAGGTAAGAAGAAGATGGGAAAAAAGCGAACGCGTCAGCGTTGCTGTAGCATGCCACGCGCCTTACACATGCAGCGCAGAACTCATTAAAGAAGCAAAGAACTACGCAAACAAACATGGGCTGGTGTTCCACATCCATGCCGCTGAAACAAGAAAAGAGGTTTTTGATATCTTGAAAGAAAATAAAATGCGAGTTATAGAATACCTAGATTCACTCGGTGTTCTTGATGATAAAACAATTCTGGCGCATGCATCCTGGGTGACAAAAAGAGAGATAGGGATTGTTGCAAAGAGGGGGGCGCATGTAAGCGCAAACACCATCTCAAACCTGAAGCTTGCAACAGGAGGGATCTGCCCTCTTTTGGAATACAAAAACGCAGGCGCGAATGTTACGCTTGCTACGGACGGCGCATCAAGCAACAATTCCCTCAACATGTTTGAAACAATGAAGGTCTCTTCCCTTCTGCAGAAACATTCGCACTGGGATGCAAAGGCGATAAGCGCTCAGGATGCTTTGGATTTTGCGACCATCAATGGTGCGAAAGCACTCGGGATAAATGCAGGGAGCATAGAGGAGGGAAAGCTTGCGGACATCGTTCTGCTGAAACTTGATTCAAACCTAATCCCTATTCACGATATAGTGGATAACATTGTTTATGCTGGCAATCCTTCAAATGTTGCGTATGTGATTGTTGATGGAAGGGTTGTTCTTAGAAATGGAAGGCTTACTTTTTTTGATGAGAATGAGGCAAAAAAGCAGGTCCAGATTCGGGCTGAAAGGTTGTGTAGATGATAGAGATAGATGAGGCGAAGGTTCTCAGCTGGTTTTTAAAACCTGAAAAAATTTCAAACAGAATAAAATTTTCTAATTTTAGGATAGATAGCAACAAAGAGGTTATGCTGTTTGATGAGAAGAAAAACACAACAGACAACCTTACGCAAAAATTGGGCGTTAAAGGAAAGATGTTCCTTTCGCATGAAGAGGAGGAGCGAGCCTCTGTTTTCTTTTTTCAGGAGGGGGAGGACGCATGCAAGCGTATTGATTTCTTTTTTCCGAAGGAAGGTGGAATGGCCATGGATGTTGCTGACTATTCCTTGGGTTTCAAGCTTTCAAAAAATTTTTCAGCGCACGCAAAAGAAAGATCGATGATAGTTGTTGATACAGAAAACAAAAAATACATATTCATAAATTCGCGCGGGGAGAGCTATTCCTCTGATATTGAGATAGAAAAGAATGCGTTTTGTTTTGTGATGGATGAGAACCGCGCAGCGATCGTGGATAGGAAACGACTTTACGTAATAGTAGGTGGAAGCAGAGGAATGTACGACCTGGCAGATGTGGAGAAAGAAAATGGCTATCCGCTCTCAAAACCGGTATTTGGAGTAGGTGAGGCAGAGGGGTTTGAGTGGTTTGCATTAAGCGATGAGAGATGGAATTCTGCATGCATCCTTGTTTCAGTTGGGGATAGAGAAACCCTTGGGTTTATGATTTATGAATTCAAAAATAAAAAGTTCATTCCGGGAGATGTGAAATAATTTTTTTTGGTTCAACAACAGTTATTGTTATATCGCCCCGGCTTACATAATAAACATCTTTTCCTTTTTCCGGTTTTGCATACACGCCAGTAAGCCAGTAGAATTCTGCATGCATCCTTGTTTCAGTTGGGGATAGAGAAACCCTTGGGTTTATGATTTATGAATTCAAAAATAAAAAGTTCATTCCGGGAGATGTGAAATAATTTTTTTTGGTTCAACAACAGTTATTGTTATATCGCCCCGGCTTACATAATAAACATCTTTTCCTTTTTCCGGTTTTGCATACACGCCAGTAAGCCAGTAGTAAGGGGTTCCGTCTGGGTCTATTCTTTTCACGATCCTTGGGTTTAACCTATGCGGCTGTGGCTTTGCAAAAACGATCCTCGTTTTCCTTGTGAACCTTTCAGGCAGATTAACATTCAACACCATGCCTTTTTTTACCCTATAATTTTTGATTATCCTTTTTATCCACTCTGCCATTACCTCCCTGTCCTTCCATTTCCAGTCTGGCTCTTTCCAATGGCCTTTTTTAACCCTTGAAAATGCCATTGCAGGAATGCCGAAAAGAGCTGCCTCAATCGCACCGCCAACAGTTCCAGAAGAGAATATGGAATGCAAACTTGTGTTATCCCCTAGGTTCACCCCGGATATGACAAGATCCAATTTTTTCAATCCGTATTTTCCGATCGCAAAATAAACACAATCAGCAGGGGTTCCGTTTATCACATATACATTCTTTGCTATCCTGTTTACCCTCGCCGGTTTATGGAATGTCATGGATTTGCTAACTGCACTGCTCTGTCTCTCCGGAAAAATCCCAACAACCTCTTCATCAAACTCCTTTGCAACATCCATTAGTGTTTTTGCTGATTCCGTATACCCATCATCATTCGTTACCAGTATCATATCTTTCACTCTATTAGGGGTATATTCTCATCCTGTCCCTTGGGAACAGCATTGCCTCCCTTATGTTTTTCATCCCGGTTATCGTCATCGTAAGCCTCTCAAGGCCGAAGCTCCAGCCTGCGTGCGGAGGAGCGCCATACCTGAAAGCATCTATATAAAATTCAAAATCCAACGGGTCCAGCCCCCTTTTCCTTATCTGTTTTTCTAGCAGTTCGGGGATGTGGATTCGCTGAGCACCGCTCGCTATCTCTATCCCCCTGTACATTAAATCATAAGCTCTGCATATTTCTTCGTTATCTTCATAAGGCATGGAATAGAAAGCCCTGACCTTTGTGGGCCAGTCCTTTATCACAAATGCCTCTTCCCCAAGGAGCTCATAAAGCTTTTTCTCAGCCTCCTTTGAGAAATCCTCTCCCCATTCCATCCTGTGTTTGTTCTCATTTAAAAGCTCAACAAGTTCGGTGTAGGTGTATATGTTTACTTTTTTTATCTCTTTAAATTCCTTGTTTAGGATGCTTACGTCTTCTTTGTCTATTCTTTTTAGCATCTCCTTGAAAACATGTATCAACATCTCTATTGCTTCTTTATCGGTATAGAATGCTGCCTCTATATCCATCTGTATTATCTCGTTCAAATGGGTTGTGGTGTTATGTTTTTCTGCCCTAAAGACCGGAGTTGTGATAAAAACCTTTTCCAATCCGCCGATTACTGCAAGCTGTTTATATATCTGCGGGCTCTGGGCGAGGTATGCTTTCTGCTCAAAATATTGTATGGGAAAAACATCAGCCCCTCCTTCGCTAGCCGCGGCTATTATGACAGATGGATGGATTTCAATAAACCCTTTCTCCAAAAGTGCATTCCTAAAAGCATTTACAATCTGGGATTTTATTCTGAATATTGTTTCAACATTTTTCTTTCTTAAGTCTATGAATCTATAGTTTAACCTTGTGTCGAGCTCGCTGTCCACTACCCCTGTTGGGTCAACGGGAAGCTTTTTTGTAACCTTTCCAAGAAGCTTAAATTTTTTAGGAACGATCTCCACCCCATCCGGTGCAATCTTGTTCTCAACAACCTCACCCTGCACACAAACAACATCCTCTTTATTCACATCCATCGCATTCAAAACTTCCTCGCTCACCTTTCCCTGCTTTGCAGTAATCTGAATCATTCCAGTCCAATCCCTGAGTAAAACAAACTTAAGCCTTCCAAGGTTTCTTACCTCATGAACCCATCCGCATACGCTTACTTCGCCCTTCTTTTCCTTCGCCTCTGCAACCGTGTGTTCTTTAAGCATGAGGAAGGATGAGAAGAAAGTATTTTTAAATGCTTATAATAGTTATCCGCGCCTCCTCTGTTTATGTTTTGTTCCTTTGAATCCCGTAGGATAAAGATAATAAAAATTGGTCTGGTTTCTCTCTTTTAACTCATCTTTTATTCGTTGCTCAATTCTGTAAAGAACCTCTTTTCTATTATTCTTATCCCTATCTTCCCATCTATTCATTATTACTCTAGCGTACTGTGATTTTTTTCCTATTTCAAAAAGTGCATCCTCAAACAATGGATCCTCCAGCACATGGAATATAAGAGGCCGGACTATTTCCCCAACGCGCCCCCTATTCTCTTTTTCAACATTTTCATAAATACCTAAGATAGTTCTTAATATGGTTTTCCTAAGGATGGTTCTTTCAATATCATTTTTCTCATCCACTATCCTATCTCTAATATAATATATTGCTTTGCAGAATATGGAGGGGTTTTTGCTTATAATCTCTTTAATGATTTCAAAGGGCTCTTCCCCAGTGTTTCTGAAAATTTTTTTACATACACACCTCAATATAACCTCGCTGTTTGTTTCGTTAGTGGCCAGACTTATGAGGATATACTTCGCATTTTCCCTTCTAACAGAATCCAGTTTTTCATCCTTTTCATAAAAACACAGTCCTTTTGCTAGTTTATCAAAAACACCCAAACTTATCTTAGTTAGTTTTGTAAAAATTTCAAGAAGTGGCTTCTGGTTATAAGTCTTCCCCATTATCTCAGGATTGGTCAGAACCTCTGCTATCAGATGCGGGTATTTTCTATTCCTACCAGCTATTCTCAATATTTCTTTCTTGTACTCATCATACGGAAGGCCTGAGGCAATGATAAAAATATCACTTTTGGTTACTTTACCCACCATACTATAATTTGTTATGCAAAAAGAATTTAAATGGTTTGTCTTAGCAAAATTATGCTCAGGGCCATTACAACCATCCCAAGCACAATTCCGAAAATTTCTATCTCCTCTGCCCTTCTTCTCATGGCGCGCGGGATTATCTCGTCAAAGGATACAAAAACCATAACTCCGGCAACGCAAGCAAGGGAAAGATTAAGGATGTATGGGGTCAAAAAAGGATAGAGAAAAACAAACCCAAGAATCGCCCCCAAAGGTTCTGCAAAGCCCGAGAGCGCAGAAATTATAAAAGCCTTTTTCCTGCTGCCTGTTGCATGAAATATGGGAACAGAAACAGCGATTCCCTCCGGGATATTATGAATCGCGATTGCGATAGCTAATGGTATGGCAATGGCGGTCTCTTTTGCAGAGGTTAGGAATACGGCAAGCCCCTCTGGAATGTTATGCAATGCTAAACCAATAGCAACAACCATGCCTGTTTTTAGAAGCATTCTTTTTTTCCAAAGCCCTTCGTTGCACATTATCCCCTCAAAATGCTGATGGGGTAGGAACCGCTCAACAAAAAATGCGAGGGCAATTCCAAAGAAGAACGCAACATTAGCGGTCATAAGACCTATCTCCTGCACAGCTCCATTAAGGATCTCTGCAAATGAGATGTATATCATGGCCCCGGCTGAGAAACCCATGTAGAAAGGCAGATATTCTCCGGTGCATCCTTTTCTGCAGAAAACCACGCACGCCCCAAGCGCTGTTGATAAGCCAGCAAGAAAAGACAAAATAATTCCAAAATGAGCAGCATCCATGAAGGATTTCACCTTTTATACCCAAGCTTCCTCAAAAACTCTTTCCTCTCCTTTTTATCCTCTTCTTTTTCAACCCCAGCAGGTTTCCCACCATCTATTACCCCCAAAATCCCTCTTCCTTCCTTTGTTTCCGCGACTATTACCTGCAAAGGGTTTGCTGTTGCAGCGTATATGCTGCAGACCTCGCTCACGTTTTTTATTCTGTTCAAAACATTTACCGGAAATCCGTTCTTTAAGAAAACAATGAAACTATGCCCGGCGCCTATTTTCAGGGCTTCTTTTTCTGCATGCTTGACCAACTCCTCATCGTTTCCATCGCTCCTTATCAGTTTTTTTCCGCTCGATTCGCAGAATGCAATCCCAAATTTTATTCCGATTCCACTCTCTCCAATCGTTTCGTACACATCCTCAACTGTTTTTATGAAATGGCTCTGCCCTAAAATCACATTGCACCCTTCTGGAATTTTTATCTCCACAACCTTTATCTCAACCATCCTCTCACCCCATTTTATAATTCAAGTTCCTTTATTATTCTGCTCGTTTTAAATTTTTTTTCATTCAGCGATTTTTTCAGTTTAACAATCCTCGCGCCCTCAACATGAAACTCCTTCTGATCATACCCAAAAACAACCACATCCGGCTTAACAAGTTTTATCGTGTCCTCAAATTTGCTTTTTCCAACAATCGCCAAATCAACAGGCTTTAAAGCATTCACAATAAACGCCCGGTATTCCTGATTGTTTACAGGTTTTCTTTTTTTGAATTTCTTAACTGTTTTATCCGTAGCCACAACCACAACCAGAACATCGCCTAACTTTTTAGCTTCATAAAGAGTAAAGATATGACCTGCATGCAGGATGTCAAAAACCCCTCCTGTTAGAACCACTTTTATCTTCCTCCTTTCATCCTCCCTCAAAAAATACCTCCCGCCAATTTTGTCCAACATCATCTTTTCGTCTATACTGAGCGTTCTGTATATTCTTTCAGGAATCCCACCGTATTTCAACTGAAGGATAAAAAGCTCCTTTGCAGGCATGTAAAAAAATTGGAAACAAAGTTTTATAACCTCTCTCTTTTCTCGGCTATTCTTGAGGATGCGTAAAGCACCATTGCGATCGTAAAAAGCGCGGCGGCTTCGCCCATCATTAAAAATGTCAGCGATTCAAGCGGCTTGTCCCATATTGTATTGTGGAGAATTTGGTAGGGTCTAAGATTCCAAAGTTCTGGTTTTATTCTCATCGGTAGGTCCACCAGACTTCCAAAAATAGTTTTAGCCATTGGTTCAGGAATCATAAAAAGAGCGATAAATTGGAAGGGAACGGTTGTAAGCCCAAGGAGAGAAAAGTCACCAAGCTGCATAAGTTTCTCGGATAGAGGGGGTGTATTTTGAAATGCCCTGGTTTCTTTACCTTCTTCTCTATGTATTTTGTTTTTTTGCATGGTTTTTTTTGTGCATAAAAAATTATAAAAACCCATCGGAAGAACGAATAAAAACTCTTTCCTCCATTATCTTTTCATGCCCGAGGAAAAGCCCGTTACGAAGGATGCACAAAAACAGGAAAAACCAAAAGAAGAGACGCAGCAAGCAGTGGGTATGCCAAACCCCCGAAAAATAAGCTCAATCGTAATTGCCCTTGATGATTATAACGATATATTCTCTGATTTTGACCTTAGCCCATACCAACAGAGGCTTCTTTCCGACGACTTTTTAAAGGAGATACAGAAAAGATATGTTGAAAGCAAGAAGGGTGATATCGAAGTAAAATTTTCTCTTCCTGCTGCTTTGAGGGACCAAAAAATTGAAGGGATAATAAAAAAGCGTCTCAGAGAATACTTTAATTTTCAAGTAAAGGAGTTGGACGAGGAGATTAGAAAAAGAAGGATAAACGGAGCAGTGTATATTGTTGTTGGCTTTTTCCTTCTCGCGATAGAGTATGGTTTGGCCGAAGGGCATTTTACAGAATCAATTCCACGAGCCATTGGAATTCTCCTCCTACCGGCTGGATGGTTCAGCATGTGGAACGGGCTTGAGCTTCTCATACAAATCCCGGAAAAGATATCTGAACAGAGAAAGCTTTATAGAAAATTTGCTAAGGCCGACTACCTCTTTGTTTCTGAAGAAGAGCTTGAGGAGATGGAAAAGAAAGAGCAGGAACAGATAAAGCAAAAATGGGCAGAACAGACTCGCTTGAGCATTGTTCCATAACTATTCCTCAAGCACGTTTAACCCTATTCTCTTCGCATACTCAAAAACCTTTTCATACTCTTCCGGCGTGATCCTTCTGTTTATTTCTGGAAATTCTTTTGCTCTGTAGTATGGAAAGTACTGTGCCATCACGTTCACTGCCGCATCCGGAGTATTTTCCTTTATCCAGTCCATTATTCTTATTGAATCCTCAGTATGGTTTGGCATCACAAGATGCCTTATCAAAACCCCCTCAACAGCTATTCCATTCCTAACCTTCAAACCTCCTTTTTGCCCGTACATTTCTTTTATGCATTCTGCCGCAACCTTTCCGTAATCCGGCGCGTTCAGATATTTTCTTGCGGCCTCTTTATCCATAAACTTAAAATCCGGCATGTATATTTCAACAACGCCGTCCAGCATTTTTATTACATCAACAGAATCATACGTTCCTGTGTTGTACACGATCGGAATTTTCATCCCCATATCCCTTGCTCTCTGTATCGCATCAACTATAAATGCGACCTGATGGGTTGGGGTTACTAGGTTTATGTTGTGGCATCCGTTCCTTTCAAGCTCAAGCATCATCTCAGCTATTCTTTCTACGCTTGTTTCATACCCATCCATCAAGTGTGAGATGTCGTAGTTTTGGCAAAAAACGCACCCAAGATTACATCCAGTAAAAAATATTGTTCCTGACCCCCTCCGTCCCCTTATTACCTTCTCCTCCCCATGATGAGGAAAGTAGGAGGAGACCATCGGCTTTCCATCAACTTTACAATACCCTCTCTGCCCGGCCATTCTGTTTACTCCGCATTTTCTTGGGCAGAGGTCGCATCTTTTCATTCTTTCATACAGAATTTCTGCCACTCTCATGGGTACACTCTTGTGATTGTTCTCGGGAACGGGATTGCATCCCTTATGTTTTCAAGATTTAAAACCCATTTCACAAACCTTTCAATTCCCAACCCAAACCCTGAGTGGGGAATGCTTCCATACCTTCTCAGGTCAACATACCATTCGTAATCCTTTGGGTCCAGCTTAACCTCTTTCATCCTTGCTTCAAGCTCATCAAGTTTCCATATCCTTTCGCTCCCGCCTATGATCTCGCCGTGTCCTTTTGGCGCGAGCATATCATCGCACAGAACAGTACCTGGTTTTTTCGGGTCTTCTGGCATGTAGAATGGTTTTATTTTCTTAGGAAAATTGTGCACAAATATAGGCACATCATACTCCTCTGTCAGAATTGCCTCCTCATCAGCCCCAAAATCATCCCCATACCTCATTTTTCCTCCTAACCCATTCACTTTTTCAACTGCCTTTTCGTAATCTAGTCTTGGAAAAGGCGGCTTGACTTTCTTCAGCTCTTTTTCATCCCTTCCAAGAATTTCTAAAATATCCGCGTTCTCTTTCACAAATTTCTGCACCGCATACGAAACCATCTGCTCCTGAATCTCCATGTTTTCTTTTTGCTCTACCCATGCCATCTCGGGTTCAAGGTGCCAGTACTCAGCTAGGTGTTTTCTTGTTCTGCTCTTTTCTGCCCTGAAAGAGGGTGCAAGCACATACACCCTCTCCAGCCCAAACATCATCGCCTCTGCATAGAGCTGGGAGCTTTGTGTAAGGTAAGCTTTGCTTCCAAAATAATCTATCTCAAACATGTCTGCTCCTCCTTCACTTCCGCTTTTTGTTATTATTGGAGGAGCAACTTCGTAAAATCCATGCCCATTCAACCATTCCCTTAAGTATTCGACTAGAAAATGCCTTCCCTTCATTATCGCATTCATCTTCCTGCTCCTTAGCCAAAGATGCCTAACATCCAATAAAAATTCCTCGCTCAAATCCTTCTGTATCGGAAAAGGAAGGCCTTGATGCACGACCTCGATTTCAGAAATTTTTATTTCATATCCGCCCGGCGCCCGCTCATCTTTCTTCATCTCTCCTTTCACCAAGATCGAGCTTTCAATGTATAGGTTTTCAGCATTCCTCCAAACCTTTTCCTCAACCCCATCCTTTTTCACAACCCCCTGTATTATTCCGCTCCCATCCCTCACAACTATGAATATTTTATCCTCCCCTAATATCCTATGCCTGTACACCCATCCTCTTACGCTTACTTTTTTTCCTTCTTTCGCATCTTTAAGCAAATCTTTTATGCTCATCATATCTGCCCCGCAAGCTCTTTCAGCTCCCCCTTTATAAAATACCTCCTTTTTTTGAAAGCTGCGATGTTTTCACTTCCTGTTAAAAATAGGACGTTCCTGAACTGCATCTTCCATTTTTCTATTTCCTCTTCAAGCCTTTTTTCATAAAGCGCTTTCAAAAAAGGGTATGCTCCGCCGAACATCTCAGCACCCAACGCAATTGCCTTTGCCCCATCCACACCACTCCTTATTCCTCCGCTCGCAATTATTTTAACAACCCCTTTGCACATGAGAATGCTCAATGCAGTTGGGATCCCCCATTCCTCGAATCCTTCTGGTTCTCCGCCCCTCGCGTACTCTATCCTACTCCAGCTTGTTCCTCCTTTTCCTGCAACATCCACCCAACCCACCCCTGCTTCTTTCAGCTGCCATGCAACAGAAAAACTTATTCCAGCGCCGGTCTCCTTTACGATTACTGGAAAGCTAGCATCCATCACCAGCTCCTCTATTTTTGAGAGAACGCCCTTCCAGTTCTTATCTCCTTCTCGTTGTATGCTTTCTTGAAGAGGATTGAGATGAACAGCCAGCGCATCTGCCTCAATTCCATTTACCATGTCCTCTATCTGCTTTATAGAATAATTTTTCAGCTGGCATGCACCTATGTTCCCTATAACAGGAATCGATGGAGCAACATCCTTTACGTAATACGTCTCTTTCATATTTCTGTCTTCAAGCATTGCTCTCTGGCTTCCCAGCCCAAGAGCGATCCTGTGGGTTTCGCATGTCTCTGCCAATTTTATGTTTATCCTTCCCGCTTCCTCAAACCCACCGGTAACCGCGGTGATCATCATCGGTGCCGATAGGGTTTTTCCTAAAAATTTGTAACTTATGTCTATTTCTTTTCTATCCATTTCGGGGAGGGAGTTATGCACAAGCACTACATCCTCAAATAAGCTTTTTCCTGTGTACTGCATTCCTTCATCCAGTGAAATCTTTATATGATCCTCCTTCCTTTTTTTTATGCTCATTTTTTCCCCTCTATCACAAAACTTCCGTACCCAACAACACCCTCGCTCTCAGCACTGTACCCAGATACCTTTACATCGCCAGAATTCGCATAATGTAAAAATTTTGCTTTATAGTCTGAAAGTTTTGAGTAAATAAGGAGTGCGGCGACAGGCCCAACACCGCATACAGAAAGTTCGTTCTTCTCAACAATTTCTATGAATTTTCTCGCATCGTTTGTTTCTATTCCTTTTATCGCAAGCCCATCCAAAACAGTTGCTTTGTTTGGAGGGATATAATGATTTAAATCCGTGCTTGCTATTACAACAACTTTTTCGCTCTCTACCCCTCTATAAATTGCTGTTCCTACATCCTCTGCAAAATCAAACCCCTGCTCCATCATGCTTATGGGGACTATTTTTATTTCAGGGTTTATGGTTTGCAAAAACGGAATCTGCACCTCTATACTATGCTCCCTCCTATGCCCTTCCTCATCAAAATCTATATACTGCCCCTCGCTTTGGATTTTTTTTCCTGTTTCCTTATCATTTTTCACAACTCCCAAAGGCGTCTGCCAATCCTCAAGAGAAAGGGAAATTATGCTTCCGGCCCCATAATGGTTTGGACCTATTAAAATTGCTGTTTCTGCTTTTTTTATCCTTTCCTCAAGAGCAGCGAAGGTTACACCTGCGACCTTACCAGAAAAAACATATCCTGCGTGCGGAACTATCCCACCGTAATATTTCATGCTCGGTTTTACTTTGCTCCTTCCGAACTCTAGAGCTTCTTCAACCATTTTCTTGAGCTGCCTCGCGCTTACAGGATAAAAACTTCCAGCGACAGCAGGAAACCTCATCCTATCATCACCTCGCTAACGGATACCTCTCCATGTACATGTGAGCCTGAACAAAAGAAAGGTATGGCAATAGCAAAACTCCGTTGAAAAACAAAACAACATACCTTGCTATCTCGTAAGGCAGTATTGATTGTGCTACTAACTCAACCATCCCTAAAACAGCAAACCCAAAAACCGCCCACACAATAGGCGTTAGCGGATTTTTTTTCAGCATCCTCAACGCAGGGAATATCGCAATTCCGATGGATTCGTTTTCAACTATCATTGCTGGTACGATGTAAAAAGTAAGGTAGAAAAGCACGAATGCGAGTACTGAATAGTAAGGGATAGAAAATACCTGCATGGCAAGCAAAACTAGAGTAAGGAATGCATACAAAAAGAAAGTATTTGTTGCAAAAAAAGGAAGCTTTTTCCACAACTCTGTTTTTATCACTTTTTTTGTTCTCCTGTGCGCGATGATAAGCATTGTTCCTGCGACCGCGGAGGAGATGAGAAGAAGGGAGATTCCGTAAACAACGATCGTTATCAGAAAATCCACTATCCCAACATCCGGTAGGCTTCCGGTTCTCAAAAATACACCGCCGAGAGCAGAGTATGTAGGATACTGGGCCATGGCAAACATGAGAACTCCTATTAAAGCAGACAAGGAAAAAATCCAGACTAGATCCGCATGTTGCTTCATATCATCAAAAGCGAGCCTAAAAGCTTTCATGCTAGCATATTTTTCTTTTTAATTTAAAAATGTTGTGTTTAATCGCCAGGAAGAGGAACCAGGGGAACCTACGGTTCCCCCATTTCCTTCTAATCTCCCACCCCCTCCCTTGAAACAGAAAATAAAATTTATCGCCAGGGAGGAGATTTGAACTCCTAAGCCCACAAGGGGCACCAGAAGAGGAACCAGGGGAACCTACGGTTCCCCCATTTCCTTCTAATCTCCCACCCCCTCCCTTGAAACAGAAAATAAAATTTATCGCCAGGGAGGAGATTTGAACTCCTAAGCCCACAAGGGGCACCAG
>JAWAFD010000003.1:77374-141489 GCA_038890745.1 Candidatus Anstonellales archaeon
GATTTCTTTTGACTTTAGATGAGGTTTGTCGCTCAAGTCTGGCGCATTACCTGGTTCTGCCACCCTGGCGTTCGCAAGAGTTTTAATTTTTTTCTTGCAAGTTTATTTATGAACTGGCAAACTCTTTTAATGTTTTTCATTCTTTTATTTTCGTTTGCCTGCGTAGAGCAGGGGGGTGAGAACATGGCCTTGAAAGGAAAAAGGATTGCGATGATCATCGCACCTGAAAATTTTAGGGATGAAGAATTTAACATTCCATACAAGTATTTTACAAATAAAGGGGCTGTTGTGGATGTTTTCAGTACAAAAAAAGGAACAGCACGGGGAATGTTTGGAACAACGGTTAGCGTTAACAAAACAATACAGGAGCTTGGGGTAAGCAATTATGATGCAATAGTTTTTGTTGGTGGAGCAGGAACCCCAACAGTAAGAAAAGAAGAGAGAGCGATTGAGATTGCTCAGGAAGCTGTTGAGCAGGATAAGGTTTTGGGCGCGATATGCTGGGCACCAACCATTTTAGCAAAAGCAGGGGTTTTAGAAGGAAAGAATGCAACCGTTTGGGTTGGGGATGACCCGGAGTATGGAATGAGAACGGATAAGGTTTTGGAAAAATTTGGTGCAACATTCAGCGGTGAGGGGTATACTGTTGATGGAAAAATAGTCACTGCAAACGGTCCAGCAAATGCAGAAAATTTTGCAAAGGCAATAGAAAAACTCCTTTCTTGATTTTTTATTTTCCTGATATCTCTGTGCAAACCGGTTTTTTCTTTCCCAAAAGCAGCGCTTCGATTCTGTTTGGATGAAGGGCATTAACAACGTACGCAGGCCTTCTTGCTTTCATGATCTCCAAAATCTTTCCTCTCATCCCTCCTGTTACATCCGTTGTTCCAGCCCCTCCAAGATGCTTTGATACTTTTTCAAAATTTTTTCTAGTTATTTTTTCAACAACTTTTCCATCTGCCAAAACCCCATCAACATTCGTTCCAAGAACGATAATTTCAGCATCCTTTCCTAACTCTGCAACTATCTTGTCTCCTGAGCAAACACTCCCCCCAAGTTTTTCATCCAAAACCATGTCTCCGTAGAGAACAGGAAGAAAACCGGCTTTCAAATACTCATAAACAATTTTTTTGTTAAAACTTTTTATCCGGCCGTTTTTTTGTTTGATTATTACTGCCGGAGGAATGGAAATACTCGGAACACCATATTTTATCAACGCATCCACTACAAGGGAGGAGAGGTACGCGCAGGAGGAATGCGTGTAGGAATATCCTACCCTGTCCTTTTCGGTTTTAATCCCTTTTTCTATTCCATATACCATAACCGGCCTATGGCCAAAAGAGCCGGCACCGTGCACAACAATTATTTTTATGCCCCTTTTCCATACGCCGGCAAGCATCTTTACGAGCGCCTCTATGTTCTCTATATTCGGCTCCTTATATCCGCTCTTTTTTGTTATCACGCTTCCTCCAAGTTTTACAATTTTTAATTTTTTCATATGGGTTATTTCAATGTAAATGGTTTAAAACATTTCATTCAAATACTTAACAATGAAAATTTTAGTGGCGATTACCGGAGCTTCCGGCTTAGTTTACGGAGTACGAACAGCTGAAGTGCTAAAGAGATTGGGGCATGAGGTTTTTGTTGTTGTGAGCGAGGGGGCGAGGAAGGTTGCAAAGTACGAAAATGTAAAGCTTCCGAAAAGTGATTTTAATGAAAATGAGCTTGATGCCCCCTTTGCCTCTGGCTCATACAAACTAGATGGGATGATAGTTTCTCCGTGCTCTCTGAAAACTCTTGGGGAGATCGCAAACGGGGTTGGAAGCAACCTTATTGCAAGGGCTGGAGAAGTGATGCTTAAAGAGAGGAGAAGGCTTGTTCTTGTTATAAGGGAAACCCCGCTTTCATATGTTGCGATTAAAAACATGGAAACCATTACCCTTGCGGGAGGGATTGTTCTTCCTGCTTCCCCCGGGTTTTACCATTCGCCGAAAACAATAGAGGATATGGTGGATTTTGTCGTTGGAAAAACGCTAGATCAGTTTGGAATACAGCACAGGCTTTTTAGGAGGTGGAAAGGATGAAATCAAAATCTTTTAGGGATTTTTTGAAAGAGCTTGAGAAAAGGAAAAAATTAATAAAAATAAAGAAGCCGGTTTCAAAAAATTTGGAAGCAGCAGGCCTGCTCAAAGCCCTTGATGGCAATCCGGTAATGCTTGAAAAGATAAAGGGTTCAGAATATAAAATTGCCGGGAATGTTTTTTCGACAAGGGAATTGGTTGCAGAGTGTTTGGGGGTAAAAAAGGATGCTCTGGTTGGAAAAATGATGAATGCAATAAACAACCCAACAAAACCAAAGCTTGTTGAAAAGAAAAAAGCACCGGTCCTTGAAATAACCGAAAAGAATGTCGACCTCTCAAAACTTCCTGTTCTTTTCCACTGCGAAAAGGATGGTGGGCCATATTTCTCTTCTGCTGTGATTGTTGCAAAGGACCCTGTGCTTGGGCATAATTGTTCTTTCCACAGATTGATGATGATCGGAAAGGACAGGGTAGTGGCGAGGATTCTTCCAAGGCATCTTGATGAATTTATAAAAAGAGCTGGGGGAGAGCTTGAGGTTGCGATAGTTGTTGGCGCGCCCATAAACTTTCTTCTCGGTGCAGCAACATCTGTAGAACTAGGGCAGAACGAGATGGAGATAGCGAACTCTCTCATGCCTCTTGAGGTTGTTGAATTAGAAAATGGAATCCAGGTTCCTGCCCATGCAGAGTTTGTTCTTGAAGCCACTGTTACAAATGAGATGCACGATGAAGGACCTTTTGTTGATCTGACCGAAACCTATGATATAGTTAGAAAACAAAGGGTTGTGAAAGTAAACAAGATCCACCATAGAAAAAATGCAATATACCACGCGCTCCTTCCCGGTGGATTGGAGCACAAGGTCCTGATGGGAATGCCGCGGGAGCCTACTATTTTCAATGAGGTAAATAAGGTTGTTGAGTGCAGGGGCGTGAACATAACTCCCGGTGGATGCTCCTGGCTTCATGCCGTTGTTTCAATAAAAAAGAAAAATGAGGATGATGGAAAAAAGGCAATAGAGGCTGCGTTTTTAGGCCACAAATCCATGAAGCACGTAGTAATTGTTGATGATGATATAGATATATACAATCCGAACGAGGTTGAGTGGGCCATTGCTACGAGGTTCCAAGCGGATAAAAAACTAGTTGTAAAAACGCATCAGAAAGGCTCTTCCCTTGATCCTTCAGCAGACCCAAATACCTATGAGACAACAAAAGCAGGAATAGATGCGACAAAACCAATTGTTGCGCATGGAAAAAATTTTGAGAAAGCTTTGTATAAAAAAGTAGATGTGAAAAAATATTTGTGAGGGAATGGTATGGTGGAGCTAACAAAAAGAGAACAAAAAATGCTTGATGGAGAGTTTGGGGAAGCAACCCAGGAGGCCATGGAGATTCTTGTTGCATTAGCGAAAATCTACGATGCAAAAAACATGATTCCAGTTTCCTCTGCTCAAATAGCAGGGGTTTCTTATGCAACGATAGGGGATGCAGGTTTGGAATATTTGAAAGAGTTTGCGAGAAAGGGAGCGAAGGTAAGAATTCCTGCGTTCCTCAATCCGGCTGGAATGGACTTGGAGCAATGGAAGGAGATGAGAGTGCCTGAGGAGTTTGCAAAAAAACAGATAGAAATAATGAATGCTTATATCAACATGGGGGTTCATCCAACTGCTACATGCACCCCTTACCTGATTGGAATAAGGCCGAAAAGAGGGGAGCATGTTGCGTGGAGCGAGAGCTCTGCTGTTGTTTTTGCAAATTCAGTTTTGGGTGCGAGGACTAACAGGGAAGGAGGACCTTCTGCTCTTGCAGCGGCGATGTGCGGGGTTACTCCGAATTACGGATTGCATTTGGATGAAAACAGGTTTTGCAGTTTGCTTGTTGAGGTAGAGGCAAAATTGGAAAAAATCTCAGATTTTGGTGCGCTCGGCTATCATGTTGGCGCGCTTGCAAAGGGAAAAAACCCTGCGTTTTTTGGAATAAAAAAAGCAACAGAGGATCAGCTAAAATCCCTAGGCGCAGCAATGGCCGCCTCTGGCTCGGTTGCTTTGTACAACATGAAGAACATAACACCAGAGTACAGGGTGATTGATAGACCGGAAAAGATAACAATTACCGAAAGGGAAATAAAGGAAACAAAAGAAAAACTGAGTGAAACAAAGAAGGTTGAGCTCATGACATTCGGCTGTCCGCATGCTTCGATAGAAGAGATAAAAGAGATTGCAGAGAAGATAAAGGGAAAAAAACTGAAATGCGAACTGTGGATATGCACAGCGAGAAAAACAAAAGAGAAGGCAGATAGGCTCGGCTTGACAAAAATAATACAGAAGGCAGGGGGGAGGATCGTTGCTGACACCTGTATGGTTGTCTCTCCTCTTTATGAGATGGGATACAGAAAAACCTCAACAAACTCTGGAAAATCCGCAAAATATTTGAGGGATTTGTGCAGGCAAAAAGTTTTTTTCGGTGAGTTGGAGGAGATGGTATGCGAGTGAAAGGGACCATAATTTCGCGCGGAAAAGCAGAGGGCAGGGTTTTGCTCAGCAAGGACCCTATATCTTTTCTCGGCGGAGTTGACCCGAAAACCGGGATAGTTATTGAAAAGGGTCACTCTATCTATGGCAGATGCATTTCTGGGACCATCCTAGTTTTTCCAAGAGGGAAGGGCTCAACCGTCGGCTCCTATGTCATGCTTCAATTGAAGAAAAACGGAAAAGCACCCGCAGGGATAATAAACGTTGATGCGGAGCCAATAATCGCGGTTGGGGCAATAATTTCAAACATACCGATGCTTGCTAAACTTGAGAAAGACCCATACTCATTTTTAAAAAACGGAATGAAAGTAAAGGTGGATGCGGAGGAAGGGTTTGTGGAATATTAAAATATCCGCTTTAATTTAACGCTCCTTTCGCTAATCTCTCTTTTTGTTTGTTTTCTTTTTTCTTCCGATTCATTTTCCAGCGCTTTACATATTGCCGCCCATACCCTTCCTTTCTTTTCTTTTTCAGGAGTGTTAGCTATGAGAGCAGCTAAGGCATTCTTTGCTCCTTCGCTTATTCCAGGCTCAGGAGAATTGCACTTTTTTGCTAACAATTGGAGAACCCTTTTTGAGACAAAGGTTGAGTCTACGTCCATTAAAATAGCATACGCAACCCGATGGTTGTCAGTATATGCCGCGGGTCTAATGAGATTTCCGATAAGGTCAGAAAACCACGCCTTTATTCTTAAACTATGCTTGCAGTCCTCAGTCGCGTAAACCAATTCTCTTGCAACTATCCCATAAAATTTTTTTGTATCCAGATTTGCGCTTCCATCCATAACTCTTGCCACAAGTGCCATTAAGATTCCATCCCGAAACATTTCAAGCTTTTTCTCAGGTTCGCCCGAAGCCGCAACATCTTTCATTATCCCTTTTTTAAATTCCTCATCTGAAATTTCTGTTTTAAAAACATGAGAAAGGAGCATTGCAAACCATCTTGCTCCATTTTCCCCGCAATCGTACAAATCATTTATTGCCCTCTCCATGAGCAAAAATATCTCTCTCGGCTTCTTTTTTATCTCATTCCATTCCTTTGCGATCACGGCAGGGTTTCCGTTGCTCTCTTTTATTCTAAAAAGATGGGCAGCCAAACTATTATCATCATAGTTATACATACAATACAACATTGTTGGGGAAATATTTTTAAACATTTCTATATGTAATAATAAAAACATGAACCATAGCAAAATACTACCAAAAGTTTCTGCGATCTCCCCAGCTATGGTTTTCAGCTTCTTCTTTTTCCCCCAGTAAGGGGGAGACACTAGAATTTATTTTTTAAAAAATTTCTAGCGCTCTGCGCTGTTTTTTATTTGTTTGTTAAAAACATAAAAAACAAAAAATAAAAACAAAAAAGAGGTGATGGATATGTTGATTGGTTTGGAGGTTGCGGCAAAATCTGCCGTGGAAAGAGCGAATGGAAGAGTGCCAAGGATGAGGGAGATAGTAAAAGAACTGGATCTTGTTGAGGAGGCTAGGTTAGAGGTAGGCAAGAGTTTGAGACGCGCAGGAGTTGATGAGCTAATCAAGGAGATCAATAAGATTCCATATCCTACTATGCTAAATCTATCTGATGTTTTGGCTGCGCTGTCTCGCGTGGAAAGCGAAGGAAAAAGACTGATTGCGGGGGACAAGGCTGTTCTCATCGGTGTCCTCAAAGGACTTGCTGCTTTGGAGAAATGCAAGCGTACATACGACTCCACACTAAAACAGAGCTTGAGTACACTTATTCAAAATGCAATAGCGAGGATTGAGCTTGGGATTTATAAGAGAAGCCCCCCCTCTCCATCTCCAAAAGAAGATATGGGAATAAGCTACTACGCACCCTGGTGATTGAGGCGCTCTATTTTTCTTCTTTTTTTATTTTTTCTTTTTGCCAAAACAAAACATTTAAAAATATTTCGCTGCATAAAAATAAAAACATGAACCTATACGGAACTACACAAATGGGATTTGCGAAGACCCCAGCCGCAGTTCCGTCCCTCATCCTAATTCTCATCCCCCAGTAAGGGGGAGACACTAGAATTTATTTTTTAAAAAATTTCTAGCGCTCTGCGCTGTTTTTTATTTGTTTGTTAAAAACATAAAAAACAAAAAATAAAAACAAAAAAGAGGTGATGGATATGGAAAAGATGGTTGATAAAAATGGTGGGTCTGTTAGGAAGCCGGGGAAAGGCTTTGCGGCCAAAGAGCCAGAAGTAGATAGGGTTTCCAAAGTACCTTCCAGAGAAGAAATGGCTAAAGCAGTTAGAGAGTGGTGCAAAAAAAATGGATACGACCCAGATGAAACTATGAAGAGGTACTTTAATGGAGTGAGGGAAAAGAGCGAAGAGGAAAAAGCTCGGGACGAGTTCCATGAATACTGGGTAAACCTGCTGGTCTGACACCTAAAAAATTGGCCAACGCGGCTGGGGGTTTCTTTCTTTTTTCTTTTTTTATTTTATTCGAACCAAAAAGCAAACCTATTTAAACATTTCTCCTAAAAATTATTCTTCACTCCTTATGAGGAGGCGTCCCCGGTTTGGTTTGGGGCAACGCGGGTGAAAAAATGACAGATATAAGAAAGCCCAGAGCAGGTTCGTTAGCATACAGGCCTAGGAAAAGGGCAGAGAAGGAGCTGCCCAGCATAAACTACTGGCCTGAGGTTAGCGATAAGGCCATCCTGGGTTTTGCCGGTTATAAGGTTGGGATGACAACGATAGGGTTCATAGATAATACAAACAGCCCTACAAAGGGGCAGGAGGTTATAACCGGGGCAACGATTCTTGAGGCCCCTCCTATGAAGGTATATGGTATAAGAGCATACAACAATGGAAATTCTGTTGTTGATGAATATGTAGAGGATAAAGAAGTTCTGAAAATGCTGAATGCAAAAAAAATTGCGAAAAAAGAAATAAAGGAATGGAAGAATATTGTTCTTCTCGCATTTGCTCAGCCAAGCCTTACAAAAATTGGGAAAAAGCACATAGAGCGAATGGAGATAGGAATTGGCGGTGGAGATCAGAAGCTTGAGTATGCGAGGAGCCTACTCGGAAAAGAGTTGCATATCTTTGATGTGTTCAAACCAGGTCAGTTTGTTGATGTTATCGCGGTTACAAAAGGAAAGGGATGGCAAGGGCCTGTTAAAAGGTTTGGGGTTAGCATGCAAAGGCCAAAAGCAACCGGAAGGAGAAGGCACGTAGGAAATATCGGACCTTTCCATCCCGGCTATACAATGTACACAGCAAGAATGGCCGGCCAACTCGGGTATCATAAGAGAACTGAGCTGAACAAATGGATAGTAAAAATAGGAAAGAAGGAGGAGGCAGAGGCGATCAATCCAGAGGGAGGGTTCCCGCATTATGGTTTTGTTCTTAATGATTATATTATGTTGAAGGGAAGCGTTCCTGGCGCGATAAAAAGGCCAGTGAGATTACGCCTTTCGCTGAGAAAACCCGGGCAGGTGCTTGAACCGAAAATTACTTATATATCCAAAGGTATAAGGTGAGAGAATGAAAGCAAATGTTTACGATGTTGATGGAAAGGTTGCCAAGGAAATAAAACTGCCCGAGGTGTTCAGCGAGGAATACAGAGAGGAAATAATAAGAAGAGCGGTTTTGAGCGAGGAGAGCAAGCTCAGGCAGCCGAAAGGAGCGTACAAGCTCGCAGGAAAGGAAACATCAGCAAGGTATAAGGGTGAAAAGGATACTTTTGGAAGTCTGAAAAACAGGGGACAGGCAAAACTTCCGAGGGAATTTTTCGGCAAGGGAAGGTGGGGCAGGGTAAGAAGAGTCCCCCATTCAGTAAAGGGAAGAAGGGCCCATCCACCCAAAGTTGAAAAAATAATTGTTGAAAAAATGAACAGAAAAGAATGGATCATAGCATTGCGTTCTGCCCTTGCTGCTACTGCAAACATAAAGCTTGTTCAAAAGAGAGGGCATAGGGTAAAGGAAAGCCCGGTAATTCTGAGTGATGAGTTTGAAAAAATTGAAAAAACAAAAAATTTCCACGCAGCACTTTCAAAAATAATAGGTGAGGATTTAGAGAGAAGTAAAAACGGAAAAAAGGTTAGGAGTGGAGTAAGAAGGAGAAAAGGAGGAGTGATCTATCCAAAATCAGCGCTTTTCGTTGCAGTCAGCGATGGTGCAATAAGATCAGCGAGGAACATTCCGGGCATAGATGCGGTGAAGCCAGAGGAGTTAAAGGTAAGACTTCTTGCACCGGGAGCAAAAGCAGGAAGGCTTGCGGTGTATACCGAAAGCGCGCTCAAGAAAATAGAGGAGATATGGGGGAGAAAATGAGCGAAAAAATTATCCTTGATGTCCTGAGAACAGAAAAATCAGTTTCGCTTACAGAGTTCCAGCACACCATTCCTTTCGTAGTTTCTCTCAACGCGAAGAAGAATGAAATAAAAAATGCAATCGAGAGTATGTTCAAGGTTAAGGTTGAGAAAGTGAGGACACACATAAGAAAAGGAAAGAAGATTGCTTATGTGCAGTTCGCTCCTGAGGTGAATATGGAAGAGCTCGCAACACAGCTCAAGCTTGCATAATGGTGATGGCATGGGAAAGAGAATAAAAACTAGGATAAGAGGGAAGGGAACCCCAAGATACCGTGCACCCAGCCACAGGTATTTCACTGATCTTAAGTATAGGAATTATGATGATATTGAAAAAGCAGGCCTACTCAGGGGAAAGATTGTTGATTTTGTAGATGATGTTGGAAGAAACGCTTTGCTTGCAAAAGTGAAATACGAGAATGGCGAGAGCGGGTTTCTGCTTGCCGCAGAGGGAATGATTGTTGGCAACTATGTAGAGGTTGGCGCGCAGGCAAAGCAGAATGTTGGAAACGTTCTTCCTCTCTACTCCATCCCAGAGGGGAGTATGGTTTTCAATTTAGAAAAGCTACCCGGAGATGGCGGAAAGCTTGTCCGCTCGCCCGGTTCGTACGCGCTGGTTGTTTCAAAAGAAGGTGGAAAGGTTCTGGTTAAACTGCCGAGTAAAAAGCTCGTTTACTTCAACCCAGAATGCAGGGCACAGCTTGGTGTTGTTGCGGGAGGTGGAATGAAGGAAAAACCATTGCTCAAAGCTGGAAATGCTTATTATAAATGGAAAGCAAGAAACAAAATATGGCCGGTTACGAGGGGAGTTGCGATGTCTGTGTACGACCACCCATACGGTGGAAAGCAGCATCATAAAGGAAGACCAAGTACGGTTTCAAGGCAGGCTTCTCCAGGGCAGAAGGTTGGCCATATAGCAGCAAGGCAGACTGGCAGGAAGAAGGTGAGACAGCAGGAAAGGGGTGAAACAGGATGATAAAGAAGGATGTGTGGAAAGGGTACTCCGAAGAACAGCTTAGGGAAATGCCTTTAGATCAGTTTTTAAAATTGGTGAATTCAAGGGAAAGGAGGGCGATTAAAAGAGCTCTGGAAGAAACAAACATGGAATACAAAATGCTCATAGATAAGGTAAGAAAAATTAAAAAGAGCGGAAAAATTAAGCCCATAAAAACGCACTGCAGGGAGGCAGTCATAATTCCGGAATGGCTTGGCATGAGATTCCTTGTGTATAACGGAAAAGAATGGAAACCAGTGGACATAACTTTGCAGAGGCTTGGAAGGAGGTTGGGAGAGTTTTCGTTCCCCGTTAAGTTCACAAAGCACTCCGGTCCGGGTGTTGGAGCAACAAGGGGTTCGAAGTTTATTCCGCTAAAATAATGGTGTTATTATGTATTCATGGAAGCCCGAGAATGTTGAGTTTGCTGCGAAAGCCCGAGTTGAGGGCGTGGACGCTTCATTTAAGGATCTTGTAGAGGTTTGCGGAAACATAAGAAGGATGAAAGCTAGCGATGCCCTTTCTTTCCTTGAAAAAGCAGCAGATGGAAAGGTAGCTGTTCTTTACAGAAGCAACAACAAACATCTTGGCCATAGAAAAGAGCTCGGTGGTAAGAAAGGAAGGTATCCGAAAAAGGCAGCAAAAGTTGTTTTGAAGGTTCTGAAAAACGCACTCAACAACGCTATGCAGAAAGGACTTCTTGAAGAAAACCTTTTCGTTGCGCATGCATGCGCAAACAAAAAATTCACCTATCCGCGTCTTCAGCCGAAAGGGAGGAGGACCAGGCACGATTATGAAACCGCGCGCGTAGAGATAATACTTATAGAAAAAGGCGCAGAGAAAAAAATAAAAGAGGAAGCTAAGGAGAAGAAGGAGGAGAAGAAGGAAGAGAAGGAGATGAAGAAAGAAGGAAAAGCAGGAAAAGAAAAACAGGAAAAAAAGCAAAAAGAAGAAAAAGAGAAGAAAACTAGCGGGGTGGAATGATGGTCATGGAAAGCATTGAGAAAAAATTTGTAGAAGAGCCGATCCTTAAGTACAAAGTGATGAAATTCCTTGAAGAGAACCTGGACAAGGCGTGGATAGCGAATGTTGATATTCAAAAATCTCCTGTTGCGACACGGATCAACCTTGAGGTACTTGACCCGAGCAAGGTGATAGGGAAAAAAGGAAAGAGAATAAACGAGCTTTCGGATATTCTGCGCAAGGAATTCAATCTTGAAAATCCGCAGATAAATGTTGTTGAGGTGAAGAGCCAGTGGCTCGAACCAAGGATTGTTGCGAAAAGGGCTGCAAAAGGAATAGAAATGGGGAAGAAGGTGAGAGCAGTCCTTCATAGACTCCTTAAAAACGTTATGGAAAGCGGAGCGATCGGGGTGGAGATTGTTGCAAAGGGAAAACTGGGCGCAAAGGGTGCAAAGGCAAGGGGTTTGAAGGTAAGGGCTGGATTTGTTCCAAAAGCCGGCGAGCCCTCAAAGGCGGTCAAGAAAGCCCATTACAACGCCATGACAAAATCAGGTATAATAGGAATAAATGTGATGATAGCTCCACCGGATATATATCTACCGGATAAGAAAATACAGAAAAAAGAAAAGGAAGAAAAAGAAGAACAGGCAAAGGAAGAGATAAAAGAGATAAAGGAGGAGAGGAAGGATGAAAATAAAGGAACTGAGAGAGCTGGAAGAGAGCAAGCTTCAGAAAGCTCTTGAGGACGCAAAAAAAGAACTCATCCAACTCGGAAAGAGCAGCAAAAAAAGAGTTGTGCGCAGGCAAATAGCCAGGATACTTACTATAATGAATGAAAGGAAAAAGGGAATAGAGTACAAAAAAGAGGAGAAAAAGAAGGAGGAAAAAAAGGAGGAAAAACATAAGGAGAAAGAAGAAAAGAAAAAAGAAGTTGTAAAAGAAAAAGAAGAAAAAGCAAAGAAAAAAATAGAAAAACCAAAAAAGAAAAGTTTAAAAACAGAAAAGAGAAGAAAATAGACGAGGTGAAAGTTTTTGGAAGTATGCCCAAAATGCGGATTGCCTAAGGACCTCTGCGTTTGC
Source organism: Candidatus Anstonellales archaeon (assembly GCA_038890745.1). Taxonomy (GTDB): domain Archaea; phylum Micrarchaeota; class Micrarchaeia; order Anstonellales; family J096; genus JAWAFD01. Next base: position 89,347 of record JAWAFD010000003.1, read on the forward strand.
GAGGTTCTCCAAAAAGAAGGGTCGAAGATAATAAAAGTAAGCGTTGACAAAGCTAAGTTCGGAAAACTAGTAACAATTGTTGAGGGCGTTGATAAAGAATACCTCAAAAAAACGCTTAAGGAGCTAAAAAGCGGGCTTGCCTGCGGTGGAACTCTTAGGGATGATGTGATCATCCTGCAGGGAGATCACAGAAAAAGGATAAAGGCCCTTCTCATAAAACTCGGGTATCCCGAGCAAAGCATAAATATTTAATGCTCACAAAAAATACAAAAAGCCTGCCACTTCCGGTGGCACGGCCGAGTAGGGAGGGCTGAAACCTTCCCGAATAAGAATGGATGCGCGTATGCGCAAATTTAGGAGGTATGAGAGTTTGGAATGCAATGATAAAAACTGCCCTATGCATGGTTCGCTCAGAGTGCGCGGCATGATTGTTACTGGCAAGGTGGTAAGCACCAGAATGAGAAAATCTGTTGTGGTAGAAAGGGACCTGCTCAAGCCGGTTTCAAAATACAAGAGAAGGGCAAGAACAAAATCAAAGCTTCATGCTCATCTTCCGGATTGTATAAAAGTAAACCTGGGCGATGAGGTTGAGATAGGACAAACAAGAAAACTCAGCAAAACAAAGGCATGGGTTGTGCTTAGAGTAATAAAAAAAGAAGGTAAGACTCCGATTCAGAGAAAAGAGGAGATAAAAGAAGAATCGGCGAAGGAGAAAAAACAAGTTAAGAAGAAAAAAGAAAAGGAAGAGAAGGGTGAATAAAGATGAGAGGCCTTCCTGCAAAGATAGTAAAGACGCTTGTACCTGGCTCAACGCTCGTATGCAACGACAACAGCGGAGCAAAAGAACTTATGATAATAGGGGTTGTAGGGTGGAAGGGAAGGCGAGGAAGATACCCAAGGGCAGGAGTTGGGGATATGGTAATTTGTTCAGTGAAAAAAGGAGACCCAAAAATGGTCGGGACTGTGGTAAGGGCAGTTATCACAAGGCAAAAAAAGGAGATAAGAAGACCGAATGGGATGAGGGTATTTTTTGAGGACAATGCAGCTGTCCTGGTGACTGAGGACGGACTGCCGATTGCAACTGAGATAAAAGGGGTAATCGCAAGAGAGCTTGGGGAAAGATACCCAAAAGTAATCGCAATAGCTCCGGGGGTTGCGTAGTATGGGAACAGTAAGAACAAGCAGAAAAAAACAATCTACCCTTCCGCTACACAGAAGAAAGGTGCTCCTTTCAGCCCATCTTTCTAAGGAGTTGAGGGAGAGGATAAAAAAACGCGCAATTCCGGTGAGGAAAGGGGATAGAATAAAAGTTATGAGAGGAGACTTCAAAGGAAAAACCGGCATCGTTGCTTCTGTCAACTACAAAAAAGCAACCGTTACTGTGGAAGGGATTTCAAAAAGAAACAGCAGAGGGGTGGATGTGCTCGTGCCGCTCAGACCTTCAAACCTTATGATAGTAGAAAGAAAAGGAGAAGAAAAGAGGGGATGAAAAAATGGCAAAGAAAGGAGAAAAAAGGCATATGAAAAGAATGGCTGCTTCAAAAATCCTGCCCATTACTGATAAGAAAAAGAATGTTTTTCTGAAAAACCTTTCTCCTGGTCCGCACTCAAAAGAGCATGGGGCTCCGGTTTTGTTTGTGCTTCGGGAGATGCTCGGTGTTGTTTCAAACGCAAGGGAAGCAAGAATCGCGCTGAATTCCGGTAAGGTGTATGTTGATGGAAGGGTTGTTAAAGATGATGGATTTCCCGTTGGGTTGATGGATGTGATCTCCTTGCCTGATGAAAAAAAGAACTTTAGAATTCTTCTTGATGGAAAGGGAAGGCTTAAGGCAGAACAGATCTCAGATGGAGAAAACCTCAAGCCCCTTAAAATAAAAAACAAAACAACCGTCAGTGCGGGTGTTTTCCAGCTCACATTCCATGATGGAAGGACCATACTCACAAAAGATAATAAATACAAACCCGGGGATTCAGTTCTGTTCGAGCTCGACAAGAGAAAAATAACCGAACACATAAAGCTTGCGCCGGGGGCAAACTGCCTGATTACAGAGGGAAAGCACGCTGGGGCTAGAGGAAAGATTAAGGAGATTGTTGCGAGGATGGGAAGAAAGGAAGCAGTTTTGGATGTTGATGGAAAAGAGATAATCACGCTTGCAAACTATCTGTTTCCGGTTCCAGAAGGGTGGTAGTGTTGGACATGAGAGAGATAATGATAGATAAGGTAACGGTGAACATTGGCGTCGGGACAGGAGGGGAAGCGCTGGAAAATGCAGAGAAGCTTCTCCACGAGCTTACGGGTGTAAAGCCAGTGAGGACAAAAGCGAAAAAAAGAAACCCTGTATTTAAGCTAAGGCCAGGTCTTGAGATAGGGGTAAAGGCCACACTACGCGGTAAGAGCGCTGAGGAGTTTCTGAGAAAAGCATTCGCTTCAAAAAAGAACATCATGCCGGCGAATGCCTTTGACAATACAGGCAATTTTTCCATTGGTATTAAGGAATACATAGATTTTCCTGGTGCAAAGTACAATCCTAAAATAGGAATGTTTGGTTTTGATGTTTGTGTTACCCTGGCAAGGAGAGGGTACAGGGTAAGCAGAAGAAAGATAGCGAAAAGCAAAGTAGGAAAGAGTCATAGGATAGGAAAGCAGGAAGCAATGGAATTTGTGAAAAACAAATTCGGCGTTACTATAGAGGGAGGATAAGATGGACGATAAGATAAAAAAGAAAATCGATGACAGCATGAGGGGAAAAGGAAAGAGAAAGTGCAGGGTATGCGGCTCGACAAAAGGATTGATAAGAAAGTATGGACTTTATGTGTGCAGAAAATGTTTCCGGGAGGTTGGTGAAAAAATAGGTTTCAAAAAATACTAATGATGGTGGAAAAATGAGCGTAGACCTTTTGGCTGAGGCCATGAACATAATAAAAACAAACTCGCAGGTTGGTAAAAGCAGATGCACTGTCAAATACTCAAACCTTATACTAAAAGTGCTTGAGATAATGAAGAGCAATGGATATGTTGAAAGTTTTGAAGTAATAGAAGATGGAAAGGGAAACAAAATAAATGTTAAACTCTCAGGAAAAATAAACAACTGCGGTGTAATAAAGCCGCGCGCGCCCGTGAAGAGGCAGGAGTGGTACAAAGCAGAGGAGCAGTACCTTCCGGGTGTTGGAATAGGAATAATCATTGTTTCTACTCCAAAAGGTATCATGACAAACCGAGAAGCTGAGGAGAGGAAGCTTGGAGGAAGGATGATAGGTTTTGTTTACTGATGGGTGGAACAAATGAGGGACATAGTAGTTGAGGTTCCTAAGGGAGTTGAGGTAAAAAGCGATGGTTCTGCTGTGTATGTTAAAGGACCGAAGGGCGAAGCTTCAAAACTCATAAAAGCAAAATTCACGCTATCCGTGAAAGATGGGAGAGTTGAGGTTGAGGCGGCGAGTGCGCCGCTGAAAAATACAATAAAAGCCCATGTTCGCAACCTCATAAAAGGAGTTACAGAAGGTTTTCAGAAAAAAATGGTGATAAGATATGCGCACTTCCCGATAACTATAGAGGTTAAGGGAAAGGATGTGCTCATAAAAAACTTTTTAGGGGAGAAAAAGCCGAGAAAAACAAAGGTATGCGGAAACGCAAAAATAGAAGTGCGGGGTCAAGAGATAGTAATCTCAGGTCCTAGTTTGGAGGATGTAAGCGAAACAGCCGCAAACCTTAGAAGAGCAACAAGAATAAAAGAGAAGGACGGACGGGTTTTCCAGGATGGAATCTACCCGACTGAGGAGGGCGAGTAGGATGAAAAAGAAAAAAATACCCTATTTTCATGTTCCTAATGCAGGAGGAAAGAAAGGAAAAGTAAGAGTGAAGCCAAGATGGAGAAAACCGCGCGGAGCGGGGAACAAAAAAAGGATGAGATGGAAATCCTGCGGTCCTTCTCCAAGAGTAGGGTACAAAAATCCTGCCGGGTTGCGCGGGGTACATCCATCAGGAATGAGAGAGTTGCTTGTGAGAAACGAAAAAGAGCTTGATGGGGTTGACAAAAAAACAACCGCAATAAGAATTGCTTCTGCTGTTGGAAAAAGAAAAAGAGGAATGATTGAAGCGAAGGCAAAGGAGCTTGGATTGAAAGTATTGAATCCGGCAAAGGTTGAGGGTGAGAAAACATGAGCGTTCATACCGTAAAGAGGCTTGCTGCTGACATTATGGGAATCGGAATCAACAGGGTGAGAATAAAGCAGGATGGCCTGGGAAAGGTTAAGGAAGCGCTTACCCGGGAGGATGTGAAAGCATTGATAAAAGACGGAATAGTGTACAAGATTCCAGCGAAAGGAAATGCGAGTTTGAATAAAAGAACAAAAAAGAAAAGGGCTGGAAAAAGAAAAGGTACAAAATACTCAAGAAAAGGAAGAAAGGTTGCGTGGATGGAGAGAATCCGCTCCCTCCGTTCCTATCTTGCAAAACTTTTGAAAGAAGGAAAACTTGATAGGAGCAAAAAGAGGGAGATCTACTCAAAAATAAAGGGCGGCCATTTCAAGGGGAAGAGGCCGCTCTATACATACCTAAAGGAGGCAGGGTATATAAAAGAATGAGGAGGAGAGAATGGGAAAAGCAAAAGGTCCGAGATATGTTGTTCCTTTCAGAAGAAGGAGAATTGGAAGGACAAGGTACAAAAAAAGATTCGCATTGCTTAGGAGTAGCAAACCCAGGTTTGTTGTTAGAAAAAAGAACAGGGATTTGATTGTGCAGATTGTTGATTTTGGGTATGAAGGCGATAGGGTGCTTGCGACGGTGAACGGAAAAACAATCGCAAAGCAGTTTAACTGGCCATCCCGCAGAAACATGCCAACCGCCTACCTCATCGGGCTTTATGCTGCAAAGCTTGCGAAGCAGAAAGGAGTAACCGAAGCCGTTCCGGACATAGGTCTCCATTCTCCAACTAAAGGAAGCATAGTTTTTGGCGCGATAAAAGGAGCTATTGACGGCGGACTTAAGATGAACATGAACATGGAGATAAGCTCTGAAAGAATAAGCGGGAAGCATGTTGCTGATTATGCGAAAGTTTTAAAAGAAAAAAGTGAAGAAGAGTACAAGAAAAGATTTTCATCTTACCTGAAGCAGGAAGTAAACCCGGAAAAGATTCCTGAACTTTTCGAGCAGGTTGTGAAAAAAATTAGAGGATGATGGCGATGGCTTTGGAAAACTGGGAGCCGAAGACAAAGGTTGGGAAGGCTGTGAAAAAAGGTGAGATTACAGATATTGATGCTATATTGGAAGGCGGGAATAAGATCCTTGAACCAGAAATAGTGGACATGCTTATTCCAGATCTAAAGGCAGAAACAATTCTGGTTAGCCCGACCCAGCGTACAACAGATTCCGGAAGAAAGGTTTCATTCCGGGCCATCGTCGCTGTTGGTGATGAAAAGGGCCATGTTGGCGTTGGGGTCGGCAAATCTCAGGAGGTTGGCCCTGCGGTTGATTATGCTACAAAACAGGCGAAGAAAAATATTATTAAAGTTAAAATGGGATGCGGGTCGTGGGAATGCAGGTGCGGCCGTCCACATTCCCTTCCCAGAATGGTTGTTGGGAGGGAGGGTTCAACCGTGGTGACACTAAAACCAGCTCCAAGAGGGTTGGGGCTCGCTGCAAACGATACAGTAAAAACAATACTAAAACTTGCTGGAATAAAAGATGTATGGAGTAAGGCAAGAGGGGCAACGGATAATGTTTACAATACTATCGTTGCAACAATAAGCGCGCTTGATTCGCTCAACAAGATAAAGCCGCAACCATAGAGGTGTTATGATGGAAATAGATGAGCTTAATGGAAAGGTAATTGCAATTGTGCGGGTAAGGGGCATTCGCAAAATCAAACCAAAAATAGCCCGGACGCTTTCAGCCCTAAGACTAAACAGAGTGAATCACGCTGTTGTGGTGAAAGCAAACCCGCAGTACATAGGGATGCTAAAGGTTGCAAAAGACTATATTACGTTCGGGGAAGTAAAAAAAGAAACAGTGCAGAAGCTTGTAGAGAAAAGAGGGGAGGTTGGAAAGAAAAGAGCAACCGAATTATTGAAGGAAAAGGATTTGAAGAAAATAGTTGATGAGATATTCGATGGAAAAAAACCGAAGGTTCTAAGTCCTGTTTTCCGGCTTCACGCTCCAAGGAGGGGATGGAAGAGCATAAAGCTTGCTTACCCAAGAGGCGCGCTCGGAATCCGAGACAACATGGATGAGATTTTATCTAGGATGATGTAAAGATAAAGGGGATTAGGATGGCAAGAAGGTACAGAAAGAAAAAAATTAAAATGCGGGGAAAAAGAACGCATGGTGGAGGGAACGTAAAGAACAGAAGAGGAGCAGGAAACAGAGGGGGGAAGGGAAGGGCAGGGATATGGAAGCACAGGTTCAGCTCTCTCACTGCTGCTGGAATAGAGATAGGAAAACGAGGGTTCAGCAGAGAAAAAATAAAAAGAGATGTTCGGACAATAAATGTTGGTGAGATAGAACGGTATGCATTAGCCGGCGAATTAAAAAAGGAGAATAACATGTATGTTTTTGATTTCAATGGAAAGGTTTTAGGCGGCGGGCAGCTTACCCTACCCATTTTGGTCCGCGCGAAAAGCTTTTCCAAGAAAGCAGAAAAAAAACTTGCGGATGTCGGTGGAAAAGCAGAAGTACTCAAAGAAAAAGATAAAGAAAAAACAGAATGAAAATAAAGTGGTGAAATGGGACTAACAGATGTACTGTATGGTGTTGGAAAGTTTCTTCCAACCGTTAGCCCACCTTCCCGCCCACCCACGATAAAGGAGCGTTTTGTATGGACGTTCGCTGTTCTTGTTCTTTACTTCATTATGTACAACACAATTGTTTTTGGTGCAAAAGAGACAGGCGGAGGTCTTGATTTCTTACAGGTGATTACCGCCTCAAAGATAGGAAGCCTCCTAACAACCGGTATTGGACCGATCGTGCTTGCATCTATTTTTCTCCAACTTTTCAATGGCGCCGGCCTTTTGAATTTCAACCTCCGTGACCCTGAGCAGAGGGAGAAGTTCCAAATTCTTCAGAAACTTCTCGCGATATTCATCGCATTTTTCGAAGCTTACATGTTTGCATCCGGCAGGATCGTCATCTCAGATGCATTTGCAAGCAACCCGGGTTTTGCAATAATGCTTATGGTGATTCAGATCGCGATCGGTTCTGTTGTGCTCATGTACTTAGATGAGGTTGTGACGAAATATGGAATAGGCTCTGGGATTTCCCTTTTCATTGCCGCTGGCGTGAGCTTTTCTGTTGTTGCTGGAACTGTTGCGCTTTTTATCAGCGATGGGGGTGTTCTTGAAGCTTTTGCAACCGGAGGTGCTGATGCTATCGCAAACGCCCTCCTCATTCTTCTTCCAGTGTTTTCGACAATCCTAGTTTTCTTGGTTGTTGTTTATGGAGAAGGGACAAGGGTCGAGGTTCCCATAAGCTTTGCCGGAGGAAGAGGGACTGTGAACTCCCTTCCGTTTCCTCTCTTTTATGTTTCGAACATTCCTGTTATTTTTGCAGCTGCGCTCATCATGAACATCCAGCTCTTTTCTGTTTTTGTATTCGCCGGAAAGAGTTTCGAGATCGCTGGTGTTGATGTTGTTCCGTACATCGCTTATGTTGATGCAAACAACCGGCTCGTTGATGGAGTACTCTACCTATTTACCCCTCTTCATGCCGGTACGAACATAATAAGCTACATAAATGTACTTGCAAACGGCGTTACACCTGTTCTTAAAATACCAGAATGGGTGCATGCCATTACGTACATTCTTTTCCTTTCCCTCACTTCTGTTTTGTTCGGTTTGTTCTGGGTTGAGACAGCCGGAATGGATGCAAAAAGCATTGCAAACCAGCTCATGCAATCAAACATTCAGATCACTGGATTTAGGCGTGATCCTCGCATCATGCTCAAGCGGCTTGAGGAGTATATCCCTACGCTTACCATTCTTGGTTCTTTCCTTATAGGTTTGCTTGCAGGATTTGCAGACCTTCTAGGCGCTCTTGGTACCGGTACTGGTATTCTTCTTACGGTAGGCATATTCTACAGAATGTACCTTCAGCTTAGGCAGATGAATGTTTTCGAACTCTATCCTTCAATTGCCGGTATGCTTGAATAGTTTAAGGTGATTTTATGTATATTGTGATGGGAATGCCCGGTGCGGGTAAAACAACCGTGCTTGCAAAAGCAATGGAAAAAAAGAAAGGTTATGAGATGGTTAATTATGGCGATATGATTTTTGAGCTTGCAAAGAAAAAACATAAAGTAAAAAACCGGGATGAGGTGAGGAAGCTCCCTCCTGCAAAGCAAAAAGCCCTTCAGATGGAGGTTGAGAAAAGGCTGATCAAACTATCCAACACAATAGAAAGAATAATCCTTGATACGCACTGCTCAATAAAAACCCCTTCTGGCTACCTCCCGGGCCTGCCGCAGAGGCTTCTTGAAAAACTTAAGGTCGATGGGCTTATTCTCATAAGCGCAAGCATAGATGAGATAATGGCAAGAAGGGCAAGGGATGAAACGAGGATAAGGGACAAGGAAGAGAGAGCAGAATTAGAAGAGCATGATTTCATTAACCGGGCCATGCTTTCAGCATACGCAACCATGTGCGGCGCTCCCGCAATAATAATAATGAACCATGAGGGAAAGGTTGAAGAGGCTGCAGAAAAGCTTGCCTCAATTTTAAAGTGATTTTTGTGTTTTTTTATATTGTTCTTTTTATCGCACTTGTTTATGTCCTTCTTATTCGCATCATCCGGCCGAAGTTTGTTGATATGGAAAGAATGAAAAAAATGCAGGAGAGGACAAAGGAAATGAGCAAAGAGATGAAGGAGGCAAGCAAGAAAAAAGACATGGCAAAGATGGAACAGCTAAACAAAGCGTACATGGAGGAGATAATGCCTGAGATGAACGCAGTGATGATACAGCAGCTCAAGTTCACCTTTGTAATAATTGTTCTTTTTTCAGGTGCGATTTTTCTCCTCTCCTCTTTCGACACCAGCACCCATGATGACATAAAACTAAACCTTACCAATGTGGATGCGCAATGGATAGGAAGTTTTAAAGTTGATGCGCCGGGTGTTTGGAGAATAACTGCAAAGACGAATGGAATTTTTGGAGGGAGTGAAAACCAAACCTACATTTTTGTAGGGAGCAAGGGCTCCCCTCCGCCACTCACCCATAAGGGAGAGCCCATGCCCATAATTGTGAACAATGAAAAAATTTATGAAGTTGGAGACGCGGTCAGCGTTTCTGTTCTATTCCATGAGCAGCCGGAGATAATCGTAGACCGCGGCACACGTTTTTCTGCTCCTCTTCCATTTGAGATTTTTGGCATAAAAGAGATTGAGGGCGCCTCAAGCTGGTTCATAATTGACCTTATCGTCCTTAACATCATCATTGCAATCGGAGAGAAGATCTATGGGAAAATGAGGAAAAAATAATTATTTCGCCGCGCTCACGAGTTCCACAACATCCCTGTGCTTCAGAACCGCATCCTTCGCAAGCTTTCTTTTTGTCCTCATATCAAACCCATACAGCAATCCCTTTGCGATATCACTGTGTATCCTCATCGCCAAATCATAAACGGTTGCATTCTTCTCTAACAAAAAGCAATCCGGCAAAACCCTTCCTTCTTTATCCATCAGTTTTTCTCCGACCGGAAAAACTGCTTTGTATTCCAAAAGCCCAAAAACAGCATAATCCAAAACCTGCTGAACCCCTGTGTTTCCAAAGACCTTAAGCACATTATTCCTTATGCTTTCCAGAGCATTCTTCTGCTCCTCGCTCACGTTCCCAACAATCCTGAAATCGCTCCCGCCAGGCGCGTACTCTATCATCCCTGCTTTGCTGGCTCTCCTCAGAGCAAGCTCTGCCTCAGCAGAGCACGGAACAATATTTTTATATTTATCCTTAAGCCGATTATAATTATCCTTCGCGCTTGGTACATCTATTTTGTTTGCAGCAATAACAGTTGGTTTTGTCTGCTCCCTCAATGATTTTGCAATCTTCTTTATCCTCTCCTCATCCCAGTTTTCAATCTCTCCGTATTCCCTAACCACGCTTTCAGCCATGTGTTCAAAAACCCTGAATGAAGAAAGGATCTCCATTATTATTTCTATGCTCTTTTTTCCAGCCCTTCTCATTCTCTGCATTTTTTCAAAATTCCTTTTTATAACATCAAAATACCATAGGTTCAGTTCTTCCTCCAAAAACAAAATATCTCTTTCAGGGTCATGCTTCCCATACCCTATAAAATTTCCGTTCTCATCCATGGAACCTGAGAAATCAACAATATGTATGAGTGCATGCGCCTGATTTAAGTCATTTAAGAACTGGTTTCCGAGCCCCTTTCCCTCATGCGCACCCGGCACCAACCCAGCTACATCCATCAAGGTAAATGGGGTATACCTTATTTTTCCGATCACAAACCCTGTTCTTGGGTTTGATACAACCCCAAGCTCCGGGCCTGCATCCTCAACGCGAACATATGCCGTACCAGTATTAGGTTTTATTGTTGTGAAAGGAACCGGCGAAACCGGAACATTCGCAAGCGTGGCTGCATTGAAAAAAGTAGATTTTCCAGAGGATGGTTTCCCCACAAGCCCTATTATCATCGCTTAAAATTTCTCAAAAATACTTTTAAATGGCACGTATTCTTCACCAGTAAATAAGATATTTCTTTCGATTCCTCCTGCAATTTCATTAGTCGCTCTTACATACATTCTACTTGGGTTGTATGCATAGATCGCCTTATCAACGCTCCTGTGTTTTGCATAATGCTCGGCAATACTATACAAAACATCCTCCAGGTTGAAAACATCCTTTTTCCCATCCCCGTTTCCATCCTTAAAACTTCCTCTCCATGTTGAAGGCATCCACTGGCCGGGTCCTATCGCCCCTGCCCAAGAAGAAGGAACAGAGAAAGGGTCAAGCTCAAGCTCCTCGCACATTTTCAAAAAATCAGTAATCTGCCGGGCCCATTTTTTCTTTCCTTTCCATGTGCCAGCTCGGTTATACATCGTGAGCAGAGCATATATAGCGTTGTATTCTCCAATGTTTCTCCCATAGTCAGTTTCAATCCCTAGGGTTGCAGCAATGTAGTATTTGCTAACCCCAAACTCTCTTTCCAGTTTTTGCAAAATTACCCAATTCTCCTTTACAAACTCTACTCCATGCGAAATTTTCTCCTCAATCTTCAGGGCTTCTCTATACTCTCCATAATTCTTTATTTTTTTCAACTTCTTCATATCGTATATTCCAAAATCGCTCCTCGCAAACAAACTATCCAAAAAAACACTATCCACTCCAAAATTACGCAAGTCCTTTTTCATTCTCGCCTTTTCCTTTTCGCCAAGTTTTTTGTCCGGAGTTTTTAATTCGCTTTGCTTCTCGGTTTTCTCTTCAACAATAACATTTTCTATGTTTGGATTTTCAGGAATTCTTACCGCATTTGCGCTGTTTTTTATCGGGCACAAACAAACCATCGTCAGCAGGAGAGGCATGATTTTGCGCATGTTTTATTTTTCAACAAAAGTGTTTAAAAATGATATTCACTTGAATAAACTCTTAATAACATTATAAGCTTTTCCAACATCCTCCTCCTTCAATATAACGCTCAGCTCAGTGTAGGTAGAAACAACCTCAACAACATTTATACCATGCCATGCAAGTTCTTTCAGCACATACGCGACAAAACCCGGCGAGGATAATGTTTCCTCGCTAAACCTCAAAGAGATTGCTCCAAGTCCTTTCATCTCCCCAATGACTTTTTCCTTCCTCAAAATTTCCTTTATCTCCTCAAATTTTCCATCGCTGAAAATTATAGTCGTTTCGTTGTTCCCATGAATGAAATTAACAACATCCCCCTTTGCAATATCAACGGTTTCGTAAACCTCATCTATTATTTCCTTTATCCTGCTAGTTTTTGCGATGCTTATCTCAGCGAGGTTTGACCGCGTGCTTATCTCCTTTATCTTATATTCGTGCTCCTTCGCCTTAGTTCTCACCTTTTCCGCGATCCTTTGCAAAGCCATGGCTATGGCCCCTATTTTGACCTCTTTTCCTAGCTCCTTCTCAACCTTTGGCTTGAGATAAACTGCTGTTCGTGAATAGCTTAATAAGTCCATCGCAAGCGCCTGCTCCAAGGATGGGTTTTCCTTTACCAATTTTTCAACTATATGCGCAACTGTTACCATACTCTCTGTTATTTTTAACATATAGTTATATTTAAAACACTTTGCCTTTTTTTGTGTTTTATAACATACATAATTTATATATAAAACTTATTTTTACAACTATTACGAGGTGATGTAGATGTGTGGTGGAGGACAGGACTATGGTATGTATTTGGCAAGTATGGCAAGCGATAGGATGAGGAAGTTCCAGAACCCTTACGCGAGAACATCAATTAGACTTGCAGAGGCAGGCGGTAGTGTAAGAACAGTTCAAATGGTCGAAAGATTGCTTGAGCAGAGACCGTTTTCTAGTGAAGAAGTATTATACCGTATGGTTAGCCATTTCAATGGAAGAAGAATAAGGCCGCGTGAATCGCCTGCAATTAGGTTGCTGAACAAAATTATCGGCGCGTCTGGCGAGAGAGCAGAGCAGGTTTTAGAACAGATTGAAATAATGGTTGGACGCGGCATGCTGAATGGAAACGCTGAAAAGAGGCTTACTCAGATTCTTAGAGCAGTGCAGAGCGATAGGGTTTTTCCGGATTTGGCTGTTGCGAATTTGAGGAGGGAATGGGAAGCTCCAACAGCTAGCTCTTAAATCTTGATTTTCACCCCTTTTTTTATTTTAAACTTCTTGCAGAACCCTCTCTTCACTTCAAGCGCATATTTTGCTTTTTGGCATTCAACACCATTTAAATCCCATGCCTCTAAACATGCAATATCCTTTACCTTCATTCTTTTGTTCAAAAAAATTATATCAAGAGGAAAGTTTACAAATGGGCTCCATAATTTTACTCTCTGCGGCCGGTCAAAAACAAAAAGGATTCCTTCATCGAAGCTTGGCTCTTTTCTAAACATGTACCCTAAAAATCTCCTCCATCCAGACGCAACTTCAACGTTGACCTCTTTCTTCCCGACCCGCATTTTCATGCTTTTGCTTTGTTGTTCAATATTAAAAACATTTCTGTGCATAAATATTCAGCGTGGTGAAAATGGCTGGCGATGATAAGAAAGGAAAAGGTTTTGAAATAAAACCTGAAGAAAAAACAGCATCTCTGGGTTGGATTCCAAAAAAGAGCTATGATTCCAAGGAGCTTCTCTCCCAAATCTTTTCAGATGAAACGGTTATAAAATATAAGCAGACCCATGAGAAAGAGTTTAGGGAATTTTGCAAAGAGTTTGATGTTTCGCCAAGCGAAGAAAATTTTGAAAAATGGGCAAGGCTGACGCTTGCGTGGAACGCCCTGAGATACGCTGGACTTTTTGGGATAAACTACAAATCAGATGATGAGAGGTTGATTGAACTTGGTGAAAAAGGATTTAGGAATCCGCTTAAAATTTTGTCGCAACTTTTTTCTGGACAGATGCGTTCTCCGCAGACCGCGGTTACATATTCTTATTCCGGCTACTACGCATCTTACTATGATTGCGATGAGTCTGCAAAACTTTTCAGAGATATTGTCGATCTGTTATGGCCTGAATACAGCCCAAGATTTGTTCTATTGGGAGACACGCATGCAGGAGTCAGGGTAGATTTTGATGGCGTAAAAATAGCATTTGACCTTACCCACGGCTCTGTGATAAAGTTTGAACCGAGCGATGTTCATCCGGATGTTGGTAAGGATGCTTTGAATACAATATCTGCGATAAATAAAAAAGGTAAAGGTCTTAATAATGAGGAGTCGATAGCATGGACTTATATAAATCTTCCATTATTCAAAAGTTTTAATGAAAAAAATTATCTTTCTGGCATGAGCATTCCTGTTCTGGGCGATAGATACAAAACACTAGTTTCGTACTTTAATCACTTTTTTTATAAGCCGCAACCTACTTTAGATCTATTAAAAGAATTGACGCGTTTATATTACGGTTACTCGTCACGTTTGGATTCTAACATTGAGATGCTTCTCTTTGGGCCGGATGCTCTCTCTTTGGAAGACGTGCTTTTCGTTGCAGAAAAATTTCTAGATAAATCGACCATACCAAATGATAGTAGGGATAAAATACTCTCTTTGATAAAGAAAAGTAATAGTGTACAATTTGGGTTAGGGCTTACCATCCTTACTCTGCTCGCTTCGCAGAAAACCAAAGTTGATCCTATTTTTGTCGATAAGATTATTATCAGTTATAATGGGATTATAAAAGAGGCAGAGAAATATGGTTTAACAAACTTAGAAGCAGTCGCTCTTGTTTCTTTTGACCCATTTTTTATTGAAAACATAGAGAAAAATGAGCTATCGCTATTCCGTCTTAGCTTTGGAGGTCAGTTTTTACTTGGCAATCTAATCATTAATACAAAAGATGAAAGGTTTGCATTACTTTTAGCGGATAACAACTTTATAGACCCAGAAGTTTACAAGACGATTCTTGAAAGGCTTATTAAAAATAATATTCAGTCTGAAGAGATATGGAACGTCATAGTTTCAATGGCGGAGAATAGCAAAACCTTAAGGGAAGAAAGTCTTGGCATGTTTTCTTCTTCTCTTACGAGCGATGCTGTTCCAGAAGGATTAAAACATAGAATACGTGCTATGCTAAGGGTTTAAAAATTGTTTCTACATATGTATTTATGTGAAATAAATGAACATTCTCGGCACAGCGGTGATGGCCCTTTCCTTCAATGCTGCAGTGCCAAAAATTTATCCTGACAGCGCAGTTCAAAAATATGTAGAAACCAACTATTCCATGATTCAGGAACTAAAGAAAAAACATCCTTTAGTTGATGAGACCGATTTAGGAAGAATAGTTTTAACATATAACTCTGTAAGGGTTGGTGGGATATCCGGATTTGCTTATTGGAACAACTCTGCGGATGGAAAGTATAAATCCATCCAACGGCTAATCGAAAGTATATCCGCTGGAAAAAGAGACAGCGTAGACTGCGATGAAAGTTCTTCTCTTTTGGTTGCTTTGCTCAGAGCACAAGGATACGATGCTCATCTCTATGTTCCTTTTCAAGGTCATGTGATTGTAAGGGTTCGACTTAACGATGGTATGGACATATTCATGGACCCTTCTCTAGGTGGGTTTAACGAACCTGGCGGAGGGGTTTATGATTATTATTTTTCAAGCGTAGAAGTAAAAAACGCCATGATCCGGATAGATAGATACTATACAACCAAAACCCTCCCTAAACTGGATATAGCCGCCTCTAATGTTTCAACCGAAATCCCAGATTCTTCAATACATAAAATAGTTGAAAAAATAAATATTCTAGCGGAGCTCAGCCCGGAACTGTACGCTGCGTTTATTTGCTCAACTCATGGATTTTACTACGATCTTTCCTACGACCCGTTCAGGGATGCAATGAAAAAGACCTACGCAAAAAAGGATTTTGAAGCAACAATTAAAGCATATTCAATCTATTTTGGCGTCGATGAAAATACCCTGCGGTCTCTAGAAGCGGTAGGCTATACCTGGGCAGTAAGATTTATGGTGTGGCTTTGCCAGTATGGTACGGACGAGCAAAAACAAAATCCAACCAGTACATTAGATACATTTTTGAAGCTTTTCTTCTGAAATAATCTGTATGGATATACTTGACGATAAATTCAAGGAAATTTTTTACTCTCAGCTCGTTTCAATAATAGGTGGACTTATTGCCGGAACGCTAATTGCGGTGTATGCAAATAACCTTCTTCTCATCCCGGGTATGCTCATCATCCTTCCGGGTTTTTTGGAGATGAGAGGCAACATCAGCGGCTCGCTTGCGGCCCGTCTTACAGCAGGAATGTTTTTGGGTGTTGTAAAGCCAAATAGAATAAGAACGAAAATTGTTGGTGGAAATGTGGTTGCTTCTTTTATTCTTGCAATCATAGTTTCGCTTTTTCTTGGACTCGTTGCGTTTGCATTCAATCTTTTTGTTTTAAATCTTTTTTGGCCAAAGATAATCTTCCTTCCCCTGATTGCTGGAATAATCGCAAATGCAATAGAAATACCCATTACGATATTTTTTACATTCTATCTTTTTAGAAGGGGCCATGACCCAAACGATATCATGGGACCATTCATAACCTCAACCGGAGATATTACTAGCGTACTTTCCCTGCTTTTTGTTGCAATGGTGATTCTATGACTGTAAGAAAACATCTTGAAGAGCTTAGGAAGGTTGAAAGGGAAAAGCATCATCCTCTTATTCACAAAATACATCTCAAGCATAAGATATCCAAGAAAACGCTTCTTTATGTTAAAGAGTACGGTCCGCACAGCAATATTCCAAAAACAATAATAAAAGAAAGCCTGAAAATACTCCTCTTCACATCTTTCATAAGCTCTTTTGGCGGTCTTGCGCTTGAGCAGATTAAGGTGGTATTTCTTTCCCTATTCCCCTTAATTGTGCTTCTCCCTACGCTGAATGACATGATTGGTGATTATGGCATAATAGTTTCCTCAAGGTTTTCAACCCTTCTTCATACAAGAAAGATAAGGGGTAAGTGGTACAAAAATGAAGAAGTGAAAAAACTGTTTATGCAGGTTTTTGTGGTTGCGATTATTACTGCACTCATAAGTTCGTCCATTGCATTGATTATCTCTGCCCTTTCTGGTTTTGGCGTGAACCTTGAAGTCGCCCTAAAGGTTTTTTTTATAAGCATCATAGATGTTGCTCTTATCGTAAGCATGCTCTTCATCCTTGCCATATTAGCTGGTCTCTATTTTTACAGAAAAAAAGAAGACCCAAACAATTTTCTTATACCCATCACAACATCTTTTGCTGATTTTGTGAATATGCTTCTTTTAGCGTTTCTCACAATACTTTTATTCTAGCCCCATCCTTCAAATTTTATGTTCTCTTTTTTTACGCCCAACCTCTCAAAAATCTCCTTCAAAGAAAGGACCATCTCCATCTTTCCGCACATAAAAACCTTAAATTCACCCAACTCTTTCGGAAGGTATTTTTTCATCATTTCCTCGCTTATTCTTCCTTTCTCAAAGCCCGGAAACTCTTCACCCGTGAATGTAAATATTGCTTTTATCCTGCCATCATCAGACATTTTTTTTAATTCATCAAAATATACTGTATCGCTTTTTGTTCTGTTGCTGTAAAAAAGATAAAATTCTCCATCTATTTTGTTTTCCTTTATCCTCCTCAACATTGAGATTATTGGGGCGATTCCTGTTCCGGCGGCAACAAAGATACATTTTTTCTCTCCATCATATCCGATATGCCCCAACGGTCCTTCTACCTCAACACTATCCCCCTCTTTCAACCCATCCAAATAAGAAGTGAATTTTCCACCCACCATCCTTATTGCAAACTCAAGAAAATTCCATTCCGGGAGAGAAGCTATTGAGTAAGGCCTAAACTCGTTTGTGCCTGGTTTTATGATCTTTGCAAACTGCCCCGGTAGAAAATTTATATTCTTTCCGTCTTTTGGCTCCACCCTAAATATTTTTGTATTTCCAACCATTTCAATTTTTCTTATGATATAAATTTTCTTTTCCATCTACTCACCCATATACTATTACCTTTGCCCATCTTGCAGCACCGCTATACCCCGCCGCAGTATCTATCACCTTTATTCTGTACTGCTTTCCCTCAGGGCTTATCCATGTTGCATCATCCCCCGGGCAGACCTGAAGTTTCTGCAGTGTTGTGTAGTTTTCAACGAGAATAATCTCAAAAAGCGCGCAGTACCCTATTTCATTTCTCTGCATGGATATGTCTCGCAGAACAAGGCAATACCTATCGTTTCCAAAATATGTTCCATCTATCTTCGCTTCTCCGTTTTCAGCGTAGCTTTCGTTTTCAAAAGTTTGATTCGTAGTATTCAAATCGGCTGCACCATCTGTTTCATTAACGGGAGTAGTATCGTTGCCTGCTGGGATATTCTCTGCGGTGCTTTCTTCTGAGCTTTCGTTCATCCAACTACTCTCATTATAGATTTTTTCACCTATTATTTTTACCATTTTATTTTCATTTTTTTCTTCAATATTGGAAATACACCCAGCAAAAAGCATAAGCAAAGCCAGAATTCCTAAAAATCTCATGTGGATATTTCCCTCAACTTATTTTTAAACCTTGGGAATAACTATGGCTCCATCCTTTCCTTTCAAAAGGGTTGCTTTTCCTTCGGCATAAAGCTTTCCAGTGATCGCGCATGCGATCGCATCTAGTTCATCCTGCGTTTTTGCCTTTCGCCCATCCACTCCAAACTTTTTTGCCCATTCCAAAATCTCCTTTTTGTTTTTTCTCCTGATTCCGTATACATCATAGGTCGCACCCGGGAATACTTCCATCACCTTTATTTTCTTGCCTATTTTTTCAATACTTTTCTTCAGTTCCATCCCCCTTTTCGTCAGCATTCTCATCGGTCCCAAAGTTATAGGAAAAAATTTTATCCCTTTTTTTCTCAACATCAGGTCGCATTCCCTAAAATGTTTATTATTTCTTTCTTCAATTTTTTTCCTTCCTGCGGGTAGAGAAAGCGGCGCGTCTATTGCAACAATATTCGGTTTTTCATTTTTTATTAGATTTAGAATTTCCTGATTCATATACACTGTTCCATGCTTCGCTTTTCCTTTTTCAATGATGCAATATCCAGTAGCCCTTTTTTCGCTCCCCGCAAGGTCTAACCCTAAAATTTTCATAAAGGATAACCTGGCTAAATATTTTTAATGCATTCGTATTGAATAATCAGCATGGATGTTGAAGAAATAATAAGAAAACACGCGATAAAGAATGCCTACGATTATGGAAAAGCAAATGCGGGGGCGGTTGCAGGAAAAGTGATCGCCGATTATCCAGAGGCAAAAAACAGCATGAAAGAAATTATGCAGAAAATAAGCAAGATAGTTAATGAGATAAATAAGATGAAAAAAGAGGAGATTGAAAAAGAACTTGCCAAATACTCTTTTGAGAAAAAAGAGAAAAAAGAAAAAACAATAACCCTGCCAAATGCCGAGGAAGGTAAGGTTGTGACCCGCTTTCCGCCGGAGCCGAACGGCTACCCACACATAGGCCATGCAAAAGCAGTGTTCCTCGATTATGAGTCGGCAAAATCCTATGGAGGGAAGATGCTCCTAAGGTTCGATGACACAAACCCAAAAAAAGAAAAGCAGGAATACGTTGATGGAATAAAAGAAAGTTTAAAATGGTTGGGGGTAAAGTGGGAAAAAGAAACATACACCTCAGATTACATGCCAAAACTTTATGAATTTGCTGAAAAGCTTATTTCGCTCGGAAAGGCATACGTCTGCTTATGCGGGCAGGATGAGATAAAAGAAAACAGAAAAAAAATGAAAGAATGCGTGCATAGGAAGCAAAGCATTCAGAAGAACACAGAGCTTTGGAAGGATATGCTTTCTGGAAAATTTGAGGAGGGAGAGGCGATTCTCAGATACAAAGGGAACATGCAATCCGAGAATACAGTAATGCGAGACCCAACTATTTTCAGAATAATAAAAGGAGAGCACTACAGGCAAAAAAACAAATATTTTGTTTGGCCTTCCTATGATTTTGAGGCCCCGATTTTGGATAGCATTGAGGGGGTTACGCATGCGATGCGTAGCAAAGAGTACGAATTGAGAGAAGCGCTTTATTACTCTATCCTAGATGATCTCGGATTGAGGAAGCCGATCCTTATACACTTCGCAAGGTTGAGTATAAAGAACGCTCCAATAAGTAAGCGCCTTCTAACACCATTAGTTCTTGAAGGAAAAGTGTCTGGTTGGGACGACCCTCGGCTTCCAACCCTAATGGGATTGAAAAGAAGGGGGATTGTTCCGGAAGCAATAAGAAATTTTGTTTTAAGATTTGGAATAGGAAAAACAGAAAGCGAGCCGGGATGGGAGATTCTTCTTGCAGAGAACAGAAAACTATTAGATCCGGTTGCAAAAAGATTTTTCTTTGTAAAGGAGCCGATTCTTTTGGAGGTTGAGAATTCAAGGCCGCAAACAGTTCTTTTAAAAGACCATCCAGATTCAGAAAAAAGAAGTAGGGTTTTCAATGTTGCAAAAGAATTCTACATCCAGCATGATGATGCGAAAAATTTAGAAATTGGCGAGAAAATCCGCCTTAAAGATTTGTTTAACATAGAGATTGTTGAGAAAAGCAAGGAAAAAATAAAAGCAAGAATTATTGAAATAAAAGAGATGCCCCAGCTTAAAATACAATGGCTTCCAAAAAATGAGGTTGTTCCATGCAAGGTTCTTGTTCCAGGTGATCTTCTTACCGAACACGGAAAGTATAACAGAGAAAGCTTGAGAATAGATGAAGGATACTGCGAAAAGAATGCTGAAGAGTTAAGCATTGGTAATATCATTCAATTTGAGAGGTATGGGTTTTGTAGGTTGGATAAAAAAGAAGAAGAGATGGAATTTATATATTCTTGTTAACTACTCAAATTGTTGTCTTGTCTTTCTTATTTCTTTTAGAAAATTCCTTATCCCATCAATGTAAAATTCCTTTTCGCTTATTTTGTATTGTGTTTTTCTCATTTCAAATAATTCCACGTAATTTTTAAACCTTTCGAGTATCTCTTCCGTCTCTTCTGATGTTTCACCATCCATTTCGTTAACCAGCACTTTTATTATTTCCCTTAACCTTTCCAGATAAATAATTTCTGAGTTTCGTGCCGCCACGTGATACATATCGTCAAAAGCAACCAAAATAGAAGGAATCACGTTTTCGCCGGCAATCTTTTTTAGTTCTATGAATTCTGGAAGAACACGGTTAGTGTATACCTCAGCAATATCCCTATTTTCAAGATTCGTTTGGTATATAAGGAGAATGCTTCCAAACGCATCCGCAGCCTCTTTGTACATTTCGTTTTGTTTATAAAAATCCGCCAGAGCATCAGCAGCTTCTATTATTGCTAATGGATGCTGAGAATCCACCATTTCTTTAAAAAGTGTTTTCAAAATCCTTTCTGCTTTTTCATAACTTTCATATGATGCAAGGGATTTTACTATTTTTATTTCGCTTAATGCTTCTTCAACCTTATCCAAAGAAAGAAGGGCCATAATTCCCAGCGACATGTATTTTACTCCATCCTTTTTTCTTCCTCTTATATACTCACAAAAACCAATACTCTTGTAAACTTTTGCGAGCTCTTCGCTGGCTTCCTCCTCTTCCTCAGCCCATTTTTTTGTATCCTTGATTAATTCTCTAAACTTTTTCATATTTTTAATTTTTTTAATTTCTTCCCCCAACGCTCGGTATTCATCACTTATCAAGAGTATACCAAGAGCTGTTTTTTCATAGAAAGCATCGGCTAACTTTTCAGCAACCAAACATATCGTTTCTTCCGGTGCTCCACCCATATCGATTATGCGCGATATCTGATCGCTGAGGGAAAGTTCGCCCTTCCTAGCAAATCCTATTGGCCTGCTAATAGGTCCTTTTCTCTCTTCCGCAACTTCTCCTCTTCTTCCGAACCCAATTGCCTCCTTTGCCATATTCCCACATCCTTAGCCTTGTTTCGCTCTATTGTATAAACAACATTTCTGTTTATATTTGTTTGTGTTATGAATGAGATATATGCTTGTTCCGCCACATAATCCCATTAAAAATATTAAATATTTGGTATGGGATCTTAATGGAACTATAGATGCGCTTCCTTTAAAGCTTAAAAACCTCAGCGTTAAAGATAAAAAGCACTTCGTATGGAGGTATAAGGATATCTTATCCGAGGGCCTAGGAAATAAAGAGAAGCGTAAATTGGAAAGGATAGCAAAAAAAGCAGAAATAGATTTTGAGAAAAGACCAGATGCAAACCCGTTGCATTTTATAACCACTCTCGGGTGGTATGCTTTGCATAAAAATATGCTTTCCAGAGAGGAGCGCAACATAAGAATGCAAAAATTGTTCGCTGAGATTGCGGAAGAAATAGGGTTTATAGAGCAAGGGTATAATGAGCATGTTGCAAATTTCATCCTTTCTAACGATTTTTTCGTACACTATCTTATTACAAACCTTCCAAAAGAACCCGCTTCGTTAATACTTTCTGAGATGGGTTTGCTGAATGCTTTTGAGAGAATGTTTTTCTATGTAATCAAATCAAACGAAGAATTGCTTAAGGCTTTATTGCTGAAGACAATTGTTGAAAATCGAAGAAAAAGTAGATTTCTCGTTATAGGAGACGAGTATTTTAAGGAAATAAAAATAGCCCACGACTGCGGTATCCCAACTGCCTGGATTAACCCAGGGATGATAATAAAAACAGAGCATTATTTTCATCCAGAGTTGGTTGCGAACTCTCCGAATGAACTTGTTCTTTATCTTGATGAAAACTATTTTTAACTATTTAAAATTTCTTTCAAATTTTCTTCACTGAAAACTTTTTTCACGGCATTCCTTATTGCTTCTTTGTGTGCAGTGGCGTAATAGACATGCGAGCAGTAGTCAAGTAAGCCTTCACTAGGACCGTACTCCGTTATTACGCCAATAAGTTGTTTTTCTATTTTTCTCGATTCTTTCTGTATTTCAGCCATAACTTTTTCTTTAAGTTTTCGCATCTTTTCATCATTAAGTTGTTCTATAATTCCATTCGGTATATTTGCCACTATTTTTCTCGCAAACCTTTTTCCGCAATACTTTGCAATCATATCCACTAGTTGGTTTGTTATGTTTGCATACGGCGAATCCGGTTCTGGCTTTCTTAGAAAGAATTCTCTTAGGTTTGGAGGAAAGGTTTGAAAAAAAGAAAGAAATTCAGATTTCGGCATGTTTTCCCTCTACTATCTCACCTTCTTTATTGGTACAAATTCCCATTTCTGTTCTACAGTATCAAATAGCCATTTACCCATTCCAGTTTTGCCAGGCCATCCGCCTACCAGCTCTCCGTCTCCTCCAACGCCGTAGTTATACAGCTGTCCACCAGAAGCAAAGTATCCCTTTGCTCTCCCTATCGCACCCAATACTTCTGCTTCAGGGTACACAACCGTTTGCCCTGGATATATCCCAGGACCTGTCGGGCTTGTTGTTGGAACTGTTTGATAGACATCATGGCCCGGAAGGTTTGCGCAAACATGGTCCTTTAATGCATCCACTGCATATAATCTTTCTTGTGGCGTCAAAGATATTCCATACATCCTTGCATAATGATCAACCGCTTGTTCAGAGCCATTCCATATACTTCCTCCATGCTCTGCTGTATATACATAGGTGGAGTCCCCGGAGACATGCATTACTTTATCCATAGAGCCAGCTCCAGCCTCCTTAACATGCGAAGCAAAAGTTGCGCCAGCATCATGCGGTGATACTATGCTATTCCATATCCCCATTATTCCTTGCACTACACCAGTAAATGCAGCTACAAGTCCCCCTACTGTTATGGATAGGATTCTCTTCACTATTCTATGTCCTCTTATGTTTCTCGCAACCCCAACTCCCTCAATTGCTATTCTGTCTGCTGTATCCGTTCCCATATGTACAGCGTCCACCAGATCGCTCTCTCTCAATTCTCTTCCTGTAAGTATATTTCTTATTACCCTTCGAGCACCGTCTTCTCTGCTTCTTCTCCACACATGGTTTGCTCCATCATACATGCCCTCTGTTGTCATCCATGCGCCTATTCCGTTCCATACTCCTCTTGCGATCAGAATACCGGCTCCAAGCAATGGGTTTATGAACATTGCTGCAATTCCTGCACCAAGCATGCCTAAACCTATGAACATTCTAAGACCAGCGTGTCTTCTCCACCATCTATTAAACCTATCTCTGACCGTGTTCTGATATGCTGCTTGGTTGAGTATCTCCATCTCTCTTCTCAAAATAGCTGCTCTTTCATTGTCGTCAGCACCCGCAGCAAGCTGGGCTCTTAAGTACTGAATGTAATTTTGAATTATTTGCTGTTCCCTTTGCAAAACACTTCTCACATGATAACTTCCTTGGAATATTTTTTCCCTTGCTCTAAGAAGAGCAGCGTACTCAAGAACAGGTGTAGGTGGAGATTGAATTCCACCCTGGTCGCTCGGAGTTCCTCCTGGAGATGAAGGCTGTCTAGAAGTTTGCTGAGGTGTCGTTGGTTGCTTCCCTGCAGGCTGGATGACCGGGCATGAGGACGGGCACGGCGGAGGATTGAGCAGAGCAAGCAGTTTTTTTGCGTCATCCTCTTCGGCTACTTTTTTTATTTTCCATGCTCTATCCGCGAGCATTCCTTTTTTATTTTCCTCATGAGCTGTTTTGGCCCCCTCCTCAAGCTGTTTCGCATATTCTTTTGCAAAATATTTTGCAACATCATCAAGCTTTATTTCAAGAGCGTTGTAAATATTTTGGTACATATTTTTAGTTTCATCACTTTGATAATACTGAGAAAATATATAAAATGCAGTTAGTAATTTTTTTCCATCGTTATTCTCCAGCGCTTCGTTCATAAGTTCTATAATTTTTTCAAACTGTTCTTTCACACTTCGTTCACCAATAGTTGCAGATTCACTTTCAATTTTTTTTACATAATTTTCTGCAATACTTTTAGCCTCATCAGTCAAGCATATTCCATAGCTGAAAATGTAATTAGCAAGCTCATCCGGTGTGATGGGAGGGTATCTGTCTTTATTTGCTTTTGTTTTGATGATTTGAATAGCATCCTTTGCCAGTTTTTCTCTTTCCTCAGCTTCTGCCTTTATTTTTTCCTTCTCTCTTTGCAACATTTCTGCGAATGCCCCCAAGTCATTTTTTGATTTTTTCCATTCTTTTTTGATTAAACTCCAACTATCCTTAATTTCCTCTCTCATCTTTTTTGTTTCTTTTGTTATTTGTTTCATATGTTTTAAGATTATTTTCTGTGCATTTTTTTTATCCGGATTGTTTCGGAATAGAAATATCTGCTTAGCCAGATTCTCTTGTAGTTCTTCAACCATATTTATGTACTTTGAATATTCTTCTTCCATACCATCGCCTAGTTTATATTTGTGTGCACTAATGTTTTTAAATATTTCCATGTATGCGCCTATATAAACACAATGCATCTTAAGCCATAAAATAATTTTAGAATTTCTAAATGATTATTAGAATTTCTTCAAAATTACTAAGCTTTCCGGCGAAGATGAAATCGATCGGATTGGTACTGTTGAACTTCTGGATGATCATTCCTGTATTTTAATAAACCGAGGCAATGGCAAAAAGAAACTTTTCTAGGCTTAAGAAAATTTCTTAAACAAAACCGGCGCGGAAAAAAGCGGAGAGTAGTCAAGTATTTTCTATCAAACAGAAAGCTTGAACTTTACAACCTATATTTTGCATTTTCCTTATGTTTGTGTAATTTTTCGGAATAGACACCCATCCATTTTAATTTTTTAACCATTTTGTTTGCTCTCCCCCTATCCTCTGACCAAAAAATTATAGTAAAAATTGAAACGCTTTTTTCTTAAATAATATTAGAATTTCTAATAAATTATTTACTTAATAAAATAGTTTACTATATCAGTGTATTAATTGCATTATTATTTACTATAATAGTAAACCATATTAAAAATACTAACCGGGCCAGTTAGCGGGTTGGTTTACTATAGCGATGTGATACGGAAAAAGTGGAGAGTGGAAGCTTGGTTATAGGCCAAAAATATGGAAAAAGAAAGGAAAATGGCAGGTTGATAGTGGTTTGGTTTACTGTGATGGGGTATTTTAATTGTTTGGTTTACTTTTTTAGTATTTTTTGCTATCCATTGTAGTAGTAAATTTCTAAAATAGTTTTTGAAATTCTAACTTAATTTTTACTGCGCTATCTCATTCATTACATTACCATCTATATGTTAAGAAAAACACCCATCATAAAAAGCCTTTACCAACTTCCCAAGCTCATCAGAGTATCCTCCTTCAAGAACAGCAAAAGTCGGAATTCCGGTTTCTTTGATCATTCTTCCAATTTCTTTATAGGTTTCAATCTTTTTTATCCCAAACCCCATAACCGGATCCTTAAAGTATGTGTCAAATCCGGCCGAAACAGCAATAAGCTCGGGCTTGAATGCGCGCACATCATCTAGAAGCTCTTTTAATTTTTCTAGGTAAGCTGAATCATCTATTGTTGGTGAAACGTTTATGAGTTTGCTGTTCTTGCTTTTCAATTCATAAAACGGATAGCAAAAATCTGTATTTCCTTGGATGGAAGAGTAGAAAACATTTTTGGAATGCATAAAAAGTTTATGCGTTCCATCCCCATAATGGGCATCAATGTCAACTATTGCGGTTCTCTTTTTTGATGCAACAACCGCAGCAGCAATGTTGTTGAAATAGCAGAACCCTGCGAATTTTTCTTCGGAAGCATGATGGCCAGGAGGCCGAACAGCTGCAAAATCTAGTTTTTCCATCGCGCTAACTGATGTGTAAACCGCACCCAAAGCAGCTTCATACGTAGATGGAAAAAATGGGTTGTCCCCAAATCCACCACCTTGAATAGAAAGTTTTTTTATTCCATCAATATACCCTCGCGGATGAATTAAACTAACAAATTTTTCCGCCTTCTTATAATCTATATTAACAGTTTCAGCATTCGAAAATTCTTTTCTTATTCGCTCAACCCTTCCCCAATTCTCAGGATGGTTTTCGTTTGGATGCATTCTGTAGTTTTCTTGAATTAGCATGCACTCATCTCTTTATTTTTATTTGGGTTGGAAGCTCCACAGTAGTGTTCTTATCCTTTATTTCTATCTTTATCGATTTTGATTTGCATGGGTTGTTTGTAAGCGGAAGCTCATCAGTACCTCCAAAAAAGAAGAACGGCATTTCCGATATTCCATCCCCATCAAAATCGCAAAGGCCAGTTGGGTTCCACGAATTACCTCCCCAGCATTGGCCACCTATTATGTTTGGTCCTCGTGAACAATTGTATGAGGTGTTCCAATAAGTATCGCTGTCTCCATAAGCCCATCCGCCGCCTAAGTTGTATATATAATTGTTATAAAAGACTCGGCTGCATGATGGTGGAAGCGCAGATACATATATAGCATATGAAGCAAAAATAGAGATATTATTGCTATGGACATCTATACATCTAGGGAATGGGGCGTTGCATGTGCACCCTATATCGAATTGCATACCTATTGAGGTATTATAAATTGTGTTATTGAAAATACTAAGGTTACTAGCAACCATGCGCGGATTGATACCCCATCGGACATTTTTTATTGTATTTCTATATATGCTGACATTGTAGTTCATGGCATCGATTCGGATACCTAAGGAATCGTAACTAAAATTCGTTTCGTTTCCTATGATTGTATTATTGTATATAGAGATATTATAGTCTACCAGATCTCCTGGCCAAACGATAATTCCTGCAAGCCTTTGCGCATATCCAAGCAAAGTATTGTTAAATATCTGGCCGCTGTAGAATCCAGCAGCAAGAATCAGGTTGGGGCTATATTCAGTACCTATAAATGTATTTCTGTACACCCTCCCCCCGGGTGTATCCACCATCGCGCATCCGCGATATTTCACGTATCCTATGTTGTTAAAAACATCGGCGTATCCGCTGGAATCTTCAATGGCTAAAAAGGATCTTAGGTTAGATGCATTGTTGTATGACATTGTCACATTGTTTGAGCGGTAAGCATAGATGGATGTGACGCTCGTGCTTCCATTCTCAATTCTGTTTTTTGAGATGTTTGTAGTATTAGAGAATGATATACCAACAGTGTATCGAGCGATATTGGTAAAGTTATTATCCATTACTGATATATTTCTACTTAGATAAATGTATACACCATCACCAACTCTATCAATTCTATTTTTTTCCGCCAATCCGTTTGTAACATTTACTAGCAAAACAACCGGGCTGTTTTTGCTCAACTCCTGGCCGGTTATATACGCATTGTTTGTGTTGACGTATCCTATTAAACCCGCGTTGGTGGGGGCCGGTGGGGTATAGCCATCCCCGGTTTTTCCATTAAGGAAATAATAGACTCTCTTTCCATCTACATAGTTATCTGTTGTTATGTTTTTGAAGAATATAGAGATCTGGGGCGTGTCATCTACGTAATAATCAAGATAGATGTTGTAAACATCGTTTGAGAAATTATTTCCAACAAGGGTTCCGTAGGTTGAGCCGAATTCATAAAGTCCGGTTGTGTAATTTATTATACTGCAGTTTTTTAGAATAAGATTGCTGTATCCGTTTACATAAATCCCATAAGTATCGTTGTATGTTGTGTTATCTATTAGCGAGTATCCGTAGCAGTTTATCTCGACATTTGGAGCAAGGATATTAAGGCATCTGTGGTCCGTTTCAGACATTACACCATATATGTTTTTCTTTATCACATAACTGCCCATAGAGGTTATGTTTCTACATTCCACTATCCAGTTCGGAGGAACGTTTTTGGTAAGCGGAAGGGTATCACCAACAGTTTCTCCATAAGGCATGTATGGAAGGGATGTGTCCCCAATCCCATCGAAAGACTCATTGTGGGGGTGGATTCCTTCTCCGGAATCATAGCCTGTGTAATCGTTGTAGAAATTTCCCCCTCTGCATCTTCCGCCGATTATGCTCGGTTGGCTGCAGTCATATGAACTATTCCAAAAATTATAGAGGTATATCAAAGAGAGGGAATTTGAATTCACGTTGTTTGTGTTATTAAAATAGTTGTTGTAAAACGAATTTTTTCCAGAATAATATATGCGTATTCCGATATTATTATTAATTATGTAGTTATTTCTTAGTGTGTTATTTCCATAGTTTCTCTCCGGATAGTTCTCTGGGTCGTTGAATTTTACTGAGTTATTTATTAATACCCCCACCGTGTTGCTTTGTATCGTAGAATTTTCGATCAATGTAAACAAGGATGTTTTGAGAGAGATTCCGGTTTGAGAATTTTTTATGGTTGAAAATTGAATCTTATTTCCAGAGTCGAGGTGTATTTCAATTCCTGTTGAGGTGTTTGTTATTGAAGCGTTTTGAATAAGCCCGCCCGTTCCATCTTGGAGAAATGTCATGTTTTGAATAGAGACATTTGCAGCTTTTATTTTTGTGAACAGTATGCCTGTTGTTGAATTCTGGATATTGCAGTTCAGCACACTTACATTTTTTGAGGCTCTTACTACTATACCAGTGGATGCATTGTAGATTGTATACCCATTGCAATCAAGATTTATGTTTGTTCCCTCAATTATTATGCACTCAGCGCTATTTGCATCTATACTGTTTTCGAGATATAGGTTCAGATTATTTCCAGTAATCTCTTGACAGGAGGTTATAGAGTAGACTAGTCCAAAAACAAAAAAAACCAATATCAAAAATTTTTTCATATACCCACCCCAGCATTTTATATAAATTAACATTTAAAATCGTTACGCTGAGTGTTAGTTTTTTATATTTTGCGATATATAATTAAAACCATGAGGATGCAATCGCTGGAACAAAAAAATCATAAAAATAGAATTGTTGAAAGGGTGCTAAATGATCCAGAGGAGTATAAAACTAGATTAGAGTCCTTAATTAGCTATCTTAATAATGAAAGAGAAATACTAACCATACTTTCATTAGAGAGTAATGGCCTAATCGAAGAAATACAAAAAAGCGAACGGTACAAGAGTAGATACCGGGTTCTTCCTCTTACAGGAGAAAACCGTGAACATGCACGAAGAATTCTGCTAAGATATTTCAACAATGTTTTTAGGGATGTTCTGAAAGAAGAAAAGAGCCATGGTTTAGAGGATGAGGCAAGGGATCGGGTGGCTGGATTTTTCGCTGAAATAATGTTAAAAGAAAGGAAGGGACTTGATATTTTTAATCCATTTGTTCTTGAACTTTACAACGCCTGGCAAGGACATGGTGAGTTAGGATTATCTACTATTTACGGGGTTGTTAGTAAGCCAACATTCATGGGCGAGATGCTCGCAAGGTTTGTTTTGGAAGGAAAGGCAGAAAAACGGGGAATAGATTTTACAGATAAGAATTTTCCTTTGAAGGAAGAGGTGGCTAGAGAATATTTTGGAAAACTATGGAAACAGAAAATGCTTTTTCTGGAAATGCTTCAAATGCTAAGGACGGAACAGAAGATCTCTTATACAATAATAGAAAAGTTTGTAGATAAAACCTTTGCAAAAAGCAAAAATAGGGCATTCATAATAAAAGCGTTTGTTGAAATGGCAAAGAATCGTGGGTTTGAGCTATCCCAGGTTTCTGATACAATGCATAAAAAAATAGATAATTTTATTAAAGACATCAGCTGCAACAAGTTCAATGAAGAAATTACGAATACAGAAATAATGCAAGGCGTGGAAGGGTTTAGTTGGAGTATGCGGTACCAAAAAAAAGCTTATCCGGCTTCATCAGGAAAAACAATAACACGAGAGAAAAAAATGTCAGAAAAAGCTACGATGGGTTTGGATGAAACAAAGAAGAAAAAATTAACGATGCGTGAGGTTAGCGCGAGCAATCCAGAACCAAAGAAACATCGAACAGATGATAAAAGAAGGCATGTAAAAGAGAAAGCGGAACCATTTTCAGCAAGCACAAGATACCATTTTGTGCAGCTGGTTAATGCTATAAAGAGTAAAGGAAAAAATGAAATCTCTTTACCGGAGCTTTTCAAACTTATGGAGGAACTGGGATATAGACGAACAGTTAATGCCCATTATTCCGTCAAAGTTTTTTCAGGAACGGTAATCAAAAAAGTGATAAGATTTTTAGACTCAAGGAGGATTATCGTAACGCACGCACATGCCCTAACGCCGGAAGAGAAGGAGGATATAAAAGAATTTGCAAAAACAATATGCAAAGAAGAAGGAGGAAAAAAAACAGTGCAATTCAGAAAAATTTATAGTAGAGTGGTTGAGGGTGGAAGGTTCGCAGTTGGCTATCTTCGCAGTGCGATCAAAGAGGCCTGCACCCTTTTATACGTCGAAGGGTATATGATAAAAGATGTTCCATCAAGTTTGGTAAGCGGAATGGTTGAAAGTTTAAATGAGCAACTTAAAAAAACCAAGATGGCTAAAGGGGAACAGAAAAAACTGCTCGCAACTGTTATCGATTCTATATATCGCGATAGAAAGAAAAAAATAGAAATAAAAGAGAAATTTGGGATTTTGTAAGAGAAATAAACTAGAAAATCAGTGGATGAGAGTAGCTTATTAAATTCTTTTTGAGCATAGAATCTGATAAGTGATTGGATGCAACAAAAGGAATCAAAAAATCTGAAATACTCCATATATGATGGTGCGGCGTATTCTGCAGCCGTTGGTGCCGGCGAATCCTATGTTGCTCCATATGCAATTTTTAGAGGAGCAACAAACGAGTACCTGGGTTTTCTTGCGTCATTTCCGGCTCTTTTCAGCGCTATCTTTCAACTAAGCGCGCCGTATGTACTGAATAGGTTGAAAAACAGGAAAGGAATTGTTCTCTTTGGAGTTTTTCTGAATGCGCTTTCCTGGCTTCTCATGCTCTCAACAGTATTGATCTCTATGGAGATTGCGCTTATTCTATTTTTGATATTCTTTACAATGTACGCTGCGACAAATGCTTTTGCAGGAACCCTGTGGAGCAGTTGGATTGCTGACCTTGTTCCAGAAAACATAAGGGGCCGTTTCTTTGGAAAAAGGAATGCAATAACCCAATTTGTTTCCCTCCTGTCCACCCTGCTAGCGGGAATTATGCTTGGATTCCTTCAGGATGGAACCACTGCCCTTGGGTTTGCCGTTCTTTTTTTCGCTTCGTTCATTTTTAGAATGGTTTCTTTAAGTTTTCTCAGGAAGATAGATGACCCACCCCATCCGTCAAAAATGAAAACAGAGAACCCGCTTAGATTCTTCCGGACCAGAAACACAAGGGAAGCGAAGAATGTGATCCTTCTTTCAGCGCTCTTCTTTTTTTCAGTAACTTTAGCAGGCCCATTCTTTGTGGCATACATGCTCAGGGACCTTGGGTTCAATTATTTTGAGTACACTTTGGTAGTGATTGCTTCGAGCATTGCAAGGGTAATTGCAATGCCCTACTGGGGGGAGATAAGCGACAGGTTCGGAAACAAGACCGTGCTTACGCTCGGCGTTTTCTTTGTATCGTTTGTTCCATTCCTTTGGCTCCTTTCAAGAAGCGCTTATGTCATAGCGCTGATAGAAATTTTCAGCGGGTTTGTGTGGGCAGCATTTGACCTTTCAATGTTCAATTATCTAATAGGTTCTGTAAGAAAGGACGAGATCCCAAGCTATATGGGTAATTACAGTTTCTTTACCGGTGTGGCAAGATTTATAGGTCCGAATGTAGGAGCGTTCTTAATATGGAATTTTAGCACCATTCCTTTATTTGGGTTTATTGGAATTCCAGCAGTTATATTTATTTCCGGAATTGCGAGATTGATTGTTTCTATGATGATAGCAACATTGCTGAGAGAAGAGAAGCTGCTACTGTCTACAAAATACATGCCGGTTCTGTTGAATGTCATGTTCCTCTACCCAGCACGCGGGCTTGTTCATGAAATATACGTGGGTTTCAACGCAGGGAAGAAGATAGTAAAGAAAGGGATGGAGATTGCGAATAGAAAAAAATATAAATAAAATCGACGAATTTTAAGTGTATGGATTTAGGAAATGTTTTTTCAGGGTATAACTATATAATAATAGAAGAAGAGCCAAAAAAAGCAAAATATGGAGACGCAAAACTGAATAGCGTGGTACGAGAGGTTTTTGCGCGAATGGGAATTAAAAAATTGTACGACCACCAGGCAAGGGGGATAACCCTTCTGCAAAAAGGAAAAAACATTGTTATAGAAGCTCCAACAGCAAGCGGAAAGAGTGAGGTGTATATTTCAGGGATGATTGAAAAAGCATTGGAAGGGAAAAACTCTATTATTGTTTACCCAACAAAAGCGCTCGCAAGGGACCAGTTGAAAAGGTTTGAACATTTCAAGCTTTATGGGATAAGGGTTTCTGTTTATGATGGGGACACAAGCCAGCATGAAAGGGAAAGGATAAGGGCTAACCCCCCGCATATTCTCATGACCAACATGGACATGCTCCATCATATACTAATCAACAACAGGCTGTTTTCAGAATTTCTTAAGCATTCGGAGCTTTTTGTTCTTGATGAGTTGCATATATATTCAGGAATTTTTGGTGCGCACAGTGCGAACATAATTGAAAGACTGAAGAGGGTAGTAAAGAAAAAATTCGGCGGAAAAATGCAGTTTGTTGCAACCTCAGCGACAATCGCGAATCCGAAGGAGTTTGCAGAAACCATTTTTGGGGAAAAATTTGAGCTTGTGAAAGGGGAAAGTGCGCCTGCGGGTAGGAGAATACATGCGATAGTTGCACCGGAGAACGAGAGCTACACAACAGCAGCCCTCAAGATCGCAAAAAAGCTTGGGATGAGAGGATTGATTTTTGCAAACAGCCATGGGGTTGTGGAAAGGATGGGAATAATGGCAAAGGAGATGGGGATAAACTTAGCTGTTTACAGAAGTGGGCTGACTGATAAAGAAAGAAGAAAAATTGAGGCTGAATTTAAAGAGGGGATGTACGATTGGCTTGCAACAACCTCTGCTTTGGAGTTGGGGATAGATATCGGGGGCGTGGCTGCTGTTATTTTGGCAGGATATCCGGGTACGATTACCCGTGTGAAGCAGAGGATAGGAAGGGCTGGGAGGAAGGGGCAGGATGCGTATGGGATATTTGTTGCACGCGAAAGCCCTCTTGATTATTATTTTGTTGACCGGCCAAAAGAGTATGTGCGCGGAAAGGTTGAGAGCTGCTATGCAAACCCTGAGAATGAAATAATAAGAAAATTCCATATTCTCGCAAAAGCAAAGGATATGCTCCTTGAAAAGAATGAGGAAGATGAGGATAGGATTAGGGAGTTGATAAAAGAAGGGTTGATGAAAGAATGGGGAAATTTTTATTCTTTGACTAGGGAAGGCGGAAGGGTAGTAAGGATGCTGAGCATAAGAGGAATAGGAGAAAACATAAAGATATATGATGAAAATAATGAGTGTATAGGGAACAGGGAAACTTACATGGCAATAAGCGAATTATTCCCAGGAGCGATATATCTGCATGGAGGAAGAGCGTATATAGGAAAGGAGCTTAAGTTGGAGGAGGGGGTTGCAAAAGTGGAGAGATATTTTGGAGAATTGAACGAATACACAAAAGCGCTTAGGGAAAAAGAGGCAGAGGTTTATGAACAGCTTGCGCAAAGAGAAATAGGCGGGTTGAATGTCGGTTATGGAAAAGTGCATATTGTAGATAGTGTTTTTGGGTTTGTTGTAAGGGACATCTACTCAGGGCATAGAATTTCAGAGCATATTTTTGAAAAACCGTATACCTTTGAGTTTGATTCCTACGCAATGTGGATAGATTTGGATGAGCTGGTTTATCAAATCGAGGATTTTGGAAATGGATTGCATGCGTTCGAGCATATGAGCATAAACATTACCCCTGCAATAACCGGAAGCGATGCCAAAGAGCTGGGAGGAATAAGCTATCCATCCGGAAGAATGTACATATATGAAGGTGTGCCTTACGGAACCGGTTTGACAAAGGTTGTTTTTGAAAGGTTTGAGGAAGTTGCAGAAATGGCTTATGAAAGGTTAAAGAACTGCAGGTGCGAGAACGGCTGCCCAAAATGCATCCTCGACCCGAACTGTGGGAATGATAATAGGTTTTTGAGCAAACAGGCAGGGATTGAGATAGGAGAGGAAATAGTTAGGAGAATTAAGAAGAGAAGATGATTATTTTTTCTTTTTATCAATCTCTGTTATTTGCTGCGAAGCTACACAACTCCCATTTGGATTTATAATAATAAAATTTCCATCTAATCTATATTTCAACATGAACTCAAATTCGATTAGGTTGGTATCTTCAATGTTTATTGCAAAAATGGAATCCGGAGCGTAAACAATAACATAATCCTGCCATGGTTGGATCGCTCCACGGTCATAGTATAAGCGTGCAGTTTTTTTAATCCCATCCTCTTTTGTATCTACTACTATCAAAACACGTCCAGAGTTTACACCATCGATCCAGAGACGTTTAAGGTCATCCCGGTCCTTGATAGTGTCTGTTATGGGTATGAATTTTTCATTATTCCATACTCCTTTTTGTTCCGGTGGTTTTTTTCCACACCCTAGAACAGAAAGCAATACCATCGCGCCAACAATTTTTCTCATATTCCTATTTTCTATTTTGTTATTTAAAAAGGTTTCGGGTGTTTTATACATGAATGGTTCAGAATCTTCCAAAAGTGTTTAAATTCTTTTTGCTGAAAAACAGAACGCTTCCGATTTTGTTTGGGGTGTGGGTATGCCTGTAACCAAGATAAAGAAGAGAGATGGAAGGGTTGTTCCTTTTGACAAGGAAAAGATTACTAATGCTATATGGAAGGCGGCGCAAGCGGTTGGAGGGAAGGACAGAAATGAAGCGGAAAGGCTTGCAGATCTCGTTACAAAAATAATAAACGAGAAGTACAGCGATGAGAACATTCCAGGAGTAGAGGATATTCAGGATATTGTTGAAAAGGTGCTTATAGAAGAGGGGCATGCTAAAACGGCAAAGGCGTACATTCTCTACAGACATAGAAGAGCGGTTGAGAGAGAGCTTGCAAAGATAATGGGGGTACGGGATGATTTGAAGCTTCCCCTGAACTCGTTACAGGTTTTGCAGAGAAGATATCTTTTAAGGAATGAAAAGGGAGAGATAATAGAGACCCCAAGTCAGATGTTCAGAAGGGTTGCTGATTACATAGCCTCAGCGGAAAGAAACTATGGAGGAGATGATCGTGTTGTAAAAGAGTACGCAGATGCTTTTTATGAAATAATGGTAAATTTTGAATTCATTCCAAACTCCCCCACTCTTATGAACGCGGGCACCCCTCTTGGACAGCTTTCAGCATGCTTTGTGCTCGGGGTGAAGGATGATCTAAACGATATTTTTGACGCTGTTAAATATACTGCACTCATACACAAAACAGGAGGAGGAACCGGTTTTGCGTTTTCATTCCTAAGGCCAAAGGGCGATAGGGTGAAGGCGACCTCGGGGGTTGCATCAGGCCCACTCAGTTTCATGAGGGTTTTTGATGTTGCGACAGATGTGATAAAACAGGGAGGAAAGAGAAGGGGAGCCAACATGGGAATTCTGCACGTTTGGCATCCGGATATAGAAGATTTCATCACAGCAAAGCAAACTCCTGGCGTATTAGAGAATTTTAACATAAGCGTTGCCGTAGATGATAAATTCATGAGGGCTGTTGAGGAGGATGGAGAGTACGAATTGATAAACCCAAGAACAGGAGAGGTTGTAAGAAAGGTTAAGGCAAAAAGTCTTTTTGAATTGATTACATACTCTGCATGGAAGAGCGCAGAGCCCGGGGTGCTGTTTATAGATACTATAAATAGGACCAATCCGACTCCGCACTACCCAATAAATTCTACGAACCCTTGCGTAGCCGGAGATGTACTTATAACAACCGACGAAGGGCTTGTAAGAATGGATGCGGTCCACAACCCACATGGTGTTTTAACGAAGGATGGAGAGTATCGTAAGATAAGATGGGCTGGAAGAACAGGGTATAAGGATGTTTATTCTGTTGAAACTGCTGGTGGGTATGCCGTAAAGGTTACTGGAGATCACAGAATCCTGACCTCAAAAGGGTGGAAAAAAGCAAAAGAACTCAGAAAGGACGACTTTTTAGTTTTGCAGAAAGCTGGAAAATTCGGAAAGCTTAAAATGGATAGGGAGATGGCAATGGTGCTTGGATGGCTTACCGGGGATGGCACGATAACCAATGACGATAGGTGTATTTTATACTTTAATAAAAAAGAAAAAAAAGGAATGTTGAATATTCTGAAAAAATATTTGGATGGGCTGAACGGAAATTCAGTAAAACCAAAACAGTACAACAACACAATAAGAATAAAATACTCAAAGAAGATTGTGAAGATGCTTGAAAAATTTGGGGCGAAAAAGGCGAGGGCTGAAGAAAAGGAAGTTCCTGAGAGTATCTTAGTGGCGGATAAAGAAGCAGTAAAACATTTTGTTTCAGCGCTTTTCTCTTGTGATGGGTCTGTTCAGGGAAACAGGAGAAAAGGGGTAAGCATAAGATTAGCATCAAGCTCTGAGAAACTCCTTAGGCAGGTGCAGCTTTTGCTTCTCCAGTTTGGAATACTCTCTAAGATATACCTAAAAAGAAGAAAGGCGGGCAGGAAACTCATGCCATCCTCAAACAGGAAAAAGCAAAAAATTTACAATTACAGGGAGCAGCATGAACTTATCATAAGCAGGAGAAGTATGTTTACATTTATGAAAGAGATAGGATTCTGCACAGAAGAAAAAAACAAAAAATTTGAAAAACTAAAACCAAAAAACATATACGAGGATTCTGCCGAACTTTCGAGGGTGAAAAGCGTTAAGTATGTTGGAAAAGAAGAGGTTTATGACTTGACTGAGCCAACAACACACTCCTTCTCAGCAAACGGAATAATAGTACATAATTGTGGCGAAGTTCCCATGCCAGATTATGAGTCCTGCAACCTCGGAAGCATAAACCTAGAAAAGTTTGTAGAGCTGGACTGGAGCAAAACAGACTGGAGAAAAAAAGTAAACTGGGAAAGGCTAAGATACGTTGTGAGGATAGCTACCCAGTTTTTGGACAATGTAATAGATTTGAACAAATATCCGCTTCCTATAATTGAAGAGGCGACAAAAAGGCACAGAAGGATAGGGCTTGGCGTGATGGGTTTTGCAAATATGCTGTATAACATGGGGATAAGGTACGGAAGCGAAGAGAGCTTTGAGGTTGCGGAAGAGGTAATGAGATTTATTACAGAAGAAGCGAGAAAAATGAGTGTTGAGCTTGGGAGGGCGCGCGGCTCTTTCCCGGAGTTCGATAAAAGCATATGGAAAGGAAAGTACGATGCGATGAGGAATGCAACCGTGACGAGCATTGCACCAACCGGAACGATAAGCATGATAGCGAATACAAGCTCCGGAATAGAACCTGCATTTGCACTTGCGTATTTCAAGATAGTAATGGATGGAACAAGGCTTTACTATGGAAACAGCATATTCGAGCATGCATTAAAGGTAAGAGGACTTTATTCTGAAGAGTTGATGAAAAAAATAATAGATGAGGGAAGTGTCCAGAACACAGACCTTCCGCAGGATTTAAAGGATGTGTTTGTTACTGCGTATGATATCACGCCGGAGCAACATGTAAGAATGCAGGCAGCTTTCCAAAAATACACTGATCTGGCCGTGAGTAAAACAGTCAACATGCCGCCGGAAGCTACTGTTGAGGATGTAAAAAAGGCCTACATGCTT
Source organism: Candidatus Anstonellales archaeon (assembly GCA_038890745.1). Lineage (GTDB taxonomy): Archaea > Micrarchaeota > Micrarchaeia > Anstonellales > J096 > JAWAFD01. The sequence continues at coordinate 127,728 of JAWAFD010000003.1, forward strand.
GCATGGAAAACCGGATGTAAAGGAATAACAATATACCGGGAGGGAAGCCGGGGGATTGCGGTAATAGAAAGAGTAAAGACAATAAAAAAACATGATGAAAACGGAGAAAATGGAAATGGTGATGGTAGGGTGGTAGAATGACAACTATAAGTGTGATTAAAGCGGATGTAGGGGGATACCCAGGGCATAGCAAGGTGCATGAAGAGCTTAAAGAGGTTGCAAGAAAAGAGCTTGCAAAGGAAAAAGGAAAAACCCTGATCGATTTTTTTGTTGCAAGCTGCGGGGATGATTTGGAGCTAATAATGACGCATAAAAAAGGCGTGGACAGCAAAGAAGTGCATGGCCTTGCTTGGAATGTTTTTGAGAAAGCAACAGAAAAAGCAAAGGAGCTTAAGTTGTATGGGGCTGGGCAGGATCTGCTCGCTGATGCATTTTCTGGAAACATACGTGGGGCTGGCCCGGGTGTCGCGGAGCTTGATTTTGAAGAAAGAAAAAGCGAACCGGTGATTGTTTTCATGGCAGACAAAACAGACCCTGGTGCGTTCAACCTTCCGATCTACAAAATATTCGCAGACCCATTCAACACAGCAGGGCTTGTTATAGACCCTAACATGCATGACGGGTTCAGGTTTGAGGTGTGGGATGTTTACGAAAGCAGGAAGGTTTTTTTTAATACACCAGAGGAAACATACGATATGCTTGCACTCATAGGCGGAAGGAGCAGATATATAATAAAGAGGGTGTATCCGAGAAAAGGGAATAAGGTTCCGGAAAACGAGGCAGTTGCTGCAGTAAGCACTGAAAAAATAAACCTTATCGCAGGCGAGTATGTTGGAAAGGATGACCCGGTTGCAATTGTGAGGGCACAATCAGGCCTGCCGGCCGTTGGAGAGATTTTGGAAGCGTTTGCTTTTCCCGAGCTTGTAAGCGGGTGGATGAGGGGAAGCCATTGCGGTCCGATTATGCCCGTCGGAATGGAGGACGCAACACCGACAAGATTTGATGGGCCACCAAGAATAGTCGCTCTTGGTTTTCAGATTGCAAACGGAAAGCTTGTTGGACCTGTGGATATGTTCAAGGACAAGGCGTATGATGAAACAAGAAGGAAGGCTCAGAAGATTGCAGAGTACATGAGAAGGCATGGGCCTTTTGAACCACACAGATTACCCGCCGAGGATATGGAATACACGACCCTGCCAAAAGTGCTCAAAAAACTTGAAGGAAGATTCCAAAAAATATAAGATTTAAAAACATTACTAGTATAAATGAAATGCAAGTGACTGGGGATGTTGAGAAGACTCCGTCCAGATTTAGGTATAACAAATTTGGATGGGTCCTCAACCGCTTTTTTTTCTCGTAATCCGCTGAATGAAGAAATGGGTGTATCTCCACTAACAAATAAATTACAATTGATTGTCTTTAGAGAGATAAAAACACCTCCAAAGATATTTATCTTTGACCATAACAATACGCTAACAAATGATAAGCCTTTTCAGTTTGAATACTGGTCAACCATCGTACGGTACGGAAAGACTTTGTTCTCATCGCACGATGAAAAAAAATTAAAAATAAGCATAAAAAAATATGGAACGAAAGAATGTCTATCAAGCGAATACAACGGATTTTTTCCAGAGGATGCCTCTGTTTGTAATTTTGAGGTTGACTTAGATGGAAAGCCGGTTATTCATGAAATAAGATTTCCAAACGGAACAGTTATATGCGATAAAGATGTGATAAATGAATATATCGCAAGAAGGTCGCCGCCAGTTCCGTTTTTAGGAAAATTTGACCAAACAGGAATTTTTTGGCTTTTAGCGAGGAGAGGCGTGGAGGAAAAGGTTTTTAGAAAAATCAGCGAAGCAGCGTACAGGGAAACAATTGCGAATAAGGAATTGATCGAACCTGGTTTTAACAGCCTTCTTGGTGATTTCTTTGAGAGGTTTAATCACAAAAAAAGCTTTATGGTAGTTGCCACTGATAATTCAATAAACATATGCTCCGCAGCATTGGAAAGAATAGGAATTGCTAATGAAATAAAAGACATATATGCCAGGGCAGACAAAATCCACAACTATCCAAACATCATCAGACACCTGATAGATAAATACCATGTGGAGCCGATGGAGATCGTTGTTTTCGGTGATAGTTATTGGAGTGATATCTATCCTATCCTAAATTCAGAATTCAGTGAAACAATCACCGTGCATATAACGGGTGGAAAAAACTATGTTGAAACATACAGTAAACATGGACCTCCGTCACTATCTGCATACACACCAGACACTGTGTTTAAATACCTACTAGAAGCCATACCTGAAAGAAAAGGAAAAACATTCATTCTACAAATATAGAAATAACCTTAATTTTTGTTCCACCTTTTCTGATCACAAGGTTGGCGTTGAGGAGAGATTTAGCCATAGTAACGAGTTCCTTCTCGTCTATTGGATAGTTTTGAGGGATGGAGATCTCTACTTCAGTGATTTTTTCCTGCTCGTACTTTTTTAGAATTTCCATTATCTTCATAAGAATAGAAAGCTCGTGGCTGTAATCCATGGCAATCAACGAAGCTTTTCACACAAACACATAAAAAGGTTTCGGTTTAGAATAATAACACATTGGAACAAACCAATTGGTTTGTGGTTGCCTGGAAACAGGTCCTATCTCTTAACTTCCTTCGGGAAGTTCTGAGAGATTTATCTTTCCTTCGGGAAAGATAAAGCGAACCAATTGGGTTTAAACAACGATACTACCTCCTTTTCCATTAAAAGCTTCATTAAAATTTTCAAAAGAACATATCACACTTTTTCTCCCTATTTTTGAGCTTGAAAAATCTATTGCCGATTCTATTTTCGGCGCCATATTTCCCTCTCCAAATTCCCCTCTTTTCAGAAGGCTTTCTGCCTCTTTCCATGTTATTTTTGTGATTGGGTTTTGATTGGGTTTTCCAAAATTCACATAAGCATATGGAACATCCGTGACCATCAAGAGCATGTTGGCGTTTATTTTTTTAGCGAGAACCGCGCTTGCCCTGTCCTTATCAATCACTCCTTCTACGGCCACCATGCCATTGTTTTTCCGTACGACTGGTATTCCCCCACCACCGCATGCCACAACAAGAAAGCCACGCTCTAGCAAGAAAATAATCTCATCCTTCTCAACAATATCCAACGGAATTGGGGAGGGAACGAATTTCCTCCATCCCTTTCCCGTCTCATACATCAGATCCTTGCTTACTTTTCTCCTGTACACTGGGCCAATGGGCTTTGTTCTTTTACTGCTGCGGGGGTCATTCTTATCTATTAAAACATGCGTTATCACAGCAACCGCCTTTTTCCCCTTCTTATTAAGAGCAGAAATTATCCAATGCCCTATTTGGCCCTGGGTCATAGCATTCAAAACCGGGAGAGACATTTTTATCTTGCTGTTCTTTTGTTGAAGCAGAAGGGCACCGACCTGCGGGCCGTTTCCATGCGTTATCACAACCTCATTTCCGTTTATTATGGGTAGAATTTTGGAAATCGCTTCCTCAACATTCTTCCTTTGTTCATTCTCCGTTCCCTCTTCACCTTTTTTTATAAGAGCATTCCCACCCAAAGCAATTATGACCCTCATAGAAAGTAAAGAAAGAAAAACAATAAAAGCTATGCTACTGTCTTTTCAGTTGTTTGTTTTGGTTGGTGGTTTCTGCTTTTTTTCTTTTTCTTATAAATCCATCATACTTTTCTCTAAGGTCAAAGCCATCCTTCATTAACTTCATACCCGCTGGCAGAATGGCAAGTCCGAATGGAGCAACAAACGGTGCGAATGCAATACCCAACCCGAATATTGTTAATCCTGCAACCTCCATCCCAATTCCGCTCCAAAACCTAATTTTGTTCTTGATGATTTTTGTTTCACTAACAGATTCGATCATGTTTTTTGCAAAGTAAAATGTTAAGGCATCGAGCCTGGTTTTCAGACTCTCAAAATCTCCATCATTGAACTTATGCGTATGCGCATTAAGTTCCTTAAGTTTTTTGTATTTCTGTTCGGATGGCATGCTCGATTGTTCTATTTTTTTCATAATTTTTTCACTCAGCAAAAGATACGCGCCGTATGCGTTTTTGAACTCCTCGCGTAAGGTAGAGTAGGTTTTGTTTTGCGTCTTTTCAAACAGCAATTCCATGTCTTTAATCAGTAGGATGCCTTCATCAATCTCATTGCATTTTTTAGCCTCTTCAGCTAAAGATAAGCATTTCTTTCTGGTGATTTCAACATCTGCAGCATGCGCAACACCATCAATACATTTTTCGATCATTTGCTCAACCTTTGCCCAGGGAAGCCGCCAAGATATTTCTCCACGAAGGACAATTCCAACAGCTTTGTTTACAGATTCTTCATCATACCCTCGCGCAATAACCATTTCTCTTACGTATTCCAAAAACTTAGCCCGGGCAACATCTCCTTCCACAGTTGCGCAGAGATGGCCGCCTTTTTTTATGACCGAAACAAAGGAATAGGGTCTGTAGAATTTTGATTCTAGTCTTGCTATCATATTCTCGCCCTGGGTCCTTTCACTATCACAAAGCGTATCTTTTATTTTTTCAAAGAGGTTTTTCAATTTCTCAAAAATGTGTGCATGCATCTTTACTTCCTCATCTGTAAATGGTGCTTCAGCCGGCGTACCATCAAAACATATAGGCTCCATGGCTGCTTTTATGAGGTAATAATCCAAAAGCTCTTGCGGAATTTTTTTTATGTTTTCATGGATTGTTTCGTTTATTTTTTTTATCTTGTCCGAATTTCTGCCAGCGATTCTAACAATGTCCTCTATATGCTCCTCAATATTTGTAAACAATTTGGATGCGATGTCCCTTGCTTGCTCGCTCCCAACACCGCGTTTTATGAGCTCGCATTCAATATCATAAATAATAAAATTTTTGTTTACCACAGACTTCTCTTTATCTACAGCTATGTATTCATGATTCTCTATTCGATTCCTCAATGGCTTTGTGTAAGGAAAAACATAATCACTCACCTTATCCTCGTCAGCGTCCTTTTCTATTTTTTCCAAAAGTTCAAGGCACTCGGAGATTCTTCCATGCTGATACAATTTTTCTATGTTCACTATCCGCTTTCCATACGCCAAAAGCTGTCTTTCAACATCATACTCGGGATTATCTTTATTGCTTACGAATTCGTTCCAACGATCGATTATATACTGCTCTAGATTTCTTATCTCTGGTGGTAGGGCTAGGTTTTTTTTCTTAAGGTACGCTATGGTTTGAGATATATCCTCTCCAACGAATCTCTTTACGAGTTCATACTCCCGGTTCGTCGGCTGAAGTGTAAGCAAAAATTGGAATATCTGCTCGCTTGTTTCAAGCTTTCTTTGCATGGTTATAATTTATGAATAATAATGTTTTTAAATGTTTATTTTTTAGATAGGGCAGTTTTAAAAGAATTATTAAAAATAAAATAGCATTCTAGGGGCCGTGAGGTAACCTGGTATCCTGCGGGCTTCGGGAGCCCGTTATCTGTGTTCGAACCTTTTTTGGGTTGCCCAAAAAGGTTTCATCCAAAAAGGCGGGAATCACAGCGGCCCCATTTCTATTATATTTTAAGGGCGGCAAAAAGAAGGGCAAATAGGCCTATAAACATTGTGTAAAGCAAGACTGTTCTGGTAAACCGGGCATACTCTTGGGTTGGGTTTTTGTAAAAAGTAACTGCAAAATATATTATGGATGCATATGAGGCAAAAAGGGTGATTAAGCTTATAGAAGAAATGGCAAGATAGGTAATAAAAGGATATACAGAAATGGGAATAAAAAGTAGGAGAAGCGCAGAGGCAACCATTGCAGCACGTTTTCTTCCTAATAGTATAGGAAGGGTCTTTGATTTTCTTATCTTCTTGTCCCCTTCCATATCTTCTATATCCTTTATTATTTCACGCGCCATTCCTATAAGAAACGCAACAAAAAAAAGCACGTATGAAATTGGAGCTATAGTCTGGGAAACAACATATGAGGCAAATACGAATGGGATGCCCATAGAAGCAGCAACCGCCATGTTTCCTAAAACGGCAATGTCCTTGAGCCAGATGTTGTAAATAATCGAAAGAACAATAAAAACGAGTACCGTGGAGAAAGCGTTTTCATTTATATAAGATGAAAGCATGAGGGCGATCGCAAAGCTTAGGAATGCAAACACCATAACCGATGTTTCGGTTATGGTCCCTCTCACAAGAGGCCGGTCCATTCTTTTGTTCGCCCTATCCGTCTCAACATCAAAATAATCATTGAGAGAAAATGCACCCATCTCTGCAAAAATAGGAACAAGAAGACTGATGATTATTATATCTGTTAGGTCAGGTGGATAGCCAAGAACGATGGATTCACCGATAAAAACGGCAAGGCCGAGCATGAGCGCATGGTCAAATCTCGTAAGCTTAAAGTACTCAACAATGGTTTCAAAAATTCTCATGAGTAAGTACATGCTGCGTATAATAATTGGAATGTTTTTAAATCCTTATCTCCAATCTAGTTTATGAACTTTCTTATATCCGAACCTCAATACAAAATAGAGGAAGCTGATGTTGTGGTCCTTCCGATAGCATACGAAGAGACCGCAAGTTTTAGGAAGGGGACGCGGAATGCGCCAAGGGAAATAATAAAGGCAAGCCATCAGGTTGAGGAGTACGATTGGGAGATCGGAAAGGAAGCATGCTATGAAATAAAAATAGCCACTCATCCTGTGGTTGAGCTTGATGGTCTTAAACCAGAAATGGCAATGAATAAAATTTCTCTCTTAGCCTCGAAGTTAAGAAATAAATTTGTTGTGACGATAGGTGGCGAGCATTCAATTACCTATGGTATTTTGAGGGATAGAAAGCCGGATTTTTCCATACTTTACATAGATGCTCATCCGGACCTGAGGAACGAGCTTTATGGAAATGTTATATCCCATGGAACCACCGCAAGAAGGTTGATGGAGAGAGGGTATGATATTGTTTTTGTAGGTGCAAGGGCGATGAGCATAGAGGAGGGGCATTTTATAAAAAAGAACAACCTAAAAATTTTCTACGGCAACAATTTCGAAATAGAAGAGGTTGTTTCAACATTGGGAGAAAATGTTTATATAAGCATAGACGCTGATGGGTTTGATCCTTCTGTGTTTCCAAGTGTCGGAACACCAGAACCAGGAGGAATAAGCTGGGAAAAAGGAATAGACTTGTTTAGGGCAGTTGCAAAAACAAGGGAGATAGTTGGGTTTGATTTTGTCGAGGCCGTTCCGGAAGAGAACAAAACAACCCAATTCGTAGGTGCGGAGTTAATATATAAATTGATAGGATACAAATTTTTTCTTTAAGTTCTGACCTTCCTTAACCCTCCTTGAATTTTCTAAATAGATTCACAACGTCATTTTCCATATCTACGTAAGAACCGTAGCCGAATTCCTTATACGCCTGCAGAGCAAAAGGATGCGGGGTAAAATGCCTGACGCTTATGGTGAATCCCTCTATGTTTGCCGAAACAAAGGTTTCTCCGTGCTTTCCGTATACCTCCTCAAGCTTCTTCGAAGTAAGCGCATCCTCTTTTTTTACAATCCTGTTCTCTATATCTTCATGAACGAACGTGAATGCAACATTTTTTTCTTCAACCCCGCCACACACTAGGTTCTCAAGCTTGACCTTACCCGAAAATGAAACGCGTATTGTTTTCTCAAGAATTTGGATGGATGGATTCTCAAGCTGGAAATGGAGGTAATGACTAAAAAAACCCAAACCCTCCTTTGAGGCTACATATTTAGAGAGAAGATTCAGTTTTCCATCTAAAAAATAAAGCGCTGTTGTTGAACCATGCGAAAACCTCGGACTAAGCCTTTTTCCATCTACATGAATGGGCTGGAAGTATTCAAGAGGCCTTGCGAATGGCATCTTTGGCTCAAAGAGAAATATGTCGTTCCTTGAAAAAAATTCTCCGTAGCACGCCTTCTGAACCGATTCTATTTCAGATGAAATTTTTTTTGTATTCTCAAGCCATTCCCTATCCTTTTCTATTAAGTATTGAAGGTTTTTTGTGTAAAAAAGCGGGAGTGGGATCATTTTTTCACTACTTCTACATCGAGCTCAGGGATGAGCTGTTTTGCATTTATAAGAATTAGTGCCTTTTTATTCTCGAAATCCTTATCATCGATCACAACCCTGGCTTTTTTGCCAGTGATTTTAACATCCCCCCTTGCTTCCAAATTCTCAAGAAGAAGGGTAAGCTTTTCTTCTGGCTTACTCGCAATTTTTAACACTTTGACTTTATACCTAACTTTTTTTCCGGCCAATGGATGGTTGAAATCAACCATAACCCTACCTCCAGCGCTGCTCTTAACCACCCCATAAATTCTGCCCGCATCGGTATCCATATGAAGAACAGTACCTGGTTTTGCATCAACACCAACCTTCAAAAAATCCTTCATCGGCATTACTTTGATAAGGTCCTTCTTTCTCTCACCGAAAGCCTGGTTAGGTTCCAGTACAATTTCGCTTTCTTCCCCCTCTTTCATTTTTTCAATCACCTTCATCAAACCCGGGATCATGATCGCTCTTCCAAAAACAATTAGCATGGGTTTTTCCTTGCCGTGGAGCTTTTTTGCAACCTCGCCCTTTGTGGAATCAAAAATGTTTCCTTTGTCGTCTCTTCCCTCAAACTCCATTAATACAAAATCTCCTTTGTTTACCATTCCATCCCCTACCATTCTATTTTTAAATTTTTCAAATATTTTTATAAGGGTGAGTGTATGGAGCAGAAAACATTATTAAAGATTATTGTTGTCGCTGTTGCGCTCTTCTTTCTGCTTGAAAGTGTAGCAATGGTCGTAATCGGGAATCCAAGTAAGAATAAAACAATCGAGACATACGATGGGGCCGGGACGGTTGAAGTAACGGTGATAAAATACTACTCTTATCTTAAAACATCGGATTATATCAACGAGACCTTGAAAAAAGACATTCTTGGAATTGATGGGGTTGAAAGGGTGGAGAGAGAAGATGGGACTACTGTAATAGCAGTCACAGAATCAAAATATGTTTTTCCGGTTTACCAATTTTTAAAAGAAAGAGGCGTAAGCACGTACACGAAAGCACAGGTATACTTTCCGGGAGATATTATGCTGGGAGATAAGAAAGCATATCTTCAGGGAGGGGTAACAATCATGATGGAACCATTTGTAGAGGAAGGCCAGCGGGCAACCATGCTAATAAGAGGCAGAGTAGAAAACGGAAAGGTTGTTAGAATATACGAGCTAACGCCGGTTGCTGAAAGAAAAGAGGTTGTTTTTAAAGGGAAGAGTGAAGAGGAAATAGGAAAAAAATATGTAATACTTCTACCCTGGGAAAACAGAACCCTTACTGCTTCTGACTTTGGCATCGCGGGCGAAAGCATTGAATACAGCAGAAATAATTACGTGATCATAGATTCAAAAACGCCCATAGTGGAAAAAAAGAACTATGTAACGGCAATAGGTGAGGGAGCGATCATAGTGGAGCAAAATTTTACTGATAAAAATACTATTTTGCAGGATTATTCATCTTACGGAAGCATTTCATTTCCGGATTCCAAAATAATCCTTACTACAAATGAAACACTTGAAAACATCCCTTTTGAAGTAGAAGAATATTGGCTTTACAGAGTAAGGGTTTTACCAGAAAACTACACATATCATGAGATTGTTATGTGGTATGAAAGTCCTGCTCCGCTTGAGGTCGGGGAAGAGGTAGAAATTCTAATGAATGCAACAGTGAGCGGAAGCGCGATTATTTCAGTTGAGGAATAATTTCCTCACTCTTTCCTCTCCGCCTATTTTCTTTATGTAATCAGCAACTTCAGCGGGAACATGTTTTTCCCATCCTCTCCCCTTTACCATCAGGCTTCTTATGTATGTGCCTTCATTAACTCCGCGCTCATGTCTTCCTGTACCTTTTACTAAGTATCCTGCGCTTCTAAAAATTCGTTTAACCCAATCGTTATTTGAAAAAACAACGTCTATTTTTTTGAGTTTTTTAAGAATGTTCGCGAGCCAAACCTCATCGTTTTCAACATCGTCTATAGCTACTATTTTCATTCTTATTTTGTTTTTCCTTGCCACCATTTTAAGCATCTTAATCCTCTCTGAAAGTGTGAATGGATTGTCTTTTTCAAAACTCTTGTTCGCGCTTCCTACTATCACAAAAATTTCATCGTATTTTTTTGCTATTTTTTTAAGCGCATAAAGATGACCTTTATGAAAGGGCTGAAACCTACCTATAAAAACAGCTTTCATCATCAACCGGCTCCTTTTAATTTCAACTCAACAAGTTTGGACTCCCCTGCCACTCTAGAGACGCCTACAACCGCATTTGCATTAGAAATAACAATATCGTTATGACTTACAACGATGAATTGGGTTTCTTTGAGAGAACCCAGAAGCTCCACCAGCCGCTGGCTGTTGACCCTGTCAAGCGGCGCATCTACCTCATCAAGAATGTAGAATGGCGTTGGCTTTACAAACTGCATTGCAAATATGAACATGAGTGAAACAAGTGCCTTTTCTCCTCCGGAAAGCGCATTGAGTGAGAGCTCCCTATCATTGACCACAACCTTTATGTATAACCCGCTGTTGAATGGATCCTCGGGTTTGTCAAGATAGAGATGGCCCTTTCCGATATCCAACTTTGAAAATAGCATCTTGAAGTTTTCATTCACCTTATTATAGGATTCAAAAAATGCCTCCTTTTTTCTTAGGTCTATCTCGTTTATCACTGATATTATACCTTCTTTTTCTTGTTTTAGTTTTTCTATTTTTGCCGCAACCTCTCCAACCTCGGCGTTCAGTTTTTCATACTGCTGGGGCGCGGCAAGGTTTATCTCTCCTGATTCTGCGAGTATTCTGAGCTCATTTTCCGCCTGCTCTACCATGGATGCAAGCTCATCTCTAGTTCCTTCTATTTTTGAGAATTCGCTTATCCTGGCTTTTTCTGCGTTGAGGTCCTCGAGCCTTGTTCCGAGCGAAGCCATGAAAACCTCTATCTTGCTCATCTCCTTCTCAATCTTGGAAATTTCGTTTCTCGCTTTGTTATTTTCTGCACCCAGATTCTGAATCCTCTCCTCCATCTCATTGAATTTTTTCATTATGTCATCTATTTTTTTACCATGTCTCCTAAAATCTTCTTCACTCTTCTTTAGTTCCTCTCTCTTCTTTTCCAACTCGGATTCCATGGATTTTATACTCTCCTTCTCTCTTTCCATCTCCTCTTCAATTCTTTTGAGTTTTTCTTCAAGCTCCAAAATTTCGCTATTGATTCTTCCGATCTCCTCTTCATCAGCAGATACCCTTGCCTCAAGCGATGATTTTTTTGAAGCAAGATTTACCTTTTCCTGCTCTACGCTCTCCAATTGTTTTTTTATCATCTGTTTCTCAGATTCAAGCTCCCTTTCTTTTGAGGCAAAAGATGTTTCAAGCCCGTACATTTTTTCATAGAGCTTCGGGATCTCGTCCTCTTCCTCATGGATTATTCTTTGCAAATCTGCAATCTCGCTTTCAACCTCCTTTACCCTTCTCTCGTCTACATGCTCTTCACTTTCTGAAAGCATTCTCCTCCTTTCTTCCAGCGCAGATTTTCTCGCTCTTATCCTCGAAAGCTCCTCCCTCAGTTCTACGAGCATTTTCAAACTCCTTTCCCTTTCCTCTCTTATCTCGTTAAGTTCTTTCTCAAGCTCCTCAATCGCTTTTGCGGCGACTATTCCCCTCTCCCTTCCTCCAGAAACAACACCGGAGATTTCAAAGAGCTCCCCATCAAGCGTAACCGCCCTTTTCTTTCCCACAAGCTTTTTTGCTTCATCAAAATTTTTCACGAGTACCGTTTCTCCAAAAACATACTCCATCGCTTTTCTATATTTCTCATCAAAACTAATCATATTTATTATTGCATCCTTTTCTTTTATCTCATTTGTTTTTATCTCTTTTAGCGGAATGAATGTTGCCCTTCCGGCATTCGCGGCTTTCAGCTTCTCTATTACCTTCTTTGCAACATCCATATCCTCAACAACAATGTAAAGGAGCCTTCCTCCGCCTGCTGCCTCAACCGCGCTTGCTATTTTCCCATCAAAAGAAATGAGGTCAAGCACCTTTCCATGTATTCCTTTGACCGCACCGGACTTTTTCAACTCTTCTATAAAAAGAAGCGCTGGGTTTGCCCTGTGGGGACCCCCTGCTCTCTTAACCGCAAGCGTTTCCCTTGCTTTTAACATTTTCTTGTCAAGCTCCGCGATCTGTTCGTTTATTCTCTTCTCCTCAACAAAAGTGTTCCGGATCTCCTCGTCTATTTTTATAAGCTCTGATTCTATCTCAGCAAGCTCGTCCTTTCCCGCAACACTCTTTCTTTTTAGTTCCTTAAGTAATTCTGTCTTTTCTTTAAGGATTGTTTTTCTTCCCTCAAGCTGAGCTTCTTTTTTCGCAATCTCCTCCTTTGTTTTCGCAATCTCCCTTTCAATTTCTCTCAATTCCTTCTCGACAGCTAATAGTCTAGTTTCATCCACACCCCCAACCGCGCCGATTTTTTGGAGCTCTGCTTTGCAGTGGCGTATTTCATTTTGCATCTCCTTTATTCTCTCTTTTCTCTTTTCAATCTGGTCGTTTATTTCCTTCTTGTTTTCAGCGCTTCTTATAATGTTTTTATTTGAAGAAGAGATTTTTTCTTCCAGAACCGCTATTTCTCTCTTAAGATGTTCAATCTTCTCAAAGGCAAGCTCTCTCTCCTTTTTTGCAGAAAGCTCTCTGGTTAAAAGCTCCCTTTCTCCGTATATTTTTTTTATCTCTTCTTCGATTTTTGCTATGCTTTCTTCTATCTGCTTCTTCTGTTGTTCTAAGGCGAGCTTCTTGTTTTTTTGCCTTTCAATATCTTTGGTTATTTTTTCAATTTCCATGAGGACAAGCGTTCCTCTTGCATTTGTCGCAAGCTCTTTGTTCTTTTTGTACAGCTCAGCCCTTGCCTTTTCGTTCTCGAGCTCCTTTAAGTAGTTTATTTTTTCTCCTAATATGAGGTTCGCTTCCCTTATCCTTTGCTCTACAATCTCCAATTCTTTCAACGCTTCTGCTTTTTTTCTTTCATACTCACCTATACCGGCGATTTCATCTATGTACTGTCTTCTTGCCTTTCCACCCAAGGAAGAGATCCGCTCAACCTCACCCTGCGCTATTATTATTCTACCGGAGTGGTCAAGGTTGTACCCCCTCAAATATTCTCTTATCGCATGCAAGCGCACCCTTTTCCCATTTAGCACATATTTTATTTTTCCATCGTTTCTTATCATTCTCTTTATCTCTGCTTTTTTCCCATCCTTTCCATTAAAATTGATAGTAACGCTCGCAAGCCTTGAGCCATGGTTTATAAGATCGCTTACCTTTTTCGCCCTCAGACCCTTTAAGCTTTTTTCCCCAAGCGCAAACCTTATTGCGTCGCAGATATTACTTTTACCAGAACCATTCGGACCGGCAAGAACATTTATTCCTGGCAGGAGCTTTATATCTGCCTTTTTGAATGACTTAAAACCCCTTAGTATAACTTCGGATATGATCAGTTCGGGAGGCATAAGGGTATTTGAAGGATTAGGTTTTTTAATATTTGCAAGACTAGGGGGTACTATTGCTTATCGCAGACCCCCTTACTCTACTACCCCCTTTCTTTTTCTAACCTCCTTGCTCCTAATAAGATAGGGGGTGGAAGAGGCAGGGGGTTTTAGAAATGCTTAAGTAC
>JAWAFD010000004.1:0-129632 GCA_038890745.1 Candidatus Anstonellales archaeon
GAGGGAAGAAAGTTTAGAAATGCGAAAAGGGGCTTTGGGGATGTTATCCCCAAATGAGTTTAAGAATAGCGAAGGGGGGCGAGGCGGAATAAGCGCCAGGGGGGTATTACCCCCCGAGGCTTATGCCGCAGGCCGGATTCTCAAACCCTTTTCCGCTGAAGCGCTTTTTGCGAAGCGAAAAGGGCTCTTTGAACCAGCAACACCTCGGTCTTCAGCCGAGTGCTCTCCCGGGTTGAGCTACTGCGGCATTACAATTTATTTTTTGCAGTATTGTTTTTAAATTGTTGCCTAGAACATACACTTTTATGGTCGACTATGTAAAATTTTTGCATCAGGGCAGAAGGATTGCTGAAAGTACTAGGTTTGCAGATGGAAATGCAAGAGACACTCTCCTAAAGGCAGTTGCTCATTTCCGGAGTTGGCCCGGAGGAGCGGATTTTGGGGGCATGAATGAGGTTGCAGAAATCATGCTGCGGAAGGGTTTTGTTAAAGATGCGATCAATGTTTTTGATGAAACCGGGAATGACGCAAGACTTGAGGAGCTTCTTGGAAATCGGAAAATTAGCAAAGAGGATAAAGAGACAATCCTGCTAATACTAAAAACAAGACCGTATGCAGAATTTACAAACTTTAAACCTGAGCCAGAAAAAAAGATCAGCATTCCAGTAGAAAGATGATTATTTTTTTCCTGCTTCTTTTAAAAATATCTTAAAAAGCGGGGCTGGAGCCTCCAATCTGCTTTTAAGCTCTGGATGGCTTTGGGTTGCTATTCCAAAACTATCCGGCCATTCGACCATCTCCACAATATCTTTATGCCAGCCCGAAACAATAAGACCACTTTTCCTAAGCTCCTCAACAAAATCAGGATTTACCTCATACCTGTGCCTATGCCTTTCGTACACCATCTCAGTTCCATACGCTTCCCATGCCCTTGTCCCTTTTTCTATTCTCATCTCATACGCTCCTAGCCTCATCGTTCCTCCCATCTTTGCAATCTGCCTCTGCTCAGGTAGAAGGTCTATTACCGGATGCTTTGTTTCCTTATCGAATTCAGTGGAGTTCGCATCCTTCCATCCTAAAACATTCCTAGCCCATTCCACAACCATCAGTTGCATTCCTAAACAAAGCCCTAAATAAGGTATTTTATTCGTTCTTGCATAGTTTATGGCAGATATTTTCCCTTCTATCCCTCTCTTTCCAAACCCGCCGGGCACAATAATACCATCTACATCAGAAAGATGCTTCTTTGCGCCCTCCTCCTCTATCCATCCTGATTCCACCCACTTTATCTCAGGTTTTATCTTAAGCCATGCACCTGCATGCACCAATGCTTCCTTAACGCTCAAATACGCGTCTTTTACATCAGTGTATTTTCCAACTATCGCAACCCTTGCTTTTTTTGTTGAACTCTTTATTCCATCTACTAACCTCTCCCAGCTTTCTAAATTTCCCTCTTTCCTCAATCCAAAATACTTCGCAACTATCTCATACACCCCCTGCTTTTCAAAAACAAGCGGAAGCTCATAAAGTGTTTCTACAAACGGGTCATCTATCACATTTTCTATTGGAACATTGCAGTACAAACTTATCTTTTCCTTTGCCTCTTTTTTCAGCTTCTCCTCTTCCCTTGCTATTATCATGTTTGGCTGTATTCCTAAGCTTTGTAAAAGTCTTGTTGCATGCTGAGTGGGTTTTGTTTTTTGTTCACCTGGAGAAATGCTTGGGACATAGGTTAATTGAATAAAAAATACCTGCTCCTCCAAACTCAGCTGCCTCATCGCCTCAAGAAAATACCCATTCTCCAAATCGCCGACTGTTCCGCCAACCTCTATGGCAACAACATCAGCCTTGCTTTCATCATAAACTTCCTTAACCCATTTCTTTATCTCATCTGTTAGATGCGGGACAAACTGAACATCCCTTCCTAAATAATCCCCTCTCCTCTCTTTCTCTATAATCAACCTAAACAGCTTTCCACCAGTTATGCTGCATTTTCCAGGAATGGAAATGTTGAGAAAACGCTCGTATGTTCCAAAATCCAAATCCACTTCTGTTCCATCATCTAAAACGAAAACCTCACCGTGCCTGAACGGGTTCATCGTTCCGCAGTCCACATTCAGATATCCATCAAATTTTATTGGGATTACAGAATAACCCCTGCTTTGGAGAAGTTTTGCTATGCTGGAGGTAACCATCCCCTTTCCAAGCCCCGACATTATTGAGCCGACAATTACGATGAACTTTCTTGGCATAGCGATTTATTGGAGAAATAAAATAAAAAGGTTTCTTTTGGGATTGGAAAATCACTCTTTTATAAGCCCTTCGCATACGCTTATGATCTCTTTGGCTATGCCAACTGCTTCCTTGATCTCCTTTTCACTAACATCATCACTTTCAAAACCATAAAGCGCGCCGTGCCTTTCCTCTTTGAATGCTTCGATAGCATTTATAAGGTGGAATGGAAATTTTCCTTTTTTCGCATATTTTTCATCCACATATCCGCAGACCTTAAAGCCCCGCTTTTTAAATCGAGCTCTGCTTCTTCAAGACATGCGCGAGCGGATTCAATAGACTTTTTAGATTTTATAAAATCAGGCCTTGTTTTTCTTAGCTTTCTCTCTTCAAAACATCTCTCCAATTCTTCAAACATACTCAACTATAGGTAGGTTTCCTTTTAAAACTATTGAGTTTGTAATAACCTCGAGATAGAATGCCCTATTTTTTTCCGCAACTTTTTTCCATCCCTCGAGAGTGAAGCATTTTAGACTTACTTCGCGTTTTAGCATTTTTGAAAGCGTCATACTGTTAGCATTGCACTTGGATGCAATAACGAGAATATCGCAGTCGCTGTTTTCATCATCTTCCCCCCTTGCGATGCTCCCATACACGACCAGGCTTTGCAGTCCAAAACTATTTTGTGATATATGCTCAACCATACCGCTCTTTTCTATGATATGGGTTGAATATGCAATCTTAAGTTTTTTGACTGCGGGAGACAGTACTAGCTTAACAAAAACCCTTCCATAAGATTTGTTCCGTTCAGCCAACCCATACCCCACAAGTTCTTTAACTGCTCTATAACATGTTGAGCAACTCGTGCCGGTTTTTCTTGCAAGCTCTCTCAAGTGGATTTCTTTGTATGGGTGTTCGAGAAGGTAGGGGAGTATTCTGTTCCATTTTTGAAATATATTTTTCATATTTGGAACATTAGCATAGAAAAAGAATAAAAAGGTTTCTTTTGGGATTGGAAAATAAGAAACTTTATGGCCTCTCGTACGGACCGTTTCGCTGTGCTATTGTACCAAAGTTATCTGGGTTTGGCTTATGATTCCCGAACTTTTGGATATTCCTTTCAGCTATTTTGCGGGCTACGTCATCTCCCCATCTTGCTCTTGCATAGTAAATTCTCGCTATCGCGTCATTTGGCACTCTTGCGTTAAGCGCATCACAAACATATTTCGGTCCTGGGTGCATAGACATATCTCTCACCTCTATTTGTTTCTTTTCGTGTTATTCTAAAAACATTTATAAATTTGCCGATTAATATTTCGGCAATTGCCAAACTAGGCTTTATTTAAATATTTTTCCCCAATTCTATTTGATGGCGGTAAAATACGAGATTGCGAAGGATATTCAAGAAATGCTTGATGATGTCCTAGATGTTATGGAATGGAGGTATCTCATTCCTCCGAGAATAATCTGCATCAGAAGCAAAGGGGCGAAATCCAGAGCGTATGCGAGAATATGGCCATTCCCGAAAGTATGGCAGGTTGCCCTAGATCTTTCCGCACCTTTTTATGTCATAGAGTTTTTAAGCGAGAATTTTGATTCTTTGAGCGAAAAAAACAAAATAAAAACAATAATTCATGAAATTCTCCACATTCCAAAGAGCTTTGGTGGTGGCCTGCTGAGCCATAGGCAGGGAAGGATAAACAGAAGGACAGAAGAGGAAATTTTTAAGGAGTACAAGAGGAAGGGAGGGCTATTCGGCTGATTTTTTTATCCCGGCTAGCGCATTAAGAGCATTCGCAATTTCTTTCAGTGTCTCAGATATCGTTCCATACCTTTTCTCCATCCTATCAAATCTATCTATAGTATCTCTATGAAAATTATCCAATTTATCATTCATACTATCCAACTTCCCGTTCATACTATCCAGCTTCTTATCCATACCCCCTAATTTTTTGTTCATACTATACAAAAGATTTCCGGCCACATCCATTCTTTCTCCTAACTCTTCTATTGGTTTTCTTCTTATTATTTTGAAGTACTTAAACTTTCGAGTAGGCTTTTTTTCTTTTACTTCTATTTTTTCAACTTCTATAGGATAGTCCTTTATGTTTATTAGTTTTATAAATTTCTTTAACTGTTTCTCCTCACCTTCAGCTATTATCTCAACAGAAACCTCATCCTCTAAGTTTCTAACGCATCCCCGCAAGCCGAGCTTTCTTCCAATCTCAGCAACAACATCTCTATACCCTACTCTTTGGACCCTGCCGTAAACATGTATTACTACGCCTTTCTCCATGCTTTTCTTTCTATTTGGAAGGTTTTAAAATCATTTGGTTAGCACTTCACACCCATCCTTATTCACAAGGACAGTGTGTTCAAACTGGGCAACGATCCCTTCTCCTGCCTCTTTTAGAACAGGATATGTTCTGAGCATTCCCTTTTCAACCATTTCCCTTAATGTTGCATTAACTATTAGCTTTGACTTGAATTCTTTGTGAAGCCATCTCTCTGCAAACGGAAGCAATCCATAATTGTCCAATATGTAGATCAGAACCTTTCTTCCTTGCCTCATGCGGACATTTCCGGGCGCGTGCAAACTAAAAATTCTCACCTCATCCGTATCATTCACATATCCCTTCCCGTTTGTTGCAAACGGCTCTATTGCAAAAACATCCCCTTCCTTGAATTCATAAGGGTCTGGGGTTTTTACATTCGGAATTTCTACCCCTGCATGAAGAAGCCCCTTTTCTATTTTATGCCCCGTAAGGTTTGCAATCGGCTTAAACCCATGCTCCTTTA
Source organism: Candidatus Anstonellales archaeon (assembly GCA_038890745.1). Lineage (GTDB taxonomy): Archaea > Micrarchaeota > Micrarchaeia > Anstonellales > J096 > JAWAFD01. The sequence continues at coordinate 5,032 of JAWAFD010000004.1, forward strand.
TCACACTCTCTATAATCCCTCCAATCTCCCCAACCTTTGCACCCGGCTTCACTCCTTCGATTGCCTTTTCAAGAGCTTTTTTGCTCGCCTCAAGAAGGTTTTCATTCTTTCCTGAAAGGTCTATTGTTATTGCAGAATCCCCTATGCAATCATTAACCCGCACACCTAGGTCTATCTTAACAACCCCTTCATCAGGAATGGTTTCCTTTTCATCCATACCCGGTGTGTAGTGGGCTGCTATGCTGTTTATACCTATGTTAAGCGGAAATGCAAGCTTTGCCCCTTCATTCGCCACCATTTTTTCAACTGTTTCTGCTATATCCAACAAGCTCTCTCCGGGTATAACAAGCTTTTCTGCTTCCTTAAGGACTTTTGCAGTTATTTTTCCTGCTTCTCTATAGTTTGAGAGTTCTTCTTCGCTCAACATAACATCACGGAAAAATAATGGATAGGAAGGTTAAAATTGGTTTTGTTGGCATCAAAACCGCCATATTTTTAATCATTTGCTAACATAAAATAAAACTATGAAAGTCGGCAGGGTCTTGGTTTCTTCTATGCTTGCAACTTTTTTTGGTTGCGCACCATTCTTTTTCCGTGAGACCCTTAGAGAACCTTTGCAACAATCCGCTCTTTTCCAACTCGAGATTATGGGTGTTAGGTCTTGTTCAATGCTTAGCTCTGCTCCTGTTTCAGATGGGCAGGTTTTTTGGGGGAGAACGTATTCTCTTTATGCGGACAGGGATATAGTTAAGATATATCCTACTGATATGCCCGGGGTTCTATTGGGCGATCCTGTTGTTGCTTTATCTTGCGGTCCAAACACAAAAAAAGGCCTACTAGAAGACATGTTTAACGGCCAAACCTATTTTATTTCAATCTCTGAAAAAGACGGAAAAAAACTAGTTGATTTCTACAGAATAGATGGCAATCTTGTAGGTTGCGCAAACAGATTTGAGATGGACTTCGATGAATTATTCATATCCGGCAGGTTCTTGCTCGGAGTAAAAAAGGATAGGTTAGTGCTCTATCTTTATGAAGACAATCAACTTAAACAAAAGGACAGTGTGAACATTGAAGGAAAGTTCAAGGTTTTTGCCAGCCATAACTTTGAGAGTTTTATAGTTATAAAAGAAAATGGTGGGTGTATAATTTTAGGAGAAGAAAGAGGAAAGGCGGAGGTTCCGTTTGATTCCGAGAGTGCGGCTCTTTACTATGATGGAAGAAATAAAAAGATGTATGTTGTAGTATTTAATTTAGATGGAGATGTGAAAGGTTTTTGCGAAATGAAATACTAATCCTATCTAGAAGTTTTTTGCGGCTTAGTTTCTGGCGGTGTTAATCCCTTTATTTTTACTATAATCTCCTCAAAAAGATCCATAGATAGATACGGTGGTGGCGTATATCTTGCATTTAATCCATTATTCTCCATTGCTACAGGAGCAGGTTTGGGCGATTCTATTGATGAAGGTCTTATTTCTGTTGCTGCATATCTAAGTTCAGGTGTTAATATAAGGATAAATAATTTTTCTTTTTTATCTTCTTCTTTTTTTATTTTATATAAAATTATCCAAATATCCTTTTCACCGCTGAATGTTCCTTCTTCTCTATACGACCCCCATAGTTTAAATAGTATATTCTCTTTTTTCTCAGGATTAATCCCTGTTTTTTCAGCTATTTCTTCAGCTAAATTTTTTCCTTCTTCAGGATATTCTCGCATTTTTTCTTCCATCCTCGCCCATTTTGTTGCTAGTCCGGGAGTCAGGGGAGGAACGAAGTCAGCTAAAAATTCGATTCCTGAAATTGTTATCGTCCCCATATCAATTGAGCCTACAGTTATATACATTTTATTTCCTTCAGTTCTGATTTCAACCCCGTTTACCATATATCTTCACCTCTCGTAAATATTATAATATATCCTCTTTTTAAATATTCTAGTGTAATCAGCCAGGTCTTTCTCCAGGCATTTTTATTAAGATTGTCTGTGTTTATTTTAACAATTTGGTTATTTTCGAGTGCCCATTTAAAATAACTAGCAAGAACGTTTGTCCCATGCCCAACTCCCTCTGGCCAGCTTTTGAGAAGTGGATATATAACTGCATTTTTTGTTCCCTCAGAATAATCCCAAATTCTAAGCCCATCAACAGTATCGCCTTTTACTTCTTTTAATCCTCTTGAACCTGCATAAATATTTTCGTCATTTCCTAAAACAAAACAAATCATATGGCCTTCTCCAGTTAGGGCTGGGCGTAGACCCATTACATTACCTTTCCTATCAAGATCAACGTACGCGCCTCTAATTACAGCCATTACATACTCAACTTTACCGGCTTCTGCTGCTGTTGCATTAAACACAGAAAAATTTACGCACAAACCACCATACTCAACTGCATCTTCCCATGTTATGTGTGCGTCGGGAGTATCATAATTATAAGGGAATAATTTTGCAATTTCATTTACTGTTCTTAACCAGCTTTCAAAAGTTTTTCCATCCCACCCATTATTTTTTAGAAAAATTCTCATGCTATCTATTTTATGTATTGTTATCGTGTCCCCGGTTGTAGGTAAAAAATACCTTTCAAAATCTTTTTGGGTTTTCGGCTGGGCAAAAAGAAGGGCGCATGTTGTTGCAAAAACCACAGCCAGCTTTTTCATGTTTTACTTTATGTTGGTAAATGTTTTTAAACCCTCGGGCAAGTACTCTATCACATCCCCAGCAGAGTACCAGTACCCATATTTTTTGAAAGCAAGCTCCCCAGCTTTTTTCAGAACCTTTGCTCCAATCAAAGCGCTTTCTAGTAAAGAGTTTTTTGTTGCAAGCGCAGAAACAAAACCTGCTAAAACATCACCAGTTCCACCTTTCGTTAGTCCAGCATTCCCTCCCTTTATTTCATAAACTTTTTTTCCATCACTAACAAAATCAACAGGCCCTTTTTTCAGAATTACGCATCCATATTTTTTTGCCATCCCCTTCACATTCTCTTTCCTCCCCTTCTCTCCAAAAAAATACTCAAACTCCCCTTCATGCGGAGTGAGTAAAAATTTTTCATTCAGCATTTCTTTTCTTATTTTTCTGAACCCATCTCCATCCACAATTATTTTTTTCGCTTTCTCAAAAATCTCTTTACCATCTACTTTTGCATCCCCCAAGCCAGGCCCAAAAAGAACAGCATCGCATTTTTCCAAGATCTTCAAATCATAAACAACAATAACCTCAGGAATGTTTTTCACAGCGTTTATTAGATAGCAGTCGTTTTCCCCCGGATAGAAATAAACCAAATCCACAAACCTTTTTGCAGCTTGGATCGCCAGAACAGCAGAGCCATGGTATTGTTTTGATCCGGCAATTATTAGGAGTTTTCCATTTTCTCCTTTATGAGAATTTTTTTCAGGAATGAACATGAAAAAATTTCTGTGTGAATGTTTAAGTATTTTTTGGAGTGTTAGTTTTGAATTTTATTTAGACTTGGTAATATAAAAAATCCGCCTTCTCTTTCTAAACATTCCTCCCAATTATTAAACCTCTGTATTCGTTTTTCTACCCATCGCAGTTCATCGAGACCTTCACTATTATCAAAGAAAGCCCTAGGTGCATTATCTGGGTTGGTGATTTCTGTAACAATTATTATCCCTGATTCTGCTCCTGGGTAGAGATACCTAGCAGCTGTTAGTTGAGATGTTTTCTGTAATTCTTTTAGCAGTTCGTTTGGTTCATTTACTCCATACTGATCTATACAAACAATCCCGTCACTTGATTTTACCAAAAGAAAAACGTGACCTGATGGTATTATAACATACCCCCCATCTTCTAGTTTATAATATGGATAAGCCATTAAAATCCTTGTCTGAATCCCATACATATCGAGTATAGGTTTAATCAACCTAACCATACTCTTACAATCCAATGCTATTAAATTGAGTAGCTCGGAAAAGGTAGTGTACTCCGGCAGAGGAAGATCTGAAATAAGATAATCTTTTCTTATTCTTTCATAAAGTTTTTTTAAGGATTCTTTACTGGCCACACCATCAAATCCGTATTTCCTCGAAAATGCTTTAATCTTTTCAGAGTCAGTATCAAAACAAAACAGATTTGGTTCATTCCCAATTCGTTCTATTATATCTTTATAAGACTGAAATACTTTTCTTTGAATTTCAGATGTAGTATCGGCTTTTGACAAGTAATAGGTGACCACACTTTGTGAATTTGGCAAAGGGGATATTGATACTCCATACAAGCAACTTAGCAGACAGAGCAGTTTTTTCATGTTTTAATTTATGGTAAGAAAAGAATAAAAATGTTGTTCCTTGCCATTTCTTTTATTATTTTTTTTCAGGCAGATGAAATTCTATCTGTGCTGGGACTGTAGCGTTTATTATGGTAGTCTTTCCACCAAGCGCGTAAGTTACTGCTGCCGTTGGGAATAGATACATTGTTCCTGGCCCAAGTTTATTTTCGTAATAAATTGTAGTATTACCAGTACCAATCAACACAGTAAGCGTTCCGTTATCTTTATTATATGTAAATCCTTCGAAAGAATAACCTTTGGGTACTACAACACTGCCAATTCCAGTGATACTGACAATACTATTTCCGTCCTTGTCTTTTTTTATAGTATATCCAGGGCTTGGAGTTACTCCTGTTATCGTTATGCTAGGTTCCGGCATTTTAAAGATATCTTGCGGCATTTTCCCACCATTCATTATTTACCCACAAATTATTTATAAACCTTCCCCCAACTTTTTATTTGTTTATTTTTATGGTTTAGTATTAAAAACATTTCTCTACATAATAAAAAACATGAGGAGGGTAAGCAAAATTGAGCTTTATGAAATTCTTTCCCTGCGACCGGTGAAAGGGAATAGAAAAAATCTGGTTGAAATTTTTACAAAATATTTTGAGAAAAATCAGGAAGAAATGAAAAAAGACCCAAAGGTGCAGAAGCCAACAGGGCTATGCTTTGATTATGATTCTTTTGTAAAAAACGGAAAGGTTCACATTGTTTTTGAAGGAGGGGGAATGAAAGGGTATGCCCATCTTGGAGCTTTTGTTGCTCTTATGGAAGAGGGCCTTCTTCCAAAAAACACGCATCTATTTTTTTATGGGACGAGCGCAGGTGCGGTTGCGGCTGTTGTCTGCTCATTGATCGCTATGGGAAAGATGACTCCAAAAGAAGCGTATGAAAAATTCTCCATCCATCCAGCCTACCTTGTTTTCTTCTACAACTTTCCATTTCCGTTAGTATACAATCCGTTTAATGGAAGGCTGATCCGTTGGAGAATAGATAGCATAATGAAAAAGAAAAATGTGAAAAACCTTTCAGAGCTAAGAACTACGATTACCACAGAGTTGAGGGATGTTCAAAGGAAGGATTGCACATTCTTAGCTGTTTTTGGGCCAAAACCTTTTGTGGATGTCCCGCTTCAAAAAGTTGATGAATGGAGGTATGGAAAAAATTTAAGTATAGGGAAGATCGTTCAGGCATCCTGTTCTATTCCTGGCTTCTTTACTTCCGGAGTTGTCTCGAATGCAAAACTTTCCATAATCGAGTCCGTGCCGCCTTATGAACAAAGAATACCGTTGAGAAAAAAGGTTTTGGCAGAGCCGGGACCACCGGGGGTTGTTTGCAAATATGAATTAAAGGGAAAGGGATTGCTCAGTGATGGCGGAACAAAAGCAAACCTCCCTCTTCTCGTTGCCCTTTCTACTCCAAGGTACAGAAAAGAAAGCGATATAATCTATGCCATAAATTTGGAGATAGAGAAAAGAGAAAGCCGGCTTAGGGGGCTGCTTAACAAACTCCAATACTCAAACCCAAGATCAAAAATTATTCGGTTCATCAAAAATACAGCAGATGCATTCATTCAATCTTTATACCTTCTACATCCGAGAAACAATCTTTTTTCAACAGCAAAAAACAACATAAACTCCATGATGGAGGAGATAGCGGAGAGGGGGAATGCACTATGCATGCATGGAAATGTAGTGATGTTTACCATCAGGGTTCCGAATGTTCCTCTTTTTAACCCCACAAAAGCCCCAGAACTAATCCTAGAGGGGTATAAACAAACAAAGGAGCAGATAAGAGAGCTGAAAAAACTTGCTGGGCTCATATAAAAAGAGAGCCTATTCTCGTTCCATCCTTTACGCTTATAGTTTTCACGCCTGTTTTTTTCTCAACCTCGCTCGCAACATATGCAGGCCCTGCCTTTATCATCCTCATCCCATAATGATAGAGAATGCAAAGTTTTGGTTTTGCTTCTTTTAGAATCTCAACCCCATCAACCAATGCAGAAAAATGCTTAGGGTATTTATCTTTTGTAGGTTTTATTGTGTTTATTATAAGAACATCGCATCCAGAATAGTTTTTTCCTATTCCTTCATAATAGTTTCCATCACTCGTATACCCTATTGTTTTCCCATCCATTTTAAGCTTAAACCCGAAGGTTGTTTTTTCATCATGCACAGCTTTAACATACTCTATCTCAAACCCATCAAAACTTTCTTTTTTCCCCCATTCAGCTACATGAATTTCCTTAACTAAATTCTGATGGTATTTTGTTATTCCTCTATCTCCATTCTCATCCCCATTTATCACGCTATTGCTTCCGATAACAATCCCTTTCTTCACATTCCCATAACTGCTCATCCCTTCAACAATGACGTTCGCATCGCTTACATGATCTATATGATTGTGCGTTGCGATAAGCGCATGGATGCTTGTTGGATAGATTCCAAAACCATTCATTTTCACAACTGCTCCTGGTCCCGGGTCAACATATACTCTTTTGCTTCCTAGAATTGCAAAACCACCAGTTCCATACCCCTTTATCTGCCTTATTAAATTTACCCTTCCTCCGCCAACCCCAACGAAAAAAATTTCCATGCTTTTTCTAGAAAAGAAAGCAATTAAAAATATTGACGGCTTCAACGGTGTGTTAATTTATGGAAAAAACAAAAGGTTTTTAAATACTTACCCATATAAAATGTTATCATAGATTGGAGAAGGTGGGAATATGAAACTCAAAGCGAATGAGGTTGGAATTTCGCATGCTGAAAAACCAAAACGAACAAATCCATTTAAGCTATTGGTTCCTCTATTTAAGTCCATAAGCAAACGTATAAATCCATCTGAGCCATTGGTTCTTCTATTGTTTGGTTTAACCGGTTGCGGAGGAAAGCATCCAATCTATCGTGTTGAGCTGCCGCCTGGTAATTCTGCCGAGTATAAGGGCGGAACAGAGTATAATGATAGGTATGTGCCGAATGCTTCAGGAACGGGGAGCACAAGCGAACCTGTGCCTTTTGAAAAGCATACATTTTCTAGACCAACGCTGGACACAATGCGAGTTGATACCTCAACAAAACTTGGGAGAGGCATTACAATAATTGGTCGAGAAGGCAGAAATTATGTTGTGGTTGCGCCATCTTCCCGTTATTTAACGGTTCTTTTTGAAGGACTGGGTAAACCACCTCTTACTAGAGTTGAGAGGATAGTGGATAGAGGAAATGTTATAGAAATGTATGACGAAAAAGGCCTTTATCTAAGGGTGAGCGGTTTACCGGGAGATACTGTAGTTATTGAAAAGAGAGGAATTGCCCAGAGAGTAATTGATGGAAGAGAGTTTTATTCTTATGAAATGATCGAAATTTATAGAGAGAAAGGTTCGTTTTACTTAGATACATCAAAAGCAAAGGATCTGCAGTTTACACTTAGGGTTTCTAAATCGGAGTTTAAACCAATACCAGAAGGTTCTTCGGGTGTGATTAAGAAAGGTGTTGTCGCACCTTCAAGTGCGTTTATTCCTTACTCTGCCTTTGGTTCTCCATCGAGTGTTACTCCACAGGATCTTGCAGCGATTGCAGTATTGTTTAACATTCAGAATCCAGAACAATGGCATCAGCTTATAAGGACATTACGTGCAGTTAATGGTGGAAGTTTAGACCCGGCCGACCTGAGGGAATTCTTTGTGGGCCTATACTCCAATTCTATTCGAGCGATAAGAGAGATCGATTTTGTTCCAAACGCAACAGCGAATTTAGATGCAGCAGTTTCTTTTGGACTTGTCGTACCATGGCTTTACGGGAATATTGGCGGAAAAGGCGAGACAAGCGTTATCGGAACTAGCTTTGTTTCAAGAGGAACACCCTATGTTGGTTTGGCACTCCAGGTTCCTTGGCATCTTGGTGTTTTAGAGGGAACAAATGCTTTAGGAGCAAGGCTCAATGCTTACAAATTTGAGAAAGGATATGTGTTGGACTGGGCTGATACGACTACGCTTGTTTTCGAGAACAGAGGATGGTCTCTTGACCTTGCATATCTGCTTTCAATGAACAATTTCGTTGGGCTTTCTGTTGGTGTCAACGATGTGCTTTACTCAATCTACGGAACAAGAGTGATATATGACCCGTCTCTTAAAGAAATAGGGAGTGAAAACGACATTTACATAAGGCCTCCTACAACTATGGTTACCGGCTTGGGAATCGGCGGACTGTATTCACCAGTCGTGATAGGGCTCGATGCAAAGTGGGGTATAGCAAACCGTTCAGTTGCCTTTTCTGGAATTGACGGCGCAATAGCATTGGCGTACACTCTGCACGGTGTGCCTTTTGTTGTGGGCATGCAGGGAGGGTATCCAGTGCGTGATGGGGATAAGTGGATTTCACTGTTTCTCTCCTTTGGTCCTGGAGGTCAAATAACGGGAGGCGGAAGTTTGGGAGGTGGGCTGAGGAATGCAGGCATTACCGACCACCGCTATGGCTTTGGCCTTTATGGAAGAAGAGACTAGTATCTCAATTCCCTTTTATTTCCCTTATCTTTTTGCAAAACACGCAAACATTCTCAGAGCTAGGCTCCCCGCATATCTCGCATTTCTCAATGCATAGTTTTTCTTTTCCCAATCCCTTCCTCATCAATTTTTCAATGCTCAAAAAACTATTCAGGATTCTGAACTTTGTCCCAGGATGCTTCTCCTCAAGGACATTAAGCATTTTCCTTATCTCATGCCTAAAAGCAACCCTCATCCCAGGGCATCCTTTCGTCTGAAAAGGAAGATCTTTAATCAGCGCGTACTGCACAACCTCCTTCTCAGGTGTTCTTAAAAGTGGTTTTATTCTTGGAACAAATGCTTCCTCATCTATGATTGGCTCGACAAGCCGGATCAACCTGAGCGGCTCATTCCTCATTATGTTCATCAAAACAGTCTGTGCAACATCATCTAAAGTATGCGCAATAGCGAGTTTATCGGCTCCACACTCCCGTGCGGCAACATTCAGCAATCTTCTTCTGAAAACACCACAATAGCTGCATGGGCTTTTTCCGGTTTTGTATATATCAAAAGTGGTAAACCCAAGCTCTTTTTTGAAAGAAACAATTCTATGCTCAACATTGAGTTTTTTGCACTCTTTCTTTGCAGTTCTAACCAATTCATCGCCGTACCCCGGGATTCCGATGTCTACGGTTATTGCAACAAGTTCAAATGGGTGTTTTTTTCTTAGTTTTGAAAGAACATGCAGGAGAACTGTGCTGTCCTTACCCCCAGAATACCCAATCGCGATCCTTTCACCCTTCCTAATCATCTTAAATTCCCTGATTGTTCTGAAAACACGCTTTTCAAAAAAACTCAAAAAATGGCTTTCGCACAGGACTTTTTTCATGTAAGGAAGATAGACAGCACCCGGCCTATTACAAGAAGAGCATTTTACATTAAACATCAGCAACAACCCTCACTACCTCAACCTCTTCATCCCCTTCAAGCTCCGCAACCTCAGGTGCAATTTTTCCATTCACTTTAACAACCACCTCTTCCCTGTTCATTCCAAGTTTTTTCAGCAATTCACTAATCTTTCCCTTAAATTTCATGAGTTAATTTTGCCATTGGCAACTTTTTTAAACACTACGAGTATAAAACTACATTCCATAATGGTGATTCTTTATGCCGATTGTTGTTTGCGAAAGATGCGGGGCAAGGACCGCAAAACCTGTGCAGTGCAACTACTGTGGAAAATATGTTTGCTTGAAATGTCTAAAATCCCAGAAGAGAATAAGCAAAAGAGAAATTCTTAAAATATCTATATGCAAGGAGTGTTGGACGAATATGGAGATAAGAACAAAATACAAAAACAACGAGTTTATAGTTTTTTAATAAAAATCTCGACCTTTTTCCCGTCTATATCCCATTCCTTCCCCTCTTCTTTAAAAGGCCCAAACTCAATCCTCTCAGCCCTCGTCCTTTTCTTTATCTCGTCAGAATTTTTGCTCGTTATTGAAACAATCTCACTCTCCCCATCCATAAATACCTCAATCCTATCCCTTTCAACAAGCCCCATTTCTTTCCTCATCTGCTGAATTCGCCTTAAAACCTCTTTAACTATTGCTTCCTCATAAAGCTCCTCGCTTACCTCTTTATCTATGTATATCTTTCCATACTCGCATTCACCGGAAACAAGACCTTCCTGTCCTTTTCCAACAATAAACTCCTTTACGTTAAGCATTTTCGCGATTATGTTTTTTGTGCTTTTTATCTTGCCCGCAATTTTTTCATCCTTCGCTTCAAAAACTGCCTTCCTAAGCGGCCATCTAAGCTTCACGCCAGTATTCTGGCGCACCATAAGCCCGGATGCGATTATCTTCCTTGCAATTTCCATCTCCTCTTCTAGTTTATCATCAATCTTTCTCTTATCTTCTTTTCCTATTCTAAGGAAGTGTACGCTCTCCTCTTTCTCATATTTTCTGTAAAACCTTTGGTATATATATTCAGAGATGAAAGGAGAGATGGGCGCGAGGAGTTTTATTGAGAACAAAAGCGCATCGTATATTGTTTCCATAGCTGAGGAGTCTCCATCCGCGACCCTATCCTTTGCAAGCTTCATGTAAAACCTGCTGAAATCCTCAACTATGAAATTTTTCAATGCCTTAACCCCTCTGTGCGGTTCCATGCTAACAAACGCGTCATTATACTCTTTCAAAACGGAGTTCATTCTAGAAATCAACCATCTATCCTCAACCGCGGGTTTTGCTTTTTTTCCCACTTTTTTCTCGTTATAATTTCTTTCCAAAAACAGCTCCAGGTTGTAGACTATATTCAAAACATCGCTTGCCTCTTTCATCCCATCCCACATGAATTTTAAATCTTCATACACAGGGTTGCTCAACCCCCATAGCCTAAATGCATCAGCACCGTATCTTTGGAGGATCTCTTCTATTGGAACAAAATTTCCCAGGCTCTTGCTCATCTTTTCTCCTTTCTCATCTACAAAAAACCCATGCATCATGAGGTTTCTGTAAGGGGACTTTCCGTACCTTACTATACCGGAGCCGAGTAAAGAGTAGAACCACCCCCTTATCTGATCATGTCCTTCTATTATCAAATCAGAAATCTCACCCCAGTATTTTGCTTCCTCATCCGTAAGCTCTGCCCACATCGCGTTCCCAGAATCAAACCACACATCAAGAACATCAGGGACCCTTTTCATCTCCCCGCCACATTTGCACCTAAACTTTACTTTATCCACATAGGGTCTGTGGAGCTCCTTTACTTTTTCAGGAAGCTCTTTTCTTTTTCCAACAACTTTAGTTTCTCCGCATTTTTCGCATCTCCATATCGGAAGAGGAATGCCCCAATACCTCTGCCTTGAGATGCACCAGTCAGGGGCATTCTCAACAAACTGCAAAAACCTTTCTTTTCCAAATTCAGGAACCCAATTTATTTTTTTCGCTTCTGCGAGCATCTCATTTTTAAGCTTTGAAATATCTATGAACCACTGGGTTGTTGCTATGAAAATAAGGGGTGTTTTACACCTCCAGCAATGCGGATATCTGTGCCTCACCCTTTCCTCATGAACTAACGCCCCGCTCTCCTTTAAAACCTCGATTATTTTTGGGTTTGCCTCACGAACATTCATGCCTGCAAACTCGCCTGCTTCATCTGTATACCTCCCTTCACCATCCACCGGGCTGAATATCTCTATTCCGTACTCTTTTCCAACTGCAAAATCCTCAGGTCCATGACCAGGGGCGGTGTGGACTATTCCTGTTCCTTCCTCAAGAGTCACGTACCTATCACTGAGCACAACCCTTCTTCTGTATTCCTTCTTTATCTTATTTTGGAAAGGATGGTCGTACTCAAGCCCTTCAAGATCCTTCCCCTTCATCTCCTCAATAATTATCCCGCTCTTTCCAACAACCCTCTCAACCTCGTGCATCCTTCCTTTTGCAAAAATGTATGCCTCCTCCCCAAACATTACTTTTACATAATCATAATCCGGATGGACCATGCATGCCATGTTTGAAACAAGGGTCCATGGGGTTGTTGTCCATACTAACAGAAACTCATCACTTTTTCCCTTTACTTTGAATTTAACAAAAATGCTCGGGTCGCTTTCCTCATCATACTCCAATTCATAGTTCGCAAGGGTTGTTTCGCACCTGTAGCAGTACGGGAGGACATACTCCCCCTGATGCATGAGCCCTTTATCATAAGCCATTTTAAGGGTCTCCCAGCTTTTTTCAATATACCCATCTTTATAAGTGATGTATGGGTTGTCCCAGTCCATCCACACCCCAACACTCTTGAACTGCCCCGTCATGACCTCTATGTACTTATCCGCAAAATTTTTGCATTCGCTGATAAACTTCTCTATCCCAAATTTTTCTTCTATCTCATTCTTCTTTTTTATTTCAAGCTCTTTCTCAACCTTTACCTCTATTGGCAATCCATGCGTGTCATACCCGGCTTGGGCGCGCACATTATATCCGTTCATCCTGTAATACCGGCACATCGCATCCTTTATGGCTTTGTTCCATGCGGTTCCGGGGTGGATCTGGCCAGTTGCGTATGGTGGGCCATCAACAAAATAGAACCTTTTCCCCTTCCTGTTCTTCTTCTTAGCCTTCTCATAAATTTTTTCCTTTTCCCAAAATTGCAGCACCCCATTCTCAATAGAATTGTGCGGATACATAATTTCACTTTTTTATTCTTTCTTTTGCTAAAAAGAAAAGCGGTGTTGACAGAAACATAAAACCGGCTGCAACCACAAACCCGTTCCTTTCAACCAAAAAAGCGCCAACAACCCCAATTAGGCACACAACCTCAAAATATCCTAACCCTATTCCATGTTTTTTTGTTTTGTGATAAAAAACAAATCCAAGGAGACCCATTGCTAAAAGAAAAGGAAAAGCATTTATACCTAGGTTAAACAGTTTTGCTCCGGTGATGAAAAAAGCAAGAAAAGCGGAGAAAGCAACGCCCATCCAGAACTCCCGGGTTTCCATCAGAACACCTTCTCTCCTATATAAACTTTTATTCCATCCGGCGTGAGCTTAAACGGAACAAGGTCTTTTGAGTGGTCTGTCCCCCTCATCTTGAAAACCTCAATCGCCTTTACCCTCCTATCCCCGCGGTCCAAACTATAAAGGTTTATGATGCCATCAAGAACATAATGCTCTATTCCATATTTCATCTCCTCTTTACTCGCTGTTTCTGCCTCCACAGTAACCATGGCTGTGCAGTCAAGGTTTCTTATGAGAGAAAAGAATTCAAAAACAGTTTTTCTGTACTCCCCTTCTTTTTCAAAAACAGCCCTTATCATCGTAGCTGAATCTATAACAACCCTTTTTACATTGTTGTTTGTAATTTTTGATTCCAGCATCTCCGCTATTTTTTCTATTGTAAACTCATCCGGCTTTTCCACAAAAAGTTTCTTATCTATTAAGGCATTGATATCCTTAAATTCTGTAAAAGTATTTTTCATATTTTCAATGATATCGTCCGGTGTTTCCTCCAGTGTAATGTATATGCCGGGTTCGCCGTTTTTTGCACCCCTGTAAAGATACTCAAACCCAAAGCTTGTTTTTCCGGTACCCGGCCCACCGAAGAGCGCAACGTGCCTTCTTTTTGGTATTCCCCCATTTAACATTTCATCCAATCCAGAGATTCCTGTTTTTACCCTTTCCATACTATCACAAGCGGTATTTCTCACAAAAAGTTTTTAAACTCTCTTTACTGAATCCTCTTGGGGTGTTGGGATGGACATTCTTCCTTGGGTGGAGAAATACAGACCGAAAAAGCTCGATGAGGTGATAGGGCAGGAGCATATCCTTCCTTTACTGAAATCATTCGTTGAAAAAAAATCCATGCCCCATCTTCTTTTCGCAGGCCCACCAGGGGTTGGAAAAACAACGGTTGCGCTCGCGCTGGCGCATGAACTTTTCGGAGAAAATTATAAAACAAATTTTGCAGAGTTGAATGCGAGCGATGAGAGGGGGATAGATGTTGTTAGGGGAAAAATAAAGGATTTTGCTAGGAGTTTGAGCGTTGGGGGGTCACCCTTCAAAATAATATTTTTGGATGAATCGGATGCGCTCACAGCTGATGCCCAGCAGGCGCTCCGCAGAACAATGGAGCTTTATTCTAATGTGACTAGATTCATCCTAAGCTGCAACTATTCTTCTAAAATAATAGAACCGATACAGAGCAGGACTGCTGTTTTGAGGTTTTTCCCGCTCAAAGAAGAGGATGTGAAGAAGATGATAAATAAAATTGCGCACGCGGAGAGCCTTAAAGTAGATGATAAGGCTTTTGAGGCCATATACTACATAAGCGAGGGGGACATGAGAAAGGCAATAAATATTTTGCAGGGAGCTGCGTTCCATTCAAAGCATATTACTGAGAGTTTGGTTTTCAAGGTTTCTTCCCGCGCAGCCCCAAAAGAAATAAAGGAGATGGTTGAGAAGGCTTTGAAAGGAGACTTCCTCTCTGCCCGGGAGCATCTTGAAAAAATAATGGTGAGCTACGGGGTCAGCGGAGAGGATGTGCTCGTCCAGATATACAGGGCGGTTAGTGAGATGGAGATTCCTGAGAAAGCAAAGGTTAAGCTTATAGACAGAATAGGGGAGTACAATTTCAGGCTTGTTGAGGGAGCGGATGAAAGGATACAGCTTGAGGCATTACTCGCCCAGTTTCCTGTAATAATGGAGGAGTTTAAGAAATAGGAAACCTCAACACAGCCGCAATCCCAGCCAGCCCTTTCAGCCTTTTCCCCCATTCACTTTCTTTTGAAAAAACAACAACCTCTGCCCTTTGTTTGTATGATTCATCAACGATGTTTTCGATCTCTTTATCCGTTCTCAACAACTCATCAAGAACAGCAAGGGTTTTTATCCCACCCATGCTTAGCGCATTTCCAACCTCTTTTTTTCCATAAGCAAGAAGCCCATCCTCCCTCCCAAGATGCTTCAAAAGCTCCTCCATAACCTTTGCTTCCTTCTCCAGCCTTGTCTCGCCTATTATCCTCTCTATACTTCCTTTCTCCACAAGCTCTCTAAGTCCGCTTTCCTCAGCATAGCTTACATCCTCAACAAAAACCTTTTTCTTTTCCTTTTCCAAAAACTTCTGAAAATTGTTTTTCTCAAAACCTGGCCCTGCAACTATACACAGACCATCGACAAAAGGAAGAAGCTTCTTATAAAACTCCTGCGTTTTGTCTACCCCTCCCCTTTTGCTGCTCTCACTTCTTACTTCAGCAATCTCCTCAAAACCATATGGCTTTATTTCATACACGAGCGCTTTTTCATTATCCATAAGAATTGCACGAACAAGGGCCCTTCCGCTTTCCCTTACAGCATCCTCTATCCTTTCAAGCTCAGCCCTTCCCCACCTCTCTTTTATTATTGTTATTGCTTCTTTTGGTGAAACATCGAGAGTATGATGCCTTCCAAGCTGGACAAACTCCTCAGGCTTTCCTTCCACAATCTTTCCACCTATTCTAAGTCGGTTTGCATGCTTCGCAAACTCCACCCTTTCCACCTGCACCCTTATAAAAACCGGTTTTCTTTCCTCTTTCTCCCCAAACTTTACGCTTCTGAAAGTGCTCCCCTCAGCAAAATCCCCCTCTTTTATTATATGCTCCAAATGCCACAAATCCTCAACGCTATCCGGCACGAGCTTTATTTTTCCTTCCTTTAAACTTTTGAACACTATTTTCATGCGTTCCATTCCCAACCAAACTTTTTAAGCACTTCTTCTCCACCCTACCCATGGTTTCATGCGTTCTCGGTGGCACCTTCAACATTCTTCATAAAGGGCATGAGGCCCTTTTCAGAAGAGCCCTTCTTTTTGATAAAATATTTATCGGGATAACGAGCGATGGGTTTGTGAGAAAAAATAAGATTTATCCCCCGACCCCATTTTCAAAAAGAAAAAAAGAGGTTGAAAGATGGTTTGCAAAAAGAAACAGAAAAATAAAAACAATAAAGATAGAGGATGTTTTCGGGGATACGCTTGAGAAAGAGTATGATTATATAGTTGTGAGTGAGGAGACGCTTCCGAATGCGGAAAAAATAAATAGGATGAGAAAAAAGTTAGGGAAGAGACAGATGGGGATTGTTGTTGTTCCGCTTGTGCTTGCATACGATGGTAAAAAAATCTCTGCTCTAAGAATATACAAGGGTGAGATTGATAGGAGCGGGAGGAAAGCTCAGAAAAAGCAAAAGCGATGGCTATAAAAAGTTTTTTTTCCATACATTCTTATGCGTTATTTATTTATCTTTCTGCTGGTTTTGTCCGTTTCATTTTCTCTTCAGACAAACGCAAACCATATTCTCTACAACCTTTCTGATGGGCAGAAGCTTCATGCA
This sequence comes from Candidatus Anstonellales archaeon, assembly GCA_038890745.1. Classification (GTDB taxonomy): domain Archaea; phylum Micrarchaeota; class Micrarchaeia; order Anstonellales; family J096; genus JAWAFD01. Next base: position 21,663 of record JAWAFD010000004.1, read on the forward strand.
AGCGATGTGATGTTTCTTAATGACCATACATCCGATATACACCTGTTCCTAAATGTTGAAGGGGACGTATCTAAATTCATAAAAATAAAAAATCCAGAAATGGATATACCGAAAGGAGAGGTGAGATGGGTTGAGTATGAAATTTTTATACCGGAGGGAACGAGAACCGGAGAATATGGTGGATATATCGTAGCTACCCTAAATGGAGAAGGGGAGGGGGCGAGGATAAACCTTGCCTTAAAAAAGAGAATAACAATATCTGTTTCCGGAAAGGAAGAGCCCGTAGATTTTCTTGAGTTTTTGCTCTCCCTTGCAGTTTTGCTTATGCTTGCGTATATATTTTTAAGCATAATAAGCAATGCAAAAAAACGCTTTATCATTCTCTTTATTATTCTTATTTTTGCCCCTTTCTTGTATGCACCTTCTCAGGATATTTCTGCGGGTGTTGAAATCCTGTACACATGCGGAATAATAAATGAGCCAACAAACCTTGATTTTGGAAGTTTTGTTTCGGGCCAGTATTCCCAAGTAAAAAATACAACTGTTACGAATACCGGAAATGTTGATGTGGATATTTCCCTTCATGGTACGGACTGGATAAAAACCGGCGGTGGAAGTTTTTCTGTAGAGAACACAAAATATTCTTTGGATAATTCAAACTATTTTGATCTCACAAGTGCGCCAACGATAATCTACTCTGACCTTTCACCTGGCTCCACATTAGATATTTTCTTTAAGGTTTATGTTCCTCAGGGTAATTCTGGAAGGTATGAGCAAACCATAACTGTTGGGGGGATCTGCCCATGAGAAGAATTTTTATTTTCTTCTTTTTTGCTCTTGCTTCCCTTTCATACGCCCAAATCAACGCAACTGTTTTTTCATACACAGAGGTTCCGCATACATCCGTTAATCTAACCCCAGATTCCCCTGGTCCGGGAAATGACCTGATATGCGAGGCGTTTGTTTGGAACAGTGATTCTTTTAACATGACGGTTCATTTTTCATGGTATAAAAACGGAATCCTGCAGGATAAGAATTCAACACAGGAGAATGTTCTGAACGGCTCTTTTGCAACAGGAATCCTCTCTGCAACAGAAACCTCACCGGGTGATAATTGGACATGCAAGGCTTACGCGTGCTTTAGTGAAGCTGGGGAGATATGCGGGGAAGAGGATAATGACTCTGTTGTTGTTAGCGGTTGGCCAACCCATCTTACACAATGCCAAAACATTACTGTTCCTGGTGAGTATATTTTAGATGCAGACATTCTTGACTATCCTGGAAAGGTATGCTTTTTCATAAATGTTAACGATGTTTTTCTGGATTTGAACAGCCATGTTGTTGACGGCTCTGCGATTTCATCAAACGCAATCGCAGCATTTAAAGCCTCTCCGGACCCGTACAATTCACCCGGGTATTGGAGGAATATTGCTGTTGTGAATGGGGAAATAACAGACTGGAATAATAAAACTTCTCCGCTAGGTTATCCTGCTGGCCTGCTTGTTGGAAACGCATCAAACATAACTGTTGAAAACCTTTCAATATCACGCTCTGGTTTCCCCCTCCTATTTAATCCAGTTTTTGGTAGTAATGTAGACAACCTGCTTGCAAGAAATGTTGAAATATCTCATTCTGGGACGCCGATTTTTAATTTTGTTCAAAATTCGCAGGTTGAGAATTTTTATGTTCGTGATTCTTCCGGAAGTCCGTACAGCACTACAGATGGAGGATATGGAATGCAGGTCCAGGGAAGCAGCAATATGATTATTGCGAATTATTCAGTAAGAAATATAACCTGGTCCTCTTTTTATGTAATTGGAAACTCAAACAACATCACATTTGAGAACGTTTCTTCAGAGTTAGCAGGATGGGGCGGGTTTACGATTCTAGGCTCAAGCAATATTATGATAAGAAATGCAAATGTAGAAAAAACACGAGGCCTTTGGGTCCATCCATTTTCACAGCATGCAGTTTTTTTTGAGAATGGCCAGAACTTTTTTGGTGATGGAATTTTTTTAAATAATAATTCAAACCAACATGGAATTTCTGTTTCTAATTCTAAAAATGTGGTAGTGAACAATAGTGTTATTGATAGGAACAACATGACCGTTATAGCAGGTATTAATATAACAGATGTCGACCGATTTGTTCTAGAAAATTCCAGAGTTTACAATGTTTACAATACAGTTCAGGGCAGGGGGTATGGGCTTAGGATGGTTGGTGTCTCCAATGCATCCATATACAATTCAACTTTTGAAAACATAAGTTGTAGTTTCGTTGATAGAAATCAGGACTGCGGAGTCGGGATAAGCGGCTTAATGTCGGATTATTATGAGATGAAGGATGTTATTTTTAAAACATGCCATACCTCCTATCTCTCCTCATTCTCCTCGCCAGTTCCTGCAAAAATAGACACCATAACTTTTATCGATATTATGAGAGCACCCATATTCGTTGGTCTAGCAAATGCAGAGCTCTCAAACATCTATATCTATAATTATACAAGAAAAAATGAATGGATGTGGGCGATCTCTATTTCTGTTGCTGAAAACACAACTATTGAAAACATAACTGGAGAGAATATAGAACAGGGTGGTCCAGTTTTTGCATATTGGAGAAATACATCTGTGTCAAACATACATATTACTAACCTAACCCAATCCAGCCCATACTACAACCGCGCCTCTGTGATCCAGTTTTATTTCTCCCACTACTCTTCTGCAAAAAACATTCTCTTTACAGACATCCATCCCTCAAACTACTATGCAGGGGGGATTGGAGTTTTTGGTTCCACAAATATAGAAGTAGAGAATGCTACCTGCTATGGATGTGTGAGAGGGGTATCCATAGGCATTCAGCTCCCATCAACAAACATTACAATAAGAGATTCAAAATTCTACAACTCAGCTTCTGCAGGTATAAGTATATGGGGGTATGATTCTGGAAGTTGGAACCATGGCATCCATATTTTCAATGTTTCAACATATAATTCTTCAGGCAGTTTTGTATACATTCAAAGGACGAACAACACGATTATTGAAAACTGCACATTTTCTGAAATGCCCGGCACATATGGATATGTGTATGAGGCAGAAAACCTTACAATAAGAAACAATATTTTTGAAAACGGAAGCTTTAGAGTGGAGGATCGTTTTGCAGACAAAACTCTCATATACAACAATATTTTTAACCGCTCCTCACTTTACGATAGTGGAGGGAACTATTGGAATACAACCTACGATTGTTCTCAAAAAAGCATAATAAACGGAGATTGTATAGGCGGGAACTGGTACAGTGATTACTGCGGCGGGGATGATGGAAGTGGCTCACCACCAATACATAATATTGCAGGGGATGAGATTGGGGATAGTTTTGCTCCGTATGTCATAGAAGGAAGAACAGCGCAGGATGAACTTCCTTTGACATGGAACAATGAGAGCACATGCGGAAAAATCTCTGAATGTACAACGCTTAGAATTCCAAACATGGAATACACCCTTGTTAACGATATTTACGGGTGGAAGGATGATTATGCCTGCATCACTGTAAAGGCAGAAAATATAACCCTAAACTGTTCCGGCTATTCAATAACCGGGGATAGGAGTAATGGGCAGGCGCAGTATGGAATTATGTACAAGTTTTGGGATGCTGGAATTCTGCATAATATGAATTTTACAGGTTGCACCATAAAAGAATATCAGTACGGGGTAGGGCTTTATGGAGATTGGAGTAATCCGAGTGAAGATCTGAACATTCGGGATACGCGGATAGAAAAAACAGATTATGGTATTTACATTTCAAATGCCAAAAACAGCGATGTAAAAAACAATAGAATTTCAAACACCACATATGGAATTATAATTTATAGGGACTGGATGATTTCTACCCCAGAGCCCATCTCAGTGCAAAATAATACAATAGATCTACAGTATACCGGCACATATTGTATAGCTATAAACGGCGTTAATGGGGCGCGCGTAATAAACAACACCGCACGTGGAGGAACCTATGGCCTTTATTTATCTAGCTCAACAAATGGGGAATTTGACAGGAATATCTTTTCAGACAATACATACAACATATACATAGCGCGAGCAGGCCCATCCGATACCGCTTACTACCGGCATTACTTCACAACAAACAATTTTGTTGGATTTGGTTCAGACCTTAAGCCAGTCTATTACTATGTAGAAAACAAAACAAAGGATGGAATCTCAACAAACCCACCTGAAAATGCAGGGTTTGTTGCTTTTGTTGATTCAGACGGATTTGAGGCGAGGAATCTAAACCTTAGCAACAATTCAAACGGAATAATAATTTCAAATTCCTCAAACATAAACATCTCAAACATCACCTCTTACTCCCAGGCTCTTGATGGCGTTTATGTTCTTCTTTCGCAAAACATAAATGCAGATAACCTGAACATACTTAACTCTCAGTACTCTGGAGTGTATCTCTCAAGCTCAAATGACTCCTCATTTAGAAACCTAGAACTGGTCAATAATAGCCGAGTTGGGGGGTATAGCAGTGCAAGCAATAACATTCATTTTGAAAATGTTCATGTAAACGGTATACCATCTGCAACTGGTTTTGCTTTTGTTGGCAATAGCATGGTCTGGCCACCTGCGAAAGTGGAGGACAATACGATAAATAATTTATACATTGAAAATACTCGCATTGGTTTTTCCATCATGCTTTTGAAAAACTTCACTGGTGAAAACATTACTATAAAAAATGTGAGCAGGACAGCAATATATTCTCCAAGCTCCGGCTGGCCTTGGCAGGATTATGTGAATGAGAATACATGGCTAATTAATGCGCATATCTATCAAGGTCCTTCCCCGAGTTTTATATGGATATACGCGTCGCAGAATGGGTTCAACGGCACGAATATTTCATTCATGGTTAACGAGAATGTTGGCGTTCTTACCTTCCCTGAACTTCATCCATACAATTCAGTTTCAAACATGAACAACCTAAGGGTTGATGAATGGTTTGTTTCTCTTAATCCCTCTCAGATTCCAGAATACAACCGCACCGCGAATATAAGAATAAGAACAGATGGATGCAACAATGTAAGGGTTTATTCACTCTCCGGATTCCCGCTTTCCCGGGCAGAAATAATACAAAACGGGGAGGTTTACCCAGCGAAAATAAATTCATGCGTTGCGAACATTGTTGATTTTGATGTACAGGAATTTACAGGATATGCTGCAAACGGAACAACTAAAAAACCGAGTGGCGGTGGGGGTAAGGAGGAAGAGGAATACATCCCACCAATAATCCCACCAATAGAAGAAAAGGGCATGGAGGAGTGCCCGCCAGAAGAAAAGACAGCTGCTTTCGGTGCGGCATCTATTCCTTACAATGTGAACAAATACTACCCAAAAGATAAGACACAAAACACGGCATATTTGGTTATTTCGAATGCTGGAGATACGGCCATTGGCTCTTTTTCAGTATCCTATTCTGGAAAGAGTTTTATGTACTCCTCGCTTGCACCCGGTGAATTTTTATTTATAAAAACAACTTATACCGGAGACCCATGCCAACCAGCGAGTATTATTCCGGCTTTCGCACCACCAGAAGAGATAATCATAGATGCTCCTCTTGAGGTACCAGTTGGTTCGAAAGTTGATGTAAATGTTTCTTATGTGAATGGGAGTGAAGCAGGAAACATAAACATTGTTGTGACAAACCCGCTTAACAGAAAAATATACTATCTTACAGATAAAAACGGCAGATTTAGATATGTTGCGGAAAATGAAGGGGCGTATGTTTATTCTGCTCCCGGTTATGCAATAAGAAAGTCAGTTATTACTTATGCGTATCTTAAAGAAGCAAAATCCCTTATAATACCAATGTACATTACACAGCCTACAAAGATATTCATAAACGTTTATTCTTTTGGGGTAAGCATAGATTCCTCAGTAAAAATAAAGGATCCGTATGGCGTGGAGAAAGAGGTTGAAGCAAGGGGCGGAAGATATGAGGATTACATCTCTCTACCAGGCAAATATGTGTTTACGATAACTCCTTTTGAAAAGGTTCAGTCCATTTCAGCGAGAATAGAGCTTGAAAAAGCCCCATTCATCCTTCCCTTATTTGAAAAGTTGGAATTCTGGCTTATGCTTCTCCTTGTGATAGCTCTTATCCTTGCCGTTGATTATTACAGAACAAAACTTGCACCAAAGCCAAAACTTTATTCATTAGTCCTTCTTACAAAAATGCCTTACGCAGGCAAGCCAGTAAAAGTGAGGATTGTGGACAGCAAAGGAAACCCTGTGCAAAAAGCAAGCACTTACATATACCTTGAGTACGAAGGGCTCCTTGTTGATGAAAAGAAAACAGACATTAACGGCATGTTTTCATTTGTTCCGAAAGAAAAAGGAAAATACCTAATTGAATGCGAGGGTGCCGAGCTTAAAAAGAACGAGATAGTTGTTCAATAAACCCCATAATCGCCCCACGGATTATACCATCTCTCCATCTCCTGTTTTTTGTATTTTGCATAAAAATATCCAAAAACCAGCCCTCCGAGGTGTGCTGCTGAGGCAACACCCGAGCTTATGTCAAAAGTACCCAAAAACTCTAATATAAACCATAGAGCGATTGCCTCCTTCATTCTCATTGGGATGAACCATATTAATATTCTCATGTTTGGCTCGAAAACGGCAAGCGCACCCATAACCCCAAATATCGCTCCGCTTGCACCTAAAGCGGGTATGGGCGGGATTATTCCAACCAGAATTGTGAGCCAATATAGAAGAGAACCAACAATTCCGCTAGCAAAAAATATTTTCAAAAACTCCACACTTCCAACCCTTCTCTCTAGGATAGGACCGAATAGTAAAAGAGCCCAGCCATTAAAGAAAAGATGCATAATCCCGCCGTGCAAAAACATGCTTGTGATAAACAGCCAGGGTTGGGATAAAACACGCGGAGGGTCAAAATAAAAAATATGTGTTAACGGCTCAAATATCAGCTGAAGGATGAATACAGCCACCATTACTATCAAAAGAATGAGCGAATAGCGCATGTCGTTTAAATCATTCTAAACAATTTTTAAATATTATACAGAAAATAAAAGCATGCTTTCTGGGATGAAAAAACTGAATAAGAATATAGTTCTGCTGGGTTTTGTTAGCATGCTTACAGACATCTCTAGTGAGATGATATTCTCCATACTCCCGATATTCATGTCCTCTGTTCTCATGCTGGATAAGTTTTTCATAGGATTTATTGAAGGGTGTGCAGAGGCAACTGCAAACCTCTCAAAATTCCTTTCCCCCGTGCTTGAGAAAAAATTCAAAAGAAAAAAGCCCGTCATCCTTTTCGGGTATACTCTTTCAACATTAGTAAAACCATTATTTGCATTCGCCACCTCAGGCATCTCTGTTTTTGTTTTGCGCGTTTTTGAGAGGATCGGGAAGGGTGTGAGGGGTCCTGCAAGGGATGCTATCGTTGCGGATTTCTCATCAAAAGAAATAAGGGGGCGCGCATTCGGTTTGCATAGGATGATGGACACAATCGGTGCCGTGATAGGGCCATTTTTTGCATTTCTCATACTAAGCTTATACACGAACGATTTCCCCCTTGTTTTTCTCCTCTCTTTTATTCCAGGGATTCTTTCTGTTCTTCTTCTTTATCTTTTCGTAAGAGAACCACCACATACTGAAAAATTAAAAACCAAAACTGAGATGGCCGTCCCCCATGATAACTATGTGTGGTTCCTTCTTTCTGCAAGTTTTTTTGCCCTTGGCAACATGAGTTTCGCGTTTATTTTGATAAGGGTGCAGGAGCTCGGGATGAAGATCGCATTTGTTCCGCTCGCATACCTTCTTTTTAATGTTGTGTATGCATTTTTCTCTATTCCATTTGGAGCCTTTGCGGACAGGATCGGCGTGGTAAGGGCCCTTTCTTTTACCTATCTTTTGTTTTTTATTTCATTTTTGGGGTTTGCGTTTTCATCAGAGATCTGGCTTTCCATAATTGCTCTTATTGTCTATGGAATAGCAACAGCCGGCTCTGAAACCTTACAGAGAACGCTCGCCTCTCAGATTGTCCCGAAAGAAAAAAGAACAGGAGGTTTTGCAACATACCAAGGAATAACGGGCCTTCTCGTCCTTCCGGCAAGCCTTATCGCAGGATTTTTGTGGTCTGCATTTTCCCCAACAATTGCTTTTGTTTTTTCTGCTGCCTGCTCGCTTGTTGCTCTGTTTTTGCTGCAGAGGATTAAGCGTTAGTTTTTTAATCTTTCTTCGGATCTTATTATATGGTCTTTTTTGAGATGCTTACCCTTATATTTTTCCTAGCAGTCCTTTCAAAATCTGCGAGCATAGTTGTTGAAAACCTGGCAAAACTTTCTAAATTTTTTGGAATAAGCCAGATAGCGATAGGTTTCATTCTTCTTGCAGTTTCCACCTCCCTTCCCGAACTTTCGGTTTCCATTGTTTCCTCCTCAGCTGGGGAGGGCGCCATCGCTGCTGGTAATGTGTTTGGGTCGAATATTGCGAACATCCTTTTGGTGCTTGGGCTTGGTGGTTTTCTGTACGGTGTAAGAATTGGGAAGGAAGACCTGAAAGACATCGCAGCGGTCCTCGTGCTTACAACCATAGTTTCCTCCTATATAATATTCAACAGTTCTGTAAGCGAAAGGGCCCTTGCTTTTCTTGAGGGAATCATCCTTCTCCTTCTTTTCTGCGGGTATATGGTATACATATTCGCAAAAAGAAAAATTGAGAATGTAAAAAACAACTCGGTTACAAAAAAAGAAGCTTTTAGTGCCTTTCTTTTCTTCTCTGTTTCCATACTTGTAGTTTTTGCCAGCGCGGGATTTGTTGTAGAATCCGCTGTAAAGATCGCAGAGCTTCTCAACATTGCGCAGAGCTTCATAGGTGCAACCATAATCGCTGTGGGTACATCCCTTCCAGAAATTTCAATAGACCTGCAAGCGATAAGAAAGAAACATTACGGAATAGCTTTGGGCGATGCGATAGGCAGCAACATGGTAAACATCACACTTGTGCTTGGAACAGCAGCCGTGATAAGCCCAATTTCTGTGCTTCTTCCTGTTTTCATAGCCGCCCTTCTTTTTGCTATTGTAGCAAACATGCTTCTCTTTTATGTTGGTGCCGTAAACAAAAAATTGGAAAAAATTGGAGGCGCTTTGTTCCTTCTTGTTTACATGATTTATATAATCACGATCTTCTATCTTCAGATAGGCGAGCTTTCTCAGGCATAAATTTAATGAACAAATCCAACCCTCTATCCCTCGCGTTTATTGCCCATGTATGAGCTATTCTCAGACCGCACGTCAATCATCATTCATCAGAGTCGTACGTGTCATCACTAACATTATGTATGCGAGCAACTTAATTTAAATTTTTCCACCCATAACCCTTCATGCTTCTTTCGGTTCGGCTTGTTAATTGGACATCCCACACTGATACTGTGCTTGAGTTTGAGAAAGGAGCGAATCTACTGGTTGGGGTGATGGGTTCAGGAAAGAGCTCTGTTTTTGATGCTGTCAGCTTTGCACTATTCGGCTCCTTCCCAGCGCTAGAGTCTAGAAAGCTAAAACTCGAGGATATAATAAGATTTGGGGAGAGCCGCGCGAGGGTTGAGCTGACTTTTTTATGGAAAGACAAAAAGTATTCAATAATACGTGAGATAGAAAAATCAAAAACAGATGCGAGGGTGTATGAGGATGGGAGGCTTCTTGAGAAGGGCCAGACCGCGGTCACCTCTTATGTTGAAAACCTTCTCAGTGTAGATTACGATTTGTTCACCCGTGCGATATATTCAGAACAAAATAATATCTCTTATTTTCTAAATCTTGCGCCGGCAAAAAGAAGGGAAGAGATAGACAGATTGCTGGGATTGGATAGGTTTGAAAGGGCAGCAAGGGGGGCGACAGTTGTTTTTAACATGCTAAAAAAAGATTTGGATAGGGAAAAAACCATTCTTAAAGAAAAGGACGAGAGCGAGTTGCAGGAGTCTTTGAAAGAAGCTGAGAGTGAATTGGAGGAAATAAAGGGCGAGCTTGAGAAAGAAATGGAGGAGCTTGAAAAAACAGAAAAGATTCTTGGGGTAAGAAAGAAAGATTATGAAGAGATGGAGAAAAAAAGAAAGGCACATGCGGAGATTTCCTCAAAGATTTCCTCTTTGAAAGGTGTAATTTCTGCGTTGAGGGAATACGAAAAGATAAAAATGCCGAATCTAGAAGAACTGAGAAAGAGGATGGAAGAAACAAAGTCAAAAATTCTTGCTCTAAGGGAGAAAAAATCCAAGATTCAAAAGGAGCTCAACGCGATGCAGAAGAAAGCGGGTGAGATTGAGGAAAAGCAAAAGAGGAGAGAAGAGATTCTTAAGAAAATCTCAGAAATGGAGAAAAAGATAAAATCACTAAGCAGTGGTAAGACAAGAGAAAAAATAGAAAAGGGGTTGGAAGAGGATAAAGCAAAACTGATGGAATGCAGAGAAAGAATTTTTTTCCTTAACAAAAAAATAGAAGAGGCGCAGGCTTCCATAAAAACAATTAAAGGGAAGGACATCTGCCCGGTTTGTCTCACAAAGCTTGATGAGAAAAAGCAGAGGCAGATTGAAAAGGAGTGGGAAGAAAAAATAACCCGATTCAAAAAGGAATTTTCAGAGGAGAATGAAAAAATTGCGGAACTGTCAGAACGAATAAAAGAAAATGAAAAAACATTAGAGATGCTTAAGGAGATGGAAAAGCAAATGGAGTTTTTAAGAAAGAGCATCCCTGCGGTGGAGGATGGGAGGAGGATTGCGGAAGAAATAAAAAAGTATGAGAAAGACATTTTATTACTCCTTGAAGCTGAAGAGGAAAGTATAGGATTGTATTCAGAGATATCAGAAAAGGAAAAAACAGCTAATGAAATACTCTCAAAAAAGAAAGAGCTTGAGAATGCAAAAAAAGAACTTGAAAAAGCAGAAAAGCAGATTGCGGAAATAGGGTTTGAGGAACAAAAATATCAGGAGGTTTCTGTTCAGTATCAAAATGCAAAGGAGGAGTATTCAACACTCAGGGCAGTTGTAGACGGAAAGCAGAAACTTATGAAAGAGAAAAAAGCAAGAGTAGAGGTTTACAAAAAAACCATCGAGCAGATAGAAGAATCAAAGAGATACATTGCAAAAATTGAAAAAGTGTTAGAGGATTTTGCGGTATACAGAAATGTGCTGGCGGAAATGCAGGTTAAATTAAGAAATGAGCTAATAGAAACAATAAACTCCGCGCTTGTTGAGATCTGGCCGGTTGTCTATCCCTATTCAGATTACCAAAGGGCGAGGGTGATCGCAGATGGCAAGGACTATAGGTTTGAGCTTTTCTCGAATGGAAGATGGGTCGAGATCGAAAAGGTTGCTAGCGGTGGGGAAAAGGCATGCTTTGCGATAGCGTTGAGGATCTCCTTGGCAATGACCCTCACCCCAAACATAAACTGGCTTGTTCTTGATGAGCCAACGCATAATCTAGATGCAAACGCAATAAATCTTTTGTCGCAGGCGATAGAAAAAACCCTCCCATCATTGATAGAGCAGTTTTTCATAATCACCCATGAGGAATCCTTGATGGGTGCGAATTTCACAAAAGCATATCAGTTTAGGAGAGAGAAAACATCCATGGACCCGACGGTTGTTGAGGAGATTTAGAAAAATGGTTATTTTTAAATTTTATTAATCAAAAGTATATCATGAAAATGGTTGGTAGAACCCTAAAAGCAGTTTTCATTGGAATTACATTTTTATTGCCTTCACATCCAGTTTTTGCTAATGGGGGGATTGATGGTATGGTGGACACGACACAAATGAGTCAATACCAACGTATATATAGTGAGATAATAAAAATGAAAAAAGACGACAGTAAAGTTTTTTCCGATGTAGATATTGAGCTACTGGAGAGAATAACGAGAGATGCTGAGAAATCTACAGGAAAACTCTACTCAGTTATTCCTATTGAGGGTGGGTGTGAAGTTGCATGTCTAGGAAAATTTTCAGATTTTATCCCCAAAATAACTTATGAGATGCTTATTCAATAGACGTTTCACCGAATTTTTTTAATATGTACTCCAGTTTATGTTTTTGGTGGTTTTCTATCTTATGGGTTCTGGCGTATTCTTTTAATGATTTTAGCAATGGCCTGCTAGTTCTTTTCCACGCTCCGTTAGAAAGTTTTTCCAAAGCAAAATTAAATACGTAGCTTTTTAGACTTTCGTCACCCCCCTCTAGAACATGCGCCATTCCGGCGGATGAGTATAATTCGATATCATCCGGTGTAATTCCATAAACCTTGTCTAAATTATTTTCGTGCATATATTCGACTAAATTTCCACCACCTATCGCAAGAGAATAGTACCCAACAATATTAAACCACGTAGGGTATTCTTTGTAAAGAATTATCAATTCTGCTATCTCCTTTGGTTCTTCTACAGACACCCTCTCAGTATCAATCCCCTGCAAAAACAAAACCCAAGCCAATCCATTTATTGTAGCTTTGGTTATCAGCCCAAGTTTAATAGCCGCCCTGTATACTATCTCCGCATTGCTCAGCAAAAGATCCCTTTCTATCCCAATCTTATTCCCTGCCTCAATCAGCAGATATGTAGCGTAGTTGCTAAAAAACAAGCCAACCATTGCATTAAAATTATCATAAATTCTATACTCAACAAGCTGAAGGTTTGCTTTTTCAAAATGTTTTCTTATCATTTCTTCATCCATCTTTCCTTCTTTAAAATAAACCCCGCCAACATCTTTCAAAGCCCCATCAAGAAAATAGACTTTTCCTTCACCATCCAAAAAAACAAATGTATGACTTTGTAGATTTCCACTCTCAGTTCTTACAACACATTCGGCAACTTTTGGATTCTGATTTTTCAGATAACTTACAAGATAGGCAATAAAGGTAAACTCAAGGCAACCCAATTTTTCTTGTTTTTCTGGATTAATCTCATCCAAATATCCTGGTTTTCCAGCAGCAGACTCCCACGTGAAATTCGATATTAGATAGAGATACGCTGTGCTTATCCTCTCCAAAACAGTTCCTTCAGCAGAATTGTACCCTTCATTAAACTTGTTTATGAGCTCTGCTGGAATCTTTCTTACTCTGTCCATGTCTGGAAATTGGGGAAGAAAAGGCTCTTCTAAAGAATACTGTCTTGCAAGGCTCATTATTGTTAAGACTGCTTCCGGGTGGTTCTCTGCCCAGTCAAACAAAGCCCTCATTAAATAAGGATCTCTTTCTTCAATTCCTCTCTTGAAATCCTGAAAACTGTTTAGATACTCTTTCGCTTTTTCGTATTCTTTGTATCCCTCTGCTTCCTTTTTGAATGATTTAAAAAGTTCAGTAGGTGTGAGTTCTTCAAGTTTTTTCAATTCCGGGAGGGCAGAGGCCATAACAGAAGTTGGTAAGAAAGTGTTTAAAAAGTTGTTTAGAAAAACTCCCTTATGCTCTTCTGGTTTCCAAGTCCTCTTACGTCCTCTTCGCTTACCCCAAGCTCTTTTAGTATTTTCATAACCGCAGGAAGGATCTGGTTGTTTACATAATACTCAGGATCGTAGTCACCTTCCTTAGCCATCTCAACAGGAATGGCTTTCTCTGAAATGCTCCTCCCTCTTTTGGAAACTATATACCCGATTACATTCCCGCTCTCTACCTTTCTTCCCTCAAGCTTCTCAAGCTTAAGCGCAGCAGCAACCTCAGGGCTTGTAACCTCATACGCTCGTGGCTCTTTTTTCAATTCAGTATAGATTACCAGATCCTTTAGCTTCGCATGTCCTTTCATTATTTCGTTCACGGTTTCCTTCACGATCTCGATTGCTTTCTCCTTGCTTCCTTCCTGAAGGATTGCTTTCAGAACTTTTAGTTGTGTTTTTTTTGCAATCGGGCTCCAGTCCCTTCTCACAAGCTCAAACCCTCTTATCTTTATCTCCCCTTTTTCGTTTATTAGCGCATATTTCTTTTTAGCACCTTTTTCCTCTGCTTTTTTGCTTACAAAAACCCCGCGCTTATAAAAATCTTCAAGCTCAAGCTCCATCTTCTCGGGTAGATTCTTGTTTATGTGCTCCATGAATCTCAAAGCATCCTCTTTTGTTTTGTTTCCAAGAAGCAAAAAGAGGGAGTCAGTATCTTGATACAGAACAGTAAACCCCCACTTTTCAGCTTCTTTTCCCGCGTTTAGTATGTGCTCCCTTCCCAGTGCAGTAACGCTCTCCGCACATTCCCTTTTGTACCATCTCGAGCGTGCGTACCCTAGATATCCATAGAATGAATTTGAAATTATCTTCAGCGCCTGGCTTCTCGCCTTTAGTTTCTCATACTCCTCGCTCCCTTTCCTCAAACTTTTCAATTTCTTCTTAATCTCAGTTCTCATGTCAACGAGCTTTTCAAGAGTTGAGGGGATGAGCCCCTTTGGTTTTTTTAAAAAATGCGCGCCAGTAGGAGAGGCGTAAGAGTTTTCTTTGCCCTCGGTAAGCGTGAAAGGATCTATATTATAGCTTATTATTATGGATGGGTACAGCCCGCGGAAATCAAAAACAGCAATATTTTCGTATATCCCGGGAGCAGGAAGCTTGACAAAAGCGCCCTTTATCGGGTTTGCCATTCTCCATTTTATCTCCTCCTCTTTTGGCTTCCTTGGTATGATCATGTTTCTTTTCTGCGCCTCATGGATAAGCATGCTTTCAACAAGCTGGCCGGATGTGCTCAGGGTTGTTTCAAAAAGGGTCATGTTTGCAAGGACAGAAAGCTCTTTCTCAAGCTCAAGGAGCGCCTCACCGACACTGAAAACAGCTTCTGCATCCGCAAGCGAGTACTCAAACAGTTCTTCCTTGTTTTCATCCCAAAGTTTCCATATATCCAGCCGTTTGACCATCAGCTTTTCTTTACCCACAACACTTTCATAAACATCCTGTAAGGTAAATTTGTTCACATTTATTACTCCTATCTGTCCGAGCAGCCTTGAAGCGGGATAGAGGTCAAAATGTACTCTCCCGGGTATGGTAAGGCCGGTGCTCAGCCCTTTCTTTCTTCTCTTTGCCCGCTCCTTCCATCTTGCAAAATCAACCCTCGCCTTTATTACCTTTCCCCTACTCTCCAAATAGGGAATGTCAAAGTTTGATGAGTTGTACCCGTATATGATCTCCGGGTCGTATTTTTTTATTTTCTCTGAGAAAAGCGAAAACATCTCCTTTTCATCTTTTGCGAGAACAATACTCTCGTTTTTGTTTTTCTTGTAAGTTATAACTTTTTTTTCATCCGGTGTTTTGTAGCTTATCATTATAACCGGGTCCTTTTTCGCATCCGGCGCGCCATGTGGGTTGTACACCTCTATGTCAAAGCCCAATCTCTTTTCAAACTCAACCCTATCCTCGCTATCGCAGGAAATAAATTTTTTTATAAGCCTCCCATCCCGCTCGTAGGTTATCAGCGAGAGGGGGGTAAGTGAAAAATCGCTAAGAAACCTTTTTGTAAAAACAATATCATACTCGTAGCATTCGTACCCTAGCTTATGGTATATGTACTCCCTTAGTTTCGGCACATCCTTTGGGGATTCGGCGTAGATTTTTGTGAGCTTCTTTTTTTCATTCCCAAAAAATTTTTCGCTCTCCTCTACCCTCTTTATTCTAGCGCCATTATACACCCCCGGCTTTATTTTTGTTATTGGGATATCGCTGAAAAAATACGGGTCGTATGGAAAATAAAGCCGGCAGTATTTTTTTCCTTTTAGAATAAGTTTTACGTATGTCTTTCCATTCTTCGTAATATACCCAACATCTATTAGGTAAGCCTTTCGCCTAACCATGATTTAGAATGAAAGGAAAAATTTATTTATGTATTTAAACTACTTTCCCTGCTTTCTTAGAGCAAGCTCTTTTGTAATAAGCTCTTTCATTACACTATGCGGGATGAACCTTCTCCCACCTATCTTTACATGAGGAATCCTTCCCCGGTCGAGCCTTCTCTCAAAAGCGTTCCTCCTTATCATTATATTTTTCTTGTGCAGTTCCTCGAGCGCTTGGGAAACGGAGTAATAGTTTCGAGCGATGTGAGTGAGGGCGTCAATCGCGTTTTTAGGTATAAGGCGTTTTGTCCCTATTTTAACTGATGGAATGGAGTTTTTCTCTATCCTTCCTATGAACGCCCTGTACCCTATTTCTGGGTTTGCCTTTTTGTATTCCTCATACGCTTCCCTTACAGTATAAAACTGCTTTGATAGGTTTACAATATCATTGAGAATATCTACAGCTATGTATCTTTTTTTGCCTATTTTTGTGGATGGGACTGTGCCCCTTTCTATCCTTCCACCAAAAGCCCTAAAAGAAATTGGATAGCCCTTTGAGCGCAGGTACTCATACGCTTCCTGAATATCGAGAAGGCCTGTTTTCTTCAGCGCGCTCCGCTCCACCTTTCCTACTTTATACAATTCCTGTGCTTTTCTGGAAACTTCTGCAACAGTGCTGCTCAGGTTTTTTTCAACCTGTTCCCTGGTTTTCCTAATACTGTTTATATCTATTCCCTTGAAAGCATCGATCCACTCATCATCAATCTCCTGGTTTATCACGATTCTTCTTCCACGGGGCATATTACCACCTTCTTCTATTTTCACTCACATCGCTACGTATATATTTTTTGTGAGTATGTATTTAAAAACCTATCGCCATTTTTACACCTTCCTAGACTGCTCATAAACAATCTTCCCCAAAAACCCTACTAATACCACTACGACAACAAACAGGATTGTCAAAAACGGGCCCCAATCCTCTCCTTTCCTTTCCTCTTCGACCACACCTTCGCTGACTTCCACTACACCCTCAGCACTCCTCATGTTTCCTTCATTGTCCTTCAAAAAAACCACAAAATTTGTTGCCCCTTCCTTTAAATTTAATTTGTACGCCCCACCTTCCTTAAATGCGCTGTACTTTGTTTTATCATCAGGATAGGCAACCCAAACCTCGGCTATTCCAGAGGGTCTCTCCCCCGGATCCTCTGCCTCTATCACAAGCACGGTCCCGTTCTTTTCAAGATATAATTTTTTAATCACCGGAGCCCGCAGGTCAAAAACCATAGAATACTCCACCTGTTTTGTCATGTCAATGTCAAGCTCCATCTCTTTTTCCCCGCAGACTACTTTTCCGTAGTATGTTCCCTTCGGAGTTTGTATGGCGAGTGTTTTGAAAAACGAATAGTTTTTGTTTTCAAGCTGAAAAAAACATTCCATCCCCTCGCCGGAATCATCGAAAACATTAACCGTAAGGTTAGAATATGCAACGCTTATATCAAAAGTTCTGTCATCATCCACCCATATCTCTGTGCTCCTCTGCCCTCCTGTATAAAGTATTGTGATCTTTGCGGCTCCTTCTAAAACATTGAAGCTGGCAACCCCGTTTTCTGAATTTTTCTCCTCTCCATTCACTATAATCGTAGCCGGAATGGGGTTTCCATTCTCATCCCTCACTTTTACGGTAAGAATGTAAGCATTTTCAAAAACAAAGGTTAGTATGCTTCCGTGCCTTCCGACAAAAACATCCCTCATCTCCTTCTTTTTGCCTTTATAATTCACAAAAATATCATAGGTACAGTCGAGCTTCGGCTCGTACCACTGATAATTCCTGAGTTTAGCCAAAACCATTCCATCGCTTCCGGTTGTGAGGTTAGCAAGCCCATATACCCCCTCGCTCTCAACCCCACCATAATCCATCTGAAAATATATTTGAACGGTTGCATTCTCCAAAGGCCTTGAGTAGTGATCAACTACTTTTATGAAAACATCCTCGCTCCATGATGGCTCGCATTCGGCAGGAAAAAGAAAAGAAAGCAAAAGCAAAAAAACAAAAATTTTTTTCATATCCCCCCCTCGCCCTCAAACACATCAAAACTGCTTACCTCCTCACCCTCTTCAAGCCTTATCAACCTTACCCCCTGCGTCGCCCGGCCTATTACAGAAATAGTATTCGCCGGAATTCTTATCGCCTTCCCCTTTGATGTGATTAGTATAACTTCATCTTTATCATCTATTGCTTTAACTCCAACAACAAGCCCGTTCTTTTCAGTTGCCTTTAGGTTTATTACCCCAGTTCCTCCCCTCCCCTGCTTTCTGTACTCGCTAATCTCTGTTCTTTTTCCATACCCCTTTGTTGTTACGGTTAGAACTGTTGGTTTATTGCATACTGTAAGGGAAGCGACCTCATCCCCTTCCCTTAGCCTTATTCCTATCACACCTGCGGCATTCCTTCCAACCTCCCTTATCTCCTCCTCCCCAAACCTTATCGCCATTCCTTTCCTCGTTGCTAGTATTACATCATCCTTTCCGCTTGTTTTAGCAACCTCTATAAGCTCATCCCCTTCCTCCTTTAAAGTAAATGCTCTTATCCCACCCCTCCTAGGGTTTGAAAACTCCTCCATGGCAGTTCTTTTTGCTATTCCTTTTTTTGTTAAGAAAAATACATACCCGGTTTCAAGAGCTTTTGTTGGAAGGATTCTCAAAACCTTTTCGTTTTCCTCAACCTGAATCAAGTTTACTATTGGCTTACCCTTTCCATACCTATCTGCTTCTGGTATTTCATATGCTTTTAGCCAGTGAACCTTTCCTTTATCCGTGAAAGCAAGAAGGGTTGCTTTGTTTGTTGTGACCATGAGCTCTCTTACCCCATCCTCCTCTACCCCAACCCCTATTACACCTTTTCCTCCCCTCCCCTGCTTTCTGTACTCTTCCAAACTGGTTCTTTTTACATATCCCTTCATCGTAACCGTGATCACAACCTCCTTATCCTCAATCAAACTTTCCTCAAAGAATTCTTGAACCTCCTCGCTGCTTATCTCTGTCTTTCTCTCATCACCATATTTTTTCTTTATCTCCATAAGTTCTTCCTTTATTATTCCATCAACCTTTTCCGGGCTTTCAAGAACCCCGCGGCACCATTCAATATTCTTTTTAAGCTCCTCATACTCGGTGTTCAGCTTCTCTTGTTCAAGCCCAACCAATTTTTGCAGCTTCATATCCAGTATTGCCTTTGCCTGCGCCTCATCTATTTTCAGCATCCCCTTCAATCCTTCTACTGCTTCGGCAACCTCTTTTGTTTTTCTCAGAAAAGAAACAACATTATCAACATCTCTCAGCGCAGCAAGGAGACCCTCAACAATATGCGCTCTTTCCTCGGCTTTTTTGAGAACGAACGCGGTTCTTTTTCTTACAATTTCCCGCCTGAAATTTAAGAACTCGTTAAGCATTTCTATTAAACTCATGAGTTTTGGCTGCTTTCCGACAAGTGCAACATTTATTATTCCGAAACTACTCTCCAAACCCGTGTAAGCATAAAGCTTTTTCAGTATTGCCTCGGCATCTGCATTCTTCTTTATTTTTATGCGAAGCTCCATCCCTGTTTTATCGCTCCTATCCTGGACATCCGCAATCCCATCTATTTTTCCTGCTTTCACCGCTTCTACAATATCTTCTATAATCTTCGTTTTTGTAACCTGGTATGGGATTTCCGTAATTATTATTTCATTGTCCTCAACCTTTGCCTTTGCCCTCACCCTTATTATTCCCTTTCCTGTTTTGTATGCGCTTATTATCCCGGCCCGTCCAACTATGACCCCGCCAGTCGGAAAGTCCGGGCCCTTTACTATTCCCAGCACCTCTTCCTCTCCCTTTCCATCTATTATCGCAATCAGTGCATCGCATATCTCGTTTATGTTGTGCGGCGGGATGTTTGTTGCCATTCCAACAGCAATCCCAGAGGAGCCGTTTATGAGAAGATTGGGAATTTTTGCCGGGAGAACAACCGGCTCCTTTAAACTCCCATCAAAATTCGGCGCAAAATCAACAGTTTCCTTTTCAATATCCTCCAGCATCTCTTCAGCAATTCTACTCATTCTAACTTCAGTGTACCTCATCGCGGCCGGGGCATCCCCATCTATGCTCCCGAAATTTCCCTGCCCATCCACAAGCGTGTACCTCAAACTGAAATCCTGCGCCATCCTCACGAGCGAATCGTATATTGCCATATCCCCATGAGGATGGTACTTACCCAAAACCTCTCCAACAACCCTTGCGCTTTTCTTATACTGCGCAGAGCTTGTGTTCCCGAGCTCCTTCATAGCGTAAAGTATTCTTCTGTGCACAGGCTTCAATCCATCCCTTACATCCGGAAGAGCCCTCCCAACGATCACGCTCATCGCATAGGTAAGGTAGCTTTCTTTCAGGTCCTTTTCAACTGGGATATCAACCATCATTTTCTCGCCTAAACATCAAGCTCTTTTACTTCCATCGCATGCTTTTCTATGAACTCCTTTCTGGGTTCAACATTCTCTCCCATGAGGATGCTGAATAGCTGGTCCGCGATCGCAGCATCCTCTATTGTAACCTTTTTCAACGTCCTCGTCTCCGGGTTCATTGTTGTTTCCCATAACTGCTCGGGGTTCATCTCCCCCAAACCCTTATACCTCTGTACCTCTCCTTCTCCAAGCTCATCCATTATCTTCTTCAATCCTTCATCACTGTACGCATACCTGATAATCTTTCCTTTTTTTATTCTGTAAAGCGGGGGTTGGGCTATGTACAAATACCCTTTCTCTATTATCTCTCTCATGTACCTGTAAAACAATGTGAGCAATAGGGTTCTTATATGGCTTCCATCTACATCCGCATCTGTCATTATAACAATTTTGTGATATCTCAATTTTGAGATGTCGAAATCATCCTCAAAACCACATCCAAGAGCCAGTATTATGTTTTTTATCTCAGCGCTTTTCACAATCTTATGTATCGGTGCCTTCTCAACATTAAGTATTTTTCCTTTTAGTGGAAGGATTGCTTGCGTGTTTCTATCCCTTCCTTGCTTCGCGCTTCCACCGGCAGAATCGCCCTCAACAATAAAAAGCTCTGCTTTTTCTGGATCCTGCTCTATGCAGTCCGCGAGCTTTCCCGGAAGAACAGAGGTTTCAAAAACCCCCTTTCTCCTTATCATCTCTTTTGCTTTTTTTGCAGCTTCTCTTGCCTCTTTTGCGTTTATGCATTTGAGCGCAATTTTTTTCGCATCCTCCGGATGCTCAAGCAGCCATGTTTTCAGCGTCTCATAAACAACACTATCCACGACCCCCTTTATCTCGCTGTTTCCAAGCTTTGTTTTTGTCTGCCCTTCAAACTGGGGTTCAGGAAGCTTCACACTCAGCACAGCAGCAAGCCCCTCTTTCACATCATCCCCGCTTACCTTCTCCTCTCCTTTCAGCATCTCATTCTCTTTTATGTAATCGTTTATCGCCCTCGTTAGGGCAGTTCTAAACCCTGAGAGATGCATCCCTCCTTCCTCTGTTCTTATATCATTCGCAAAAGTGTAGAGCGTTTCATAATACCCATCGTTGTACTGGAGTGCGTACTCAACCACAACATCGCCAACCTCTTTCTGAAAATACACCGGTGGGTGGAGCGGGATTTTTGCTTTGTTCAACTCAACAACAAACTCAGCTATTCCTCCGTTGTGCAAAAATTCCTCCTCTGTTCCCTTCCTCTCATCCCTAAAAACTATCCTCAGGCCCTTGTTCAAAAATGAGAGCTCCATTAAGCGCTCTCTTATAATATCATGGTCAAACTCCGTTTCCTTGAATATCAAGGGGTCTGGTTTAAAACGCACAATCGTTCCCCTATACTCCGTATCCCCCTTTATCTCTACCGGTGTTATCGGATGGCCCCGGATGTATTTTTGCATGTAAATTTTTCCGTTCCTATGCACCTCAACCTCCATCCACTCGCTCAGCGCGTTCACAACACTTACCCCAACACCATGCAGCCCTCCGCTTACTGTGTACGCACCCTTCTCAAATTTCCCTCCTGCGTGTAGCTTTGTGATTACAATCTCAAGCGCAGATATGTTGTACTCTGGATGGATTTCCGTCGGAATTCCCCTCCCGTCATCCCTTATGGTTGCGCTTCCATCATTTTTCAATACGACCTCTATATTTTTGCAGAATCCGGCGAGCGCTTCATCAACACTATTATCCACAACCTCAAAAAGAAGATGATTCAGCCCTCTTTTCCCAGTATCCCCAATGTACATCGCGGGCCTTTTTCTCACTGCACCAAGCCCTTCAAGTACCTTGATAGATTCGGCTCCATATTTACTTTTTTCTTCTGCGGGGTTCATACTCTCATTCACTTCATAAATCTGCAGTAGAATTAAGATTAAAAGGGGTTAAAAAACTATCTATTTTTGATTGTTGGGTAGCAGATGAGGATTTGGTTTTAAATTATTAGTTTTATTAAAAAACAAAAAATTTAAATATTTGTTTTCTTATAAAACAAATATGAGATTAGATGAACTCAATCATTGGTGGGTTGAAAAACAGGTAAAAAAAGAGTTTGCACCAACAACACGCAGGGTTCTCTTCAACACCATTAAAAAAGAACTTAGTCGCAGACAAGTCCAGATAGTTGTTGGATTAAGAAGGGTTGGTAAATCAACAATATTCTACCAACTTATAGATGACCTAATCAGATGTGGCACAGATCCCATGCACATTGTTTATTGCAACTTTGATGAACCAGAGCTACAAGAAAAAAGGGTTGATGATCTACTCAAAGAGTATTCAAAGTTAACTAATGTAGATTATAAGAAAGAAAAGATCTACTTATTTTTAGACGAAGCACAAAAAGCTAAAAACTGGGTTGCGGATGTAAAACTGATTTATGATAACCTGCGCAATATAAAAATCTTGGTTTCTGGTTCGGCATCGCTGAATCTTCTATGTGAAGCTAAAAAAAGTTTGGCTGGTAGAGCTATACACTACGAGTTAAGGCCATTAAGCTTCAGTGAATTTTTAGACCTGAAAGGTATTCGAATTGAAAAAACAAGATTCCTGCTGTATCGAGAAGTACTTGAAAAGGAGTTTGACAAATTTCTTATGAGACCTTTCCCAGAGCTCATTGCTGAAAAAGACACGAGATTTATCAAAAATTATATAAGAAGTTCTGTGATCGAGCCAATTATCCTAAAAGACATCCCAAAAGAGTTTAAAGAAGTTGATATTCTCTTATTAGAAAAACTTCTTAACATCTTTCTCACAAGGCCCGGCCAGTATCTACGGCTTGATGAACTGGCTAAAGAACTAAAGCGAGCCAAAACAACCCTATACAAAGCCCTATTCTATCTTGAATTCTCATTTTTAATTAAAAGGGTCTTAAACTTCAGACCTTCCATAAGAGCCGCATCCAGAAAACTGGCTAGGGTTTATGCTTATCATCCGTGCTTGCTCCTTCCTTTTGACGTAAGTGAGGAACAGTTCGCAGAGAATCTTGTACTATTTGAATTAAACACAAGATATTATTGGCGTGACAAGGAAAGGGAGATTGATTTCTTAGCAGACTCAATCCCCGTGGAAGTCAAGCTCAAACCCAGAATCAGTAAAGAGGATACACGGTGGATAGAATTCTTTCTAAAAAAATATGGGAGGAGTTTGAACATCCAGAAGGCTTACATCATTACAAAAAATTTAGAGGGAAGAATGGATAACATCCAATTAATTCCGCTATGGAAATTTTGTTTTGAAGGGCTCTGACCCTTAAAAGATAATGAGCTTATTTTTATATCCTCCCCAGCTTCTTTTTCAGCATCTCCTTTGCCTCGTTTATTTTTCCGTGCGGGACAATAATGAGTGCGGTTGCGTTCCCCTCTTTCACTAAAAACGCGTTCTCCTTTTTTCCCAGGCATTCAACCTTTTCTATCTCTTCCCCAAAACTTTCTTTTACCAAGCTTTCCATTTCGCTCAGGAGTTTGAGCATGAGAATTTTGAGAACGTTTGCCTTTCCTTTTGCAAAATGTCCGCCGAGCAGTTTTCCATCTTTTACGATTATCCCACCGCTCGCGATTCCTTTTCTCACCATTGCACTTATCAAACTCTGCGCCATCCCTTCAGGACCCTTCACGCTTCTCTGAAGCACTTCTCCCTCAAGCGCAACCCCTTCCTCAGGGTGCTCCTCAACAAACCTGTTTGCTGCCCAAACCCTCCATGCCTGCGGAATGCTTATCATGCTATCAAGAGCAACAGCATCGCTTTCCTCCAAAAGGGATAGGATGTAAGCCTCCCATCTTGGCCAGCTCTCCTTGCTTATTTCTTCCTTTTCCTTAAGGCCAGCCTTCGCATCCTCTATTTTTTCTGTGTATGCTTTTAGTATATCCCTAACCGCCCTTTGGTCTTCATTCTCAGCAATCATCTTTTCCAGTCTTTCTAGCGGAACAGATATGAGAAGATCGTACTCTTTTGTTGTGTCTATTTTTTTCTCATTGTAAACATTTATCTCATGCCTTAGCTCCTCCATAAGCTCTTTTAGTTTCTTCAATTTCAGCGCGTTTGCTTGCGGGCTCAACTCAATAATACTTTTGTAGTATTCCTTTCCACCTACTATTCCTTTTATCTTATCCTCAATCACAATGTAAAGGAGGTTAACTCCTAAGAAAAATGTAATGAATGCCAAAAACCCACCGAAATCCTTTCCAAGATATTCTATTGTGGCGCTGAAAACAAGCTCCTGCTCTGCAACCGGTTTTGCAACATAATGCTGGAGTACGTATCCTGCGCCCAACAGCAACACTGCTCCGAGAACATACCTTCCCCAATAAACATTTGCCTCGCCTAGAGAACGCTTAAACTCCTTCAAAATATCCTTTTTATCTGTTATTGCAAAAACTATCGAAAGGAGAGATTTTAGAATTTGAATAAGGATGAGGGAGAGAACGCTCCAGAATGCGATGGAGGTTGCAAGGGCTATGTAGTATCCGTACTGAACTGTTTTTGAGAAAACATTTTTTGTTATATCCGCGGCCTCTCTGAAGAAAGGAACTGTTTCAAGAGAGATCACCCTTATCGTAATATCCGGTGTACTCCACCTGCTGAAAACATCCTCGCGTGGCTCAAGCGTCGCAATTGCGGAATAAAGAAGGAAATATTTTGGGTAGGTTGAGGATTTTATAACCGGCCAGACTATTTTTACCGGTGCGTGCTCATAAACATTCCCGCCCTGGAATAGATTCAGTTTTATCATGGAAGAGCTAAGCACATTCGGAAGCCGGTCTTTTACATATGTTTCAACATACGCGCCTTTTTCTTCACTATCAACCTGCAGAAGAATGGTATACTCATAACTTGTGATCGTTCTTGTTGAATTCCCTACCCTCCTCATTATCTGCCTTATTTTTTCTGTATCATAATTTATTGGAGTGCATATCCCGAATGCATTTTTGTCCATGAGTGGGTTTGCGTTTATCTCCATCGTGAGAACAAGGATTCTGTCTAGTTTTTGAAGGACGGATGCCTTCTGCGTTTTGCTTGCCGTGTTTAGGGTTAGTAGCGAGTTTTCCACTTCGGTTATGAGATTATTAAGCTCGTTTATTTCAGAGTAAAATGAGTAGATAGAATACCCAAGGGGCTCTTTTGCATACTCTTTATATTTTCCGCATGCAGGAGAGGTGCAGATATCAGAGCATGTTTCAACGCTCGTGCATGAACCTGTTCCTATCCCAATATTCTGTTTGCATCTGAGCTCGCTCTCCTGTTTGTTTGCGCTGAAAGAAAGCATTAGCGACTGCATCTCATTTATATCCTGTTCTGAGAGGTCGTTCACTGCATAGACTGTTGTCTCAGCTTCCTTCGGAGAAGCTATTAAAATTCTCGTAAATGTAATCTTTGCCCCTTCTTCTTCAACAACATAGGGCGAAAATTTGTAATACCGCACATCTGCAATCCCGTCATTATCTATATCCTCGACGCTCACAGCGTATATTTTTTCATACTCTCCAATCTCGACCTTTCTTTCCCTTATACACCCGGAGGAGATCAAAAGAAGAAAAGCAATTAAAACAAACGAAAACTTTCGCATGTTTAGAATTCAGCGAAATGCTTTTAAAAATGAACGCTTTTTCGTTTTTCCCAATTTTCAACCCCACCCTCGATGACTCTAAAAACCGGATTTGCTTCTATATTTTTTACTGCTTTTATCTCATCATACTTTTTTCTGTCTCTTTTTCTTAATTTTTTAAGAAGATGACTGAACTCAAAAATAACCTGGCCCCGAGTGACTTTTATAATCCCTTTCTTTTCAACCGGCTCTATTTTGTTTATGTTAAATTTATATCCTCTTTTCCTGCCCTCACTATGGATATAGTAGAGATAAGAATTAATCGCTTCTATTGGTTTTTTGAGATTTTTAAATCTTATAAGCTGCGGATGGTTTTTGTATCCAATAGTTTTTCCTTCCAAAACTTTTTTTGCCAGCAACCCTTCTCTCCAAACAGCCACAAGCCCTTTTTTATCTAAATATCTTGGGTGTATAGACCAAAGCCGCATGCTATCTAAAACAATTCGCAAAAACAAAAAGGAAAAGATAAAAGGGAAAAAAGATTATGCGTTCTTCATCCTCGCCCTGTAAACATAACCGTCTTTTCCGAGGAAGTAAAGGTATCCCTCTTCTTTTGTTATCTTTTCATTCCCAACCTTTTTCTTCCTTCCGCTTTTGTTGTGTTTCATCGGTGTTGCCCAGACATAACCGTCTTTTCCGATGTAGTAGAGATATCCCTCTTCCCTGTTTATCTTTTCCTTCCCAATTCTCTCAGCCATGCTATCACCGAATTAGAATAGAATGGAAAGATTTATTAAGTTTATCTCGAAGAGAGAAAAGCTTTTAATTCATGAAAAATACTAATTTTTATGGATTTTGGCAAAATTCTGAGAAAAATTTCTCCTTCACAAGCCGAGAAGCGCATGCTGAATGCAACGGCTAAGGAGGTTGTTTCAAAACTAAAAAAATACATTCCTGCTGAACCCATGCTCATGGGTTCCATAGCAAAAGGGACATCCCTAAAAGGCGAGGCGGATGTAGACCTCTTCTTTTTATTCTCTAAAAAATATACAAAGGAGGAGATGGGAAGGATTGTAATTACCGCGTGCAAGAAAGTTTTCAGGAATGTCCTTGTCCACTACGCAGAGCATCCCTACGCGCGCTTCTACTACAAAAAAATAAAATTCGATATTGTACCCGCGTACAAATTGGAGAGCGTTTCTGAGATGGGAACATCTGTTGACAGAACGCAATTCCATCTTAAGTATATTAAAAAGCATCTCAGGAAATCCCAGATTAAGGAGGTTCTTCTGCTAAAACAGTTTCTGAAAGCAAACGATCTTTACGGTGCGGAGATAAAAACACAGGGTTTTTCTGGCTACCTCTGCGAACTTCTCATCATTGAGCATGGTTCTTTTCTTAACCTTCTGAAAGCCGCGAGCAAATGGAAGCCAAAATTTCCCGAACCGCTTGTTGTGCCAGACCCTGTTGATGAGAAAAGAAATGTTGCCTCTCCGCTTAGCAGGGAAAATTTTGATAGGTTTGTTGCGCTCGCAAAAGAATTTCTGAAAAATCCAAGCGAGGAGTTTTTCTTTCCAAAAATAAAAAAACTGAGCAAAAAACAATTGGCAGAAAAATTTTCGAATATCGTTGGGCTTGTTTTTCCTTCTCCAAAAGTTGTGGATGATATAAAATGGGGGCAGATCAGAAAATTGAAAAATCAGTTAGAGCATTTTCTTTCTCACAAAGGATTTTTTATTGAAAACATATTTCTGTACGATGATGGAAAGATCTCAGCATTTATAGTTCATTATTTCCCCGACAGGCTTCCTCCGTATGCGGTTCAGCGCGGCCCGCCAATCACGGATGAAAAAAACGTCCAGGCATTCAAAAAAAAGCACAGAAAAACATTTGTAAAGGGTGAGAGGGTGTATGCTCTCGAAAAACAGCCGCAGGAAATCGAGCACCATCTCCGCATTTTTCTAAAATCTACTCTCCCATCGAAATACGAGAAGAATAAAAAGAAAATAAGGATATACAAAAAAGAAAAGGTGTTTAGCAAGTTTGCAGAAATGCTTTCACGACAGATTTTGAAGAAGAACATTTTTAAACCTTTATAGACACATTATAGTCCATGGAAACTATTAGTTCAAAAATATCCAACTTGCATAAAGCATACAAACAACTTAATGGCTACAAAAAAATAAAAGAGGTAGCAAGAGAATTGCGGTTTGAGATCTCTAAAAGGATGTCAACTAGGTACGATATTATTGTTGAGTTTCCTCTTTTTATAGTACAAAAATATAACCTAAACCCTATTACGAGGCCCATAAAAGTAATAAAAGAAGAAGGAGGAGAATCTGTTTTTAATATCTATCTCCCTCCTATGCATACGCATCTTCCAGTGGAGTTTTTGGAGAGATATAGGGCAGAGATGGGAAAATATATACCGTGGTTTGTTGAGAATTATCCGAACCTCCGCACATCCCCCATTGGTGCAAATGATTTTGATGTTCTGATTACTGTTGTGTTAAGAGAATTGATGAAAACAAACCATTATTTTTTAGAATACCTGCGCGATGAAAACAAGATTCTTGAAGAAAAAGGACTTAGGAAACGCCTTCTTCTTACCACTGGAGAAGCTTTCATTGTTTTCTTCATCTCAAAAATACAAGAGAAAATATTTAATATGGAGTTAGAACTAATGAATTTACTTTTGTCCATCATAAAAAGTGATGTGAGCAGAATAGATGTTCTTGCCGTGATACAAAAAGCAGGAAGAGAAAACAACAGCGCTTTGATTGAAGACTTTATAACCACAGAGCAGAAGAAGTACCATGAACAGAGGATGCAGAAGCTTAAAAGAGATGTTGGGGCTTATACTTGGTTGTTTACGGATGAGGAACTTAAGAAATGTATCACCGAAGATGATTACTCCATTATAAAAAGAAAGATTAACTTATGCGATATATTCTCAAAACTTTTTTCAGGCCCTGATTTTCTTAATCTTGATAAAAAAGCGGATAAAAGTTTAATCCGTTTGATTATAAATATGTCGCTTGGTGCAGGAATAGAGAATGGAGCTGATGCTCTGAAATGGCTTTTTGAAAACAGAAAAATCTTTGATGCTTTGAATTTACCAGGTTCGAAAATGATATCGCATGCGTTGAAAAGGATTGAGAATCGTAAGATTGCTGAAACGAACAAAAAACAAAACAGGAGTGGGAAGGTGTCGGTAAAAACGAGTAGTGGCAGTGATAAAAAAAGGGACGATAAGGCAAAACTCAGAGAAAGAATGAATAAAGTTTGGAGCGAAGAATTACAGAAAAAAATTGAAAATGAAGGGGTTGACCCGCTCGCTGCCTATGCTTGTTTGGAGGCTTTTAAAATGAAAGGTGGGGCATACCCAACCGGCGCTGCATACAGAAACTTTACAAATGTTATGAAAGCCGCGAGTGGGAAGTATGGTGATAGAGAAAAGATAAATGTTGCGATGGAATTTTTGATTTCTATAGGTATTGTTTTGGTCCGTGGGGATAAAAACGAAAAAACCGCAAACCTGACACACTATAACATTAAAGAAGAGTGGCGCGAGATTGCATTCTGGGTTGAAAAGCCATAAAACACACATTTTAAATATTTTTCATATAATATGCATCATGGAAGTTATCTCAACTCTGGGAAGCCATTCTGCGTTGGATGTGTGCGAGGGCGCTAAGCGACATAATTTTAAGACCCTTGTTGTTTGCAAAAAAGGGAGGGAAAAAACATACGATCAGTATTATAAAACAAGGGTGAGGAATGGGGTAATAATTGGGGTTGTGGACAGTACAATAATTCTAGATGAGTTCAAGCAGATTGCAAACAAGGATGTGCAGAAAAAGCTGGAGGATACAGTTTTTATTCCGAACAGAAGCTTTGCGGTTTATGTTGGCTATGATGTAATAGAAAAGGAAATTCATTTTCCGATTTTTGGGAATAAGTTTTTGCTCAGGGCAGAGGAGCGGGACGCTCCGAAAAATCAATTCTACCTTCTGGAAAAGGCTGGAATAAAAATACCCAAGGTTTATGAAAGGCCAGAGAAGATAGATTCGCTTGCGATAGTGAAGGTAAGCGAGGCAAAAAGGCATTATGAAAGGGCTTTTTTTGTTGTTTCATCATATGATGAGTACATGGAAAAGGCAAGCCAGATGCTGAGCGCAGGAATGGTAAAGGAGGAGGATTTGAAGAATGCGAGAATAGAGGAGTTTGTAATCGGTGCGCAGTTCAATTTCAATTTTTTCTACTCAAAAGTGAATAACGAGCTTGAGCTTCTTGGGCTTGATACCAGGAGGCAGGTGGATTTGGATGGTTTTCTCCATCTTCCGGCGGATAAGCAGCTGGAGGCTCTGAAATACAAAAAACCAAAGAATATAGAAGTAGGCCATTTCGCATGCACTATAAGGGAAAGTTTTTTGGAGAAGGTTTTTGAGATGGGTGAGAAGTTTGTTTCAACTGTGGAGAAGGAATATGGAAAGTTTGCGGGCCCCTTTGCCTTGCAAGGAATAATAGATGGTAATGAAGAGATGAAAATATTTGATGTGAGTTTTAGGATGCCGGGCTCACCCGGAACGAGGTTTACTCCTTATTGCTATTATTTACACAGAAGAGGGTGCGGGGTTGGAGAAAGGGTTGCTGTTGAGATCCGAGAGGCGATAAACAAGGAGATGCTGGATGAGGTGACGACATGATCGCGAAGGAAAAAATAAATAGGATTGTTGAAAGTTATAAAGAGCTAAAAATAGCTACGCTCTGCTCCCACTCTGCCTTGCAGATTTTTTATGGTGCGAAGTTAGAAGGAATAAAAACAATCGGTATATGTACAAAAGAAAAGAAAAAACTTTACGAAAGATTTCCGAACACAAAGCCAGATGAGTTTATAATAGTAGATAGTTATAAGGATGTTGATTTCAGCGAGGTTGTTGCCAGAGAAGGAATAATCATTCCACATGGTTCTTTTGTTGAATATCTTGGGAAAAAACTTGATGCTGCTGAGGTTCCGGTGTATGGAAACAGAAAGTCGCTTGTTTACGAAAGGGATAGAGAAAGGATGCTCTCCTGGTTGAGGAAGGCCGGAATAAAGGTTCCGAGAACCCTTAAACCAAAAGAAATCAAAAAACCGGCAATAGTCAAGTTTCCGGGAGCAAAGGGGGGGAGAGGATACCCTATAGTAAAAAGCTATGAAGAGTACAAGAAAAAAGTTGGGGATAGGGAAGCGATCGCACAGGAGTTTATCTCAGGCATAAGAGCATACCCGCATTATTTTAATTCTATTTTTGAAGGTGTTGAATTGCTCGGGGTTGATAGAAGGATAGAGAGCAACGCGGATGAGTTTGCAAGGGCGATCGCGGCTGGGTATAAAGACATATCATTTACAATAGTTGCTAATGAAAGCATAATTCTGAGGGAAAGCCTTCTTTTGGAGTATGTAAAGATAGGGGACGCTGTTGTCAGCGCTTCCAAAAAAATATTTGGTGGAATTTTCGGCCCGTTCTGTGTTGAAACAATAATTACCCCGGATTTAGAGATATACGCATTCGAAATCTCCGCGAGAATAGTTGCCGGAACGAACATTCTCTACCATCCATACGCCGAGTTTGCTTATGGAAAGGATATGTTTATCGGAAGAAGGATTGCGGTTGAGCTGAAAAGGGCATTTAGAGAAAAAAGGATAAAGGAAATTGTTTACTAAGCGCCGGGGGTGGGATTTTCAGCCAAACCACCCTCCAAAACATCCTAAACAGATATGGGGTGGAAGCGTGATGCGGTGAAACAAGTGCGACCCAAAAGTTTAGGAGGGTTGGGTCGCACCGAAGCCCTCCGGGTTGTTTCATCGCATCAGGGGGGATGACAAAGAGTTAAAGCCCCCCTGGGCTTTCGAACCCACGCACCCTTTCGGGTAACAGCTTAGCAGGCTGCCGCCATACCTCTAGGCGACCCCGGCACACTCTTTTTTCTGCACAAAAGGCTTTAAAAACTCTCCAAATCCTTTTTAAACATTTCTTATCCTAAATTATTCTTGTTTATGGTGATGGAAATGGCAGAAGAAAAAAGTTTTGTGGATAGGCTTAAAGAAGATAGAGGGGCATTGGCGCTGGCGCTTTTAGCGCTTCTTTTAATTATATTCGGTGTTTTTGCTGTTCTTGGAGGAGCCGGCGTAGTTACCATGAGCCCGCCAACAAACCTGCAGGCAACAGTAATCTATCCTAATGTCAAACTTACCTGGGACCACTCGGTTGATTATCCAGATCCTTGCATAGGCTATAATGTATATTGGAGTACAACCCGTGGACAATTAGGGATTTTGCAGAATGCAGAGCCGATTGCGGATACTAAATATACTATTAAAAATGTAAAACCAGGAACTTATTATGCAACTGCTAGATGTGTTGATAATGCAGGAAATGAGGATGGTAATCTTGAACAGACCGAGGTTAAGGTTGAACTTCAGCCCCCGTCAGGTCTTTCAATAGTAATAAATGATGGGGCAGAATACACGAACAAAAGAGATGTTACGCTTGCTCTTTCAGCAACAAATGCCGAAGAATGCACGAATGCAAATGAAAATATGGATTGGAGCCCGTGGGGTCCGTATACGGTAGAAAAGGAATGGAAGCTTACAGAGAACGCAGGAGGATGCGAAGAGAAAACAGTTTACTACAAATGCAGAAACGCTGGTGGAGAATCTTCTCCTGTTTCTGACACAATAATTCTTGATACCCTTCCGCCTTCAGTTTCATTCAACGTTCTTTCTGCAAAGGATAACACACTAACCATACAGATATTTGCGCAGGATGACTGCGTTCGAGGTGTAGATTGTTATGTTTTTGCAGGTAATCAGCAGATTGGCTCCATCCAAAATCTTGCTGGGCAGGCTGAGAGAACATATGAGGTTCCGTATGGAACATATCTATTAGCTGTTGCCTGTACTGATGGTGCAGGAAACTCTGGTTCTGCTGCACTTGAAGTAAATGTTAAGCAACCCGAGAATGCAACAAACAAAACAGAGATATCCATAAAAATAAATAATGATGCTGCTACAACAACCTCTCTTGATGTAACCCTAAACCTTTATTGCAGAATAAACGGGGAAACTCCAGATGCTGTTTACTACAGCAGCGCTGAGATGGGTGAGGTTGGGCCTGAAAGCTACACAACATCAAGAAGCTGGGAGCTTGATAATAAAGCCCCAGAGCACACTAGAACTTACACAGTTTGTTATAGGTGCGAAAAGGACGATGTTACGGCAAGGGCATGCGATTCCATAAGGTATGTTGTTGAAGAAGAAGGTGGAGGAGGCGGAGGTGGCGGAGGTGGCGGTGGCGATGGACAGGTTCCGCCAAAAAACCTTAAAGCAGAAATAATTGGATACAGAACCCCTATTGGTACCGGATGGCACTTACCGGTGCTAATACCAGATACTGAAGTTACAAAGGGGAGTGGAGAGACTGGAGGAGTTTACCTGAGCCTCTCTTCAAGCGGTGCAACTGAGTGCAAGGTTTGGAATGAGAAAATAGAAGGCGTAGATACAGGTGATGATGAAGAGAGCGATGTTGAATGGAGTTCAGACCTTGTAAATAATCCTAGGTATCCTTGGAAGCTTATTCCTTCTATGATAGTGCAGGTTGAACCAGGGCCAGGAGGGGATGAGTTTAGACCTAAGGCATTTATAATTATTGTTGGGGATGGAAACAGAACAATAAATTATAAATGCAAAAATAATGCAGGTACAACAGGACCGATTAAGGATAGTATATGGTATGATGCAACAAAACCAAGCTCTGTTGTAAGTTTGAGCGGGGAATATAGAACAATGCTTGGTGAGGGAGATATTGGTTTACCAATTATAAACATAAAGCTTACATGGGAGCCTTCTGTAGATAACTCTTGGAACTGGGAAGGATATACGCACAAAGGAATACAGCTTTACTCTGTTTGCAGAGCATACACCCTACAGAACGACCCAACAAAGTCAAAGCACGACTTTGGATGCAAAGACTACACTCCGGCAGAGATCGGATGCGAGGAGGAAAATGGCTATTTTGCGCTTGAGTGTGCTCTTACTGACTTTGAACTTCCATCCGACCTACTCAGTCAGGGCGGAAAGATGTGCTATGATGTTAGTGCTTGGGACTATGTTGGATGGCAGAGCAGTGCTGAACGTGTTTGCGTGGATGTTCCACCATCAGGGCCGATAGATAAAGTTCCAGAAATAATATGGGTTGCAATATATGAAGGAGTAGGTGGGATAGGCGAAGGCGGAGGAGAGGAACTTCAAGCAAAGGAAAGCACTAGTAAAGTTGAAAAGATAGTAGGTAGCGTAAGCAGTCAAAACCCAACATCAGTTATTCTACTTGCGCAGCCTGCATATGAAGGAGGTGTACCTCTCAGCCCACCACCGGGAGAGAGCGGGGATATGTACACAAGAATTGCAAATGTTCGTGTACGGGTGATGGCAGTAAATGCAGAGAAGTGCATGCTTGGGAATGATGGGCCTGTAAAAGGTCAGCCAGTATGGAGCGGAACCTGGAGTGACTATAACGGAGACCCAACAACATATACATGGACATTAAATGATAAAGAGGGAAGAAGAACAGTATTCGTTAAATGCAAAAATAACTTCGGCGAGTCAGCCATAGCTAGCGATAGTATAATCTACGACCACACGCCGCCCGAAGTTGTTGGTACTGATTGGAAGGCGAATTACATAGAAACATGCGAGAAGAACTGGATATATGTTGCATGGAGCGGTGTATTCAATGATGCGATTTCAGGTATAAAACAATATACTGTTAGAGAATATACGCGATATCTAATTGGCGGAGGAGGAAAAGGAGGGCCAGCGTATAACTGGACAGAGACAGGAAACTGGACAACTCAAGATACATTCTTGTACGACTACAACTTTGTAAAGGATACTACGTACAAATATACAATAACTGCATGCGACAATGCAGGCAACTGCAATAACGTTGGTGTTACCACGGATCCGGTTACACCAACAAAAGACCCGTACAACGTTCCGTGTGAGTAATCTTTTTTCTTTTTTATGTTTTTTAAAAACCCTTACATTAAAATTTTTCTTTTTTCTGTTTTTCTAATACTCTTAGTTATTATTATTTCTGCCTATTTTACGAATTATTCGACGTTTTCCATGAGCAAGGGAAAAAAGCCAGCTTCGGTTAGACATGGAGAGTGGATGGAATACAGGATGGAACCGGAGAATAAAACAATTTTTTATTATTCCTTAGGTCAGGATTGCTACAGGATAAAAATTGAAAACGCCACTTTTGATTACTGTATAAACAAAACAGGAATTTTTCCGGACCCTCTTGCTTATTTTTATCTTCCAGTCATTCCATACAACAATCGCACGCCATCTTACTATGCTCAATTTGCAAACATCTCTGGTTATGTTTTTGAAATAGATTCAACACATTTCTATTACTCCGGTGAAACCGAGTATATCGATAGGCCGGCATACATCATAAAAACAAACAAAAACACTACGTATTTAGTTGACAAAGAAAAAGAAATAGCAGTTTTTATTGATTTTGGTCAGGTTAAGCTGAACCTGACAAATTCGTCTTTCTTACAGAGAGGGGGATGACCCCCTTTTCTAGCTCCTCCCGGGCTATTTCTATAAAATCCTGCTCTGGTTTCACTTTTATCAATGGGGGAGAGCCTAAGGCAAGCTGAAATGCCCTTGCACCAAGTATTCTTGCGAGTTCAAATTTATCGTACTCCATCTACTCACCTTTTTCCGCCCCTTTTTCTTTCTTTTGTTTTTTTGGGTTTTATTATTTTTGGGGAAATTCTTTTAATGCTTTCTCCCGCTTCAGCCGACCCCATTCTTTCTTCAACATGTGGCTTTCTTTCCTCCTGCTCTCTTTTCTTTTTCATTTCCTCAATCTCAATCTGCATCCTGTTTAGCCTTGCTTCAATATCGTTTATCTTATTTCCGAAATTTGAGATCATCATCGTAAGCCGTTCTATTATTCTTGTTTCCTCCTTCTCAAACTCCTCCTCTCTCTCCATCGCATGCTTTGCTACCTCGACCTTGCTTAGCATAGTGCTTACAAGCTCTTTGTAATCACTTATGCCCGGAAGAATGATGTCCGATTCCCCAACATTGCTTCCGGCAGTCTCTATTCTAAGCGTTGCAAGCCCTAAAAGCTTTTCCAATGGGCTTCTTTCTATATTTACATTTTGCATTTTTTCATATGGTACAACATATGTTTCAGTTCTTATAACCCCCTTCCTTATCCTTATTTCTGTTTTGTCTAATTTATACCTAAATGCTTTATACACAAGCTCTATCCATGCGAAATAGGGAAGCGCAATGAGCAAAAGTAGGATGAAGAGGACAACAGGTCCGATGCTTGAGTCAAAACCCAGAAAGTTTATATTGAACCTTACTATTGCAAAACTTAGGATGATCCATATCACAAGGAGTAATAGTATTGCATTGAGCGACCACAGGAACTTTACTTTTCCATCAAGATGAACCCATTCTCCGTTTTCTTCATTCATGATAGTTGTTTGTATTTTATTGTTTAAAAATGTTTGGGGCTGCTGGGATTTCCACCAGACCAGGGGGTACTTTAACTTATTCTCAGACCCCCTGATGCGGTGAAACAACCCGGAGGGCTTCGGTGCGACCCAACCCTCCTAAACTTTTGGGTCGCACTTGTTTCACCGCATCACGCTTCCACCCCCTATCGTATTAGGGGACCAGAGGGGAGGTCAGCTTATTAGATGACCCCCCTAGCTCCAACCCCCCTATCTTATACGAGCAAGGGTTAGCCAAGGGGGGACTT
Source organism: Candidatus Anstonellales archaeon (assembly GCA_038890745.1). Lineage (GTDB taxonomy): Archaea > Micrarchaeota > Micrarchaeia > Anstonellales > J096 > JAWAFD01. The sequence continues at coordinate 58,366 of JAWAFD010000004.1, forward strand.
AAGCATATTCTTATTCCCCCCTCACGCTTCCACCCCCCTATTTTATACGAGCAAGGGTTAGTCAATATAGGGGGTAGTAGAGTAAGGGGGTCTGCGATAAGCAATAGTACCCCCTAGTCTAACGGAGGATACATGGAACCTAGGGGGAAACTTCCCCCTGGGTTTGGTTTTGAACCCAGATATGCAGGTTTCTTCAACCATCCTCCCCTCAGGTTAAGGGAAGGGGTAGGAGATTAGAAGGAAATGGGGGAACCGTAGGTTCCCCTGGTTCCTCTCCTGGAGCCTGCCGTGTTGCCTGGTTGCACCACAGCCCCAACGCTTTTATTTCTATTCAGTATTTATTTAAATGCTTTTTGTTTTGTGTTTTTTGGGGGAGTTTTGCTATTCTTATTTTCCGCCTAAAAAGCAACGCATTTAAAACAATATGCTCAAATCAACGCGGTGGTTGGATGGACCAGGATGGTCTTAATCTCCCTAGGAAAATTGAAAACGGAGAGGTTGACTTATACTCCCTTTCTGATTCTGAAAAAATAAAAGCAGGCATATGCCCATCGTGCGGAAACAAACTCATGTTTGCAGAAGGATGTAAGACATGCTACAACTGCGGCTGGAGCGGTTGTGACGGTTAGGTTTAGATTATTTTTACTATCTCTTCCAAAATTTCCTTCTCAAATCCCTTTCTTATTTTGAGCGAAGCCGCCTTATCATGTCCGCCACCGCTTTCTATAAAATCCGGCGCGGATGATTTTATTTTTTCTATTATTTCATTTGCATTTACTTTTTTCGCTGCCTCATCCGTTACTCGGAAAATAATATATTTTTCGCTATACCCGAGCACTATCGCATTTTCTCCTTTAACCATATCATAAGCTATGGAGGTTATTTTTCCCCTGCTAGGAAACTCGCCCTTCGTTGCAATCCTATCCAAGTTAAGAAGATAGATGGTAATACCATCCTTTTCCCTTTTCTTTAGGTTTGCTTTTACGCTTTCCTTCAAGTTCTCCAGTTTTTCCTTCGCCTGCCGGAGCATGGATTCATAGAGCGCGGGCTTTTCCATAACTTCCCTGTAAAAATCCAAGCTGTTTCCAAAGCTTGAGTATGTTGCAAGGTAATCCAAAACCAAAGCCTTGTTTTTATCCTCATCCTCAAAAGGCAAGAGGTCGCTTTTGTCTCCGGCCAGAGATGTTTTTACATATTTTTCAAAATCCATTCCACATGCCCTAGCCACTTCTATGGCAATATACCCTGCGGTGTGCTTGCTCGCATTTTCTTCGCCAAATTTCCATGGTGATAAAAAACAGGCATACTGCTCAATATTTTTTGCGGGTGGATGGTGGTCTATTACTATTGTTTCTATTCCATCTGCTTTTAGAAGCTCCAGCCCGCTGATGCTTTCCTCATTTGCTCCAAAGTCAACTAGGATAACAAGCGGCATGAAATTATTTCTTGCAGAATTTATGTCTGTGAGTGCATCCCTAACTGAGTATATGGCAGAATTTTGTTGAAATTTTTGTGCATTGAGAATTGAAGAAATCGCAATCCCACCGACAATACCATCAGCATCTGCATGGAATCTTAAAATAGTAAAACGGTTCAGTTTTTTTGCAACGAGCAGCTTTTTTGCAACCTCCCTTGCATGCGGAATAAGTTTTTTCATTACTTCTGTTTTTATTATCGGCTCATTTTCCAAAACACGCACGCTTTTTTCTATTTCATCGCATATTCTTTTTCTTTTTTCTTCGCTTTCCTTTTTTACTTCCTTTGCAACTATCTGTAATGTTTCTCCTCTCAACTGAGTTTCTCCCTTTGCAGTAATAACATCGCCGACATTGTAGAATTCTTTGCTCAAAACCTCAAGCTGCTCCCTATCCGCAATTGTGAGAACAAAAAAATCCTTTATGTTTTTAACTCTGGTTACTATTCCTGTTTTTTCCAATTCCATAAAGGTATTTATGAACAAGTTTGTTTAAAAACACTTTTTTTCATTCTCTTTTATGTTTAAATTCCTTGAACACACCTCTGATGAGCTTCTCTATGTTGAGGCCGAGAATTTCAAAAATGCGGTTTCGGATTTGGCGAATGGTATGATCTATTTGATGGAGACAAAATCAGATGAAAAATCTGTAATAACAGTCCAGTACAAAAATGAAAAATTGGAGGACTTTGTTGTTCGCCTACTTGAAAAAATTATTGCGGAAATCGAGACCAGACCGTTTCATCCTGTTAGGGCGGAGGTTTTGGAAGCGAAGGAGAAACCATACTATGCAAAAATAAAATTATATGGAGAGAAAAAAACACCACCCAACCCGATAAAAGCAGTTACCTATCACATGCTCATTGCAAAAAAAGAAAAGGGAAAGTATATCTTCAGGGTGCTTTTTGATATATAACTCTTCTCCCCTCAATCTTGAATTTTCCTTCAGCAAACATCCCAACAACCTTTACATAGAGTTTGTGCTCCTCCTTCAAAATTCTCTCTTCCACCTCCTCCGCACTCTTGCAATCTCCTATGTAAACGCATGCCTGATCTATTATAGGTCCTCCATCCAAACTTTCATCAACAAAATGAACAGTGCATCCGCTTACCTTAACCCCATGCTCAAATGCCTTTTTTTGCGCATGCATTCCAGTGAAAGATGGAAGAAGGGCCGGATGAATATTTATTATCTTATTTCTATATCCTTCTAGCAATTCTTTTGTTTTTATTATCCTCATGAAACCTGCTAGGCATACCAAGTCTGATTTGTACCTGTCCAACAGCTCCTTTATTCTTCTTTCGGCTACTTCCCTACCTTCTCTATAATCCACAAACTCAACCGGAATGTTGTTTGCCTTTGCTCTCTCTACTGCTTTCGCTTCTTTATTATCCGTAATCAGAACGACAATCTTTGAATTTTTTATCCTTCCATCCTTTATCCCATCGATTATTGCCTGAAAATTGCTCCCCCTTCCGCTCGCAAGAACAGCGATGTTCATGAATTTAGAAAGCAGCGCAAAATTATTAAACTCTTTTGCATCAAGAAATTCTATGCACAGAAACAATTCAAAAAAGCCGAGGATTATAAACAATTCAGATAAAGTAATTCTTGCGCTTGAGGATTTTGTTTTTTCAGTCGGGCTTCGGAAGGATGGAACAACATTCCATGTTGAAAAAAGAAAAATAGAAGAGGTCGTTCCTTCTATAAAAAAAGCACTAAAAAGAAAAAATATCCTCTGGCTTGATTATGTTGTTTCCGGAGATTTTAAAAAACAGGTTTTGAAATCCGCAAGACTTCTTGGGTTTAGCGAACTTCTCGTAAAAAATCTTCTCAAGGCAACTCGTGGAAATTACGAGGATTTGGAAACTGAGATGGGCATTCTTCTGCCTGCTATGCGAGTGGAAGGGTTTGATGTAAAGATAAACCCCCTCCTCGTTCTCATAAGAGAAAACCTTATTGTAACGATGCACACTGCAGAAGTTACAAGATTTTTCAGGCTTAGAAAGTATGCCGCAACCCTACTCAGAAAGTTTCCAAAAGACATGTCAAACAAGGATAAGATAACGATGCTTCTTATAAGAATAATAGATGAGAACAACGCAAGAAATTTTGACTACCTAAGGGTGATAGAGGAGCATGGGGACAAGCTTAGCGCAAGGCTTGCGGACCCAAAGGCATCCCGGGCACTTATCAGCAAACAGATATATGATATGAAGCATGCGCTCGTGACCTATCTTGATGGCCTTTGGGCAACTATAGACGTTCTCAGCGCCCTCAGGTACGGTGATGCAGACCTTCTTACAGATGATATAAAGATAATAGAAAGAATAAATGCTCTCAGCGTTGAGGTTAACGCGCAGATAGGGCTCGGTGAGCACATGAGCGAGGTTCTTGCAAGCGGGCTTGAGGTTATGCAGACAATATACAACAACCAGCTCCAGATGCTTAACAACAGGCTTTCACTACTTGTTGCGTATCTTACGATTGTGGGTACTGCTGTTCTCTTACCAAACACCCTTGCAACAATCCTGTCCAATCCTGTCTATGGGCTTGGTCCTGATGATATGTGGTGGTATAGCGGATTGATAATTGTTTCTACTGTTTTTGCGACGCTTGTTGCGTACTGGTGGGTAAAGAAGATGGGATGGCTGAAGGCGCTTCCGGAATGATTTTTATGGTGGTATATACTCGTCAGGGTGATGATGGAGAAAGTTCTGTTGGAGGGCCTAAGATCCCGAAGCACGATTTAATATTTGAGGTGCTCGGAACTATAGATGAGTTAAACGCAGCTCTTGGGGTCGCTGCGCACAACTCTTCGCAAGTTCCCAAAAAAATTATCCCCCGCATCCAATCAAGGCTTTTTGATGTTTCTGCGTGTATAATAGGAAAGAAAAAGGAAAAATTTGATGGGGATGTAAAGGAAATGGAAAGGGTGATAGATGATATTGAAGCAAAGCTTCCCCCTATAAAATCATTCATTGCTCCTTCTGGGAATTCCTCTTATATTGATTTTGCGAGAACGGTTTGCAGGAGGGCTGAGAGAAGGATTGTTCTTTTTTCGCGCATTAATAAAATAGAGCCGAGCATTTTGAAATTCTTTAATCGGCTCTCGGATTTGCTTTTTGTTCTTGCAAGATATGAAGAGGAAAATAGTAGAAAAAATATTTTTTAGGTGGCTCAGAAGCTACTCTGTTCATCATTCATCAGACTGGTGCGGTATCCTCACAGCCAGGTATATTTAATGTGGAACTTGTTTATTAATTTTTCTAATTATATAAATAATTTATGGGGAGAGGTCTTGCAAAGATTGAGATTATCAAGATAAAAAATGCCGACCAGATTAAGCCCGTTGTACCATACTTCCAAGAGCTTTCAAAATATGAAGAGCTTGAATGGCTGGACTATCCAAATATTCCAACCCTTATTAGAGGTGGGAAGGGTTTTCAGCTTGGAGAAGATTTTACTCTTTATATGTATGTATGTGGAGGGGTTGTATACGGAAGCGCGTATGTTTCCAAACTCGGTAAATATTCAGTTTTTAATTTTCAAGACCAATTTTTTTTAAAAGAGATAGAAAAAAGAGAATTTACTGGTGTTTTTGTGCACCCGCTTTTAAGAGGAAACGGTATAGTTGGAAAATTTATTTCTACCGCTTTGGAAGATTATGATGAATTTCTTATATTGCCAAAAACAAAAAAGGAAGCAGCGCTTGAAGGTTTTAGAGTGCTTTCAGAAATAACCGGAATGTCGATTGAAAAAATAGAGGAGATATCCTTTCGCGGTACAGAATCATTCTACGAATACTTAAATAAATGTGATTTTGAAACTATTGTTAAGCAGCTGGAGAGGTACATCGGTGCGGTTGATGAGACTTCTGTTCCTATGGATGTTTGTGCAAAAAAGAGAGGTGTGTTCTTGGGGTATTCGTTTCCTTGGTTTGCTCCGGTGTATTTGGTGACGCGCACGCAGAGAGAAAGCTTTTAAAACAAAAACCTCAAATTTCCCCATGGAAACTTCCTATGCGCCTCTCTCTACATTAACTTTAAGAGCGTATGCGCATAAACTGAGGGAAAACGAATCATTCTGGAATGCTTTTCTTGTTTTTCTTGGGGCGTTGGGCATTCTCTCAGTCGCACCCTTTTATCCTCCTTATATCATTCCTATTCTTGCGATAATCGCCGGAGGAATAGCGTACAAAAAACCTCCTCTTGGAGTGATACTCTCAACATTTCTCGCGCTTTTTTCATTCAGCTACCAAAGCACTGTTTTTGGATGGGTTTTTCTTTTGGTCCTGGCGTTTGTCCTTTTTGAAGCATGGGAGTATTGGGGGATAATCGCAGCGCTGCAGATTTTGGTTTTCCTTCCATTCGCTCCATTCCCCATCTCTCTCTTAGGAGGGTTTATTTACCTTGGGATGGTCCTCGCGGCCCTTCATTTCGGCTCCCATAGATCAGTAGCTATAGCAGCAGGCTCTATCCTCCTTGTCCTTCTTCTTTCTTCAGTATGGCAGGTTGACAATGCAGCGTATTTTCCGATAAAAAAAGAGATATATCTAACAAATGAGGATCTTCAGGTTTCAAAGCCCCCCCTTGATATGATCACAATATTTTCGGGGTTTGGAATTGCAGTGGGCAATCTTTTTGATTTTGCAACTGCCCTCAGGCTAAATGCAGCACTTTCTGTTGTTTCCACAAATCTTTTAAGAATACTTTTTATGGACTCAGGTATTGCGCAGTTGTTTATATGGGCAGCCGTTCTTTATGTTGTTTCATTTCTTCCGGGTAGAATAAAAACAAAAAACATAGAAATTCTGTGCTCCCTTACCCTCCTTCTCGTCCCACTTTTCTACTATCCCATGTGCATGGCGTTTGGGGTTGAGTTCAGAATGGAGATGGTGGCTTATGCTGTTGCATCTGTTCTCCTGATTGCATTTGCAGAATCCATTGGTTTTAGGTTTAGCAAGGAGCTTGAGATAATAAAAAAAGAGCAGATGAAAATGTACGGAAAGTTTGGGTTGCAGGAGCTTACTTTGAGCAAAGGCGAGAAGGGGCTTGAGGATGTTGGGGGGTATGAGGAAGTAAAAAAGGAGCTTAAAGAAGCAATAATTACGCCGTTGCAGAAGGCGGAGGTTGCGTATGCTTATGGGTTGAAACCACCGAAGGGAATACTGTTTTTCGGCCCTCCGGGAACCGGTAAAACAATGCTTATGCGCGCCCTTGCAAAAGAAATAGACTATCCATTTTTCTATGTTAAATCATCAGAGATAATGTCTAAATGGTATGGAGAAAGCGAGAAGAATATAACAGAAATATTTGACATAGCAAGAAAGCATAGCCCGTGTATTTTGTTTTTTGATGAGATTGACTGGATAGGAAAGAGAAGGGATGCGAGGGCAAGAGGAGAGGGACCTGAGGTTCTGAGCATATTCCTTATGGAGCTTGATGGGTTTAGGACAGAGAAGCCGGTAATTGTAATAGGCGCAACAAACGTCCCAAACCTTCTCGACCCTGCCCTCCTAAGGCCGGGAAGGTTTGACAAAATAATATACATGCCTGTTCCTGATATGGAGGGAAGAAAATCAATATTCAAAGTACATACAAAAGGTCTGCCGCTTGCTCAGGATGTTGATTTTGAAAAGCTTGCGAAGATGACAGAGAGGTTTACTGGCGCTGACATCGCGAATGTTGTTGCAGAGGCAAAAAAGCTTGCCGCAAGCGAGGCAATGGAAAAAAACATCATTGTTCCTATAAGAATGGAGCATTTTATTGAAGTAATAGAAAATACAAAACCGTCTGTGAGCCTCTCTTTATTGGAAGAGCATGAAAAATTCAAGCTTGATTTTGAGAGGAGTATGGGGAAGATAAAGGAAAGGGAAAGAAAGGAGGCGGAGAAAAAGATAAAGTTTGCGGACGTTGCAAACTTAGAGGATGTTAAGAATGCGCTGAGGGAGGCGGTTGAGATGCCTCTCCTCCACCCAGAGCTTTTGGAGGAGTTTGAGGTTAAGCCGGTTTCTGGTATCCTCCTCTTCGGCCCTCCAGGAACGGGTAAAACATACATAGTAAAGGCTGCTGCGAATGAGTTCAATGTTCCGATGCTGTTTTTAAGCGGCGCAGAGCTTATGGAAAGAGGTCCTTCTCAGGCTGTTGAGGTGATAAAGGAAACATTCAACAGGGCAAGGGAGAATGCGCCAGCAGTAATATTCATAGATGAAATAGAAACGGTTGCGCCCGCAAGAGAGGTTGTTAGTCCTATAATGGGCCAGCTGCTGCAGGAGATGGATGGGATAAGAAAAACAAAGAATGTTGTTGTGATCGGGGCGACAAACCTCCCGCAGATGCTTGACCCTGCCCTCCTAAGGCCTGGAAGGTTCGACAAAATAATATATGTAGGACCTCCGAATAAAGAAGTAAGGGAGGAGATATTCAGAATACATTTGGGAAATTTTGCGAGAATGTTTGATTTGGAAAAGCTGGCCGAGGCTGCTAAGGATTACAGCGGTGCGGATATCGCAAGCGTCTGCCAAGAGGTTAAGATGGCACTTGCAAAGAAAAAGCTTGAGGGCAAAACACCAAGCATGACGAATGCTGAGGTTATAAAAATAATTCAGAGCAGGATGCCTTCAATAAGTCGGGATATGCTTTATGTTTATAAGAAATTTATAGAGGAGTATGGGGAAAGGAGGTAATGCTATGAAGATATATCTAGTAAAGAAAGCAAGGAATGATGCAAGATTCGTTTTTGGGGAGAAGAAGAAAAAACTTTCTGCGAGAGTAGAAGGAAAGAATATTGTTGTTGAGCTTGGAGAAAGAAAGGATTTCTGCGATGATGATCTGAGAAAGGCTGCTGCAAAGGCATACAGGTTTGCAAAAAGCCAAGAGATTTATGAATTGAATTTTATTCTACCAAGAGTTCTAAAACCAGAGCGGGAGGTTGAGCTGATTGCAGAGGCGCTTTACATTTCCGATTACGCCTTCTCCATGAAAACCGAAAAGGAGAAGGAAAAGGAGTTTTTTGCTTACATAGATGCTGATGTGCAGTACGCGAATGTTTTAAAGAGAACAGCAGTTTTGACAGAGGCGCAAAATTATGCGCGAAATTTGGCAAACCTTCCACCTTTGATTGCAACACCAGAATTTTTTGCAAACGAAGCGAAGAAATTGGCCAGCGAGCTTGGGCTGGATGTGAAAGTTTATGATAAAAAACAGATTGAGAAAATGGGGATGGGTGGTATTCTTGCAGTAAGCAAAGGGAGCACAAACCCCCCATTTCTTGTTGAGCTCTCCTACTCCCCGAAAGGTGCGAAAAAATACATCGCGCTTGTTGGAAAAGGATTAACTTTTGATTCAGGGGGACTGGATATAAAAAACGCGGAGCAGATGGAAGATATGAAATTGGATAAGACAGGGGCTTGCGTTGTTTTGGGTGTTTTGAGAGCGATCGCAAAACTAAAACTTCCTTTAAAGGTTTCTGCGTTTATTCCATTTGTAGAAAACATGCCGGGTGGGAATGCAACAAAGCCAGGGGATATAATAAAAATGTACAATGGAAAAACCGTTGAGATACTGAATACTGATGCTGAGGGAAGGCTCGTTCTTGCTGATGCACTTGCGTTTGCGGATGAAAGGAAGCCTGATGGTATTGTGAATGTTGCAACACTCACAGGAGCGATCTCTATAGCCCTTGGCTCTCACGCAATAGGGATGTTTTCAACAAGCGATGAGCTCACATGCAAGTTTATGGAAGCAGGGGAGAAAACATATGAGAGGGTTTGGCTCATGCCTCTTTTTGCTGAATATGGAGAGATGATGAGGAGCGATTTTGCTGATTTGAAAAACATTTCAGGAAAAAAGGAGGCAGGTGCATGCACAGCAGCAGCGTTCCTAAAAGAATTTGTCTCTGTTCCTTTTGTTCATCTTGACATTGCAGGGGTTTTCAACATAAAGGAAAACCACCCGTACTTCAACAAGGGGGCTCCGGGAATTGGGGTAAGGGTAATTACTGAGGCGATACAGAAATGGATGGTCTGAACATAAGACTCATTGGAATTTCTCTCATGGTGTTTGCGATTTTAATAGTGCTCATTGTTATTTCGTTGACACAGCAATTTTCAAAAGCCATGGATATAGAGTGCGCAGCTGTCTGCGGGCCGCATGAAGAAACATGCCCACACGCAAAGGGTATTCCGTTGGAAAGCTATGTAGGTTTTACTATTTCGTTGATTCTATTTTTGGTCGGCCTATATCTTATTTCTGTACACAAAACAAAACTGGTGGAAGCCACAGAAAAAGAGAAAAGAGTAAAAGGTATATTATCTACGCTAAAAGATGAAGAAAATAAGATATACGATTTGATAAAAGAATGCGGAGGGGCAGTGTTCCAGAGTGAAATCGTAGAAAAAACAGGATACACAAAGGTTAGGGTGACCAGAGCCCTTGACCGGCTTGAAAGCCGCGGGCTCGTTGAGAGAAGAAGGAGAGGAATGACAAATATCGTTGTTCTCAAGTAGTTTGTTGAAACTAGTTTCACCAAAACTAATATTAGGTGTTTCATCCTTGTCTTTGTGGTGATAAAATGAAAAATTGCTGCACAGTTGATAAAAAAGATAGTAAAAGGGAATTGCTGAGGGGGTTGGTATATGGTTTAATTCCGCATACAGGTTGCATGCTTTTTATTCTTGCTGCAGTTTTTGGTGCAACGGCAGCATCGGCATTTTTTCAGCCATTATTATCAGACCCAAATTTTTTCTACATCCTTATTGCTCTTTCTTTTGTTTTTGCGACTTTTTCAGCCCTACTCTATCTTAGGAAGTATAACCTTCTTTCTTTCTCTGGTTTGAGAAAGGAATGGAAGTATCTTTCTACTCTCTACGCGACAACAGTCTCAGTGAATCTTCTATTTATTTTTTTTCTATTCCCATTCATAACAACAACCCTTTACCCAACTCAATCCTTAGCTACTCAGAGCAGTTCAATTTTACAGATCAAGCTCGCTGTTAACATTCCATGCTCAGGTCATGCGCCTTTAATAATAGAAGAACTAAAAAAACTTGATGGAATTAAGAGTGTTAGCTACGAACCGCCAAATCTATTCTTGATTTCATACGACCCAAATAGAATATCAAAGAAAGACATTCTTTCGGTGGAGGTTTTTAAAACGTACCCAACAAATGTCCTAGAGGTAGATGGTGATTAGGTGAACAGACATGGAAAAATAACTAATGCTAAAATGAGAAAAGCAGTTTTCTCAGTATCCGGGATGCACTGCGCCTCATGCGCCCAGAATATAGAATCCACCCTTAAAAAATTAAATGGCATTACCAGCGCCGTTGTTAATTTTGCGACAGAAAAAGCAACGGTGGAGTTTAACGAGGCAGTTACAAACGAATCAGAAATCCGTAATGCTGTTGAGCAGCTTGGATATCGAGTTGTTGGCGGGTTTGAAAAAGAGGTTGATAGAGAAAAGGAGGAGAGAGAGAAGGAAATGAACGAATTGAAAAACTTATTTTTTATATCTGCATTACTTACCCTCCCAATTTTTCTCATATCCATGCCATTCGAATGGCTTGGGGTCTATGTTCCATACAAAAATATTGTTCTTTTAATCCTGGCAACGCCCGTGCAGTTTTTTGTTGGCTATAGATTCTACAAAGGAGCGTTCATTGCGTTAAAAAACATGACCGCGAACATGGACACGCTGATTGCAATTGGCACGTCCGCAGCTTATTTTTATAGCCTGCTTGTTGTGTTGTTTCCGGATTTTGGAGAGATAGTGTATTTTGAAACCTCAGCCATTATAATAACATTTATCATTCTTGGGAAATGGCTTGAGGCGGTAGCCAAGGGCAGGGCATCTGAAGCAATAAAAAAGCTGATTGGACTGCAGCCAAAAACAGCAACAATTATTAGAAGAGGAAAAGAGGTGACCCTCCCCATTGAAGAGGTTGAGGTGGGCGATGTTGTTTTGGTAAAACCAGGGCAGAAAATACCTGTTGATGGAATTGTTCTGGATGGTTTTTCTTCTGTTGATGAATCCATGATAACGGGCGAGAGTATTCCTGTAGAAAAGAGAAAAGGCGCCATAGTCATCGGTGGGACTATTAATAAGCATGGTTCATTTAGGTTTAAAGCGACGAGGGTTGGGAAGGACACAGTATTAAGTCAGATAATAAAATTGGTGGAGGAGGCGCAGGGAAGTAAGGCTCCAATACAGAGGCTGGCTGATAAGATAAGTGGTTATTTTGTCCCAGCAGTGGTATTCATCGCTTTTCTCTCATTTTTCTTTTGGTATTTTATTTTTGGGCAACCACTAATCTTTGCGCTGAATGTTTTCATAGCTGTTCTCATAATCGCATGCCCATGCGCTTTGGGGCTAGCAACCCCAACCGCAATCATTGTCGGAACTGGGAAAGCCGCGGAGTTTGGGATATTGATAAAAAATGCGGAAGCGTTAGAAAGAGCATGTGATGTGGATACGATCGTTTTAGACAAAACTGGAACGCTTACGAAAGGAAAGCCGGAGGTTACAGATATAATTGCACTTGATGGTCTGGGTGAGACGATGATTCTGAAATATGCTGGGATTGCCGAGAAAAAATCAGAGCATCCCCTCGCAGATGCAATACTGAGTAAAGCAAAAAATGAAAAAATAAAGATCCCGGAGCCGACATATTTTATAGCGGCACCGGGGCGCGGGATTATTGCAGAATACAAAAAAAAGAAAATCTTGTTTGGTAATAGACTTCTCATGGAAAAATACAAAATTGACCTGACCGCCTATCAACAGAAAATAGAAAAATTGGAAAATGATGGAAAAACAGTTATGATTCTGGCAGTGGATAGAAAAGCAGTTGGACTAATCGCTGTGGCAGATACCTTAAAAGAGTCCTCAAAGGATGCAGTTTTAGAATTGCATAAGATGGGAAAGCAAGTTATCATGATTACCGGGGATAACAAAAGAACCGCGAGCGCAAAAGCAAAAGAGCTGGGAATAGAGCATGTACTGGCTGAAATTTTACCACAAGATAAGGCGAAAGAAATCAAAAAATTACAGGAAAATGGAAAGATTGTGGCGATGGTTGGAGATGGTATAAATGATGCTCCTGCGCTTGCGCAGGCAGATGTTGGGATAGCGATTGGTGCAGGCACAGATATCGCATTGGAAACCGGCCAGATAGTTTTGGTTAAGAATGACCTTCGCGATGTTGTAAATGCAATAGATCTTAGCAACTACACCCTAAAAAAAATTAAACAAAATCTTTTCTGGGCTTTTTTCTATAATTCCTTCGGCATACTAATTGCAGCTGGCGTTCTTTATCCTTTTACAGGCATGCTTCTTAATCCAGTAATCGCTGCGATGGCGATGGCTTTGAGTTCTGTTTCTGTTGTTTCAAATTCATTGTTGATGAAGAGGTATAGAAAAAAACTTTAGGCCTAGGGCAGTAAGCAAAATTTAAAAACATATTCATTCTATTTTTCCCGTTCTTCGTATAAAAATGGGGTGAAAACATGATGGATTTTATACCTATTCTGGTTGCCGTTTTTGCGGTGCTTGTGGCGGTTGGGCTGTACATACAGATAGCAAAGCTTCCTGCTGGAAATAAAAGGATGCAGGAGATAGCGGGCGGAATAAGGGAGGGTGCGATGGCTTATCTGGGAAGGCAGAATAAAACAGTAGCATTGTTTTCATTCGTAATTTTCCTCATTTTCCTTGCGATAGGGTATTTTATAAACCCTCTTTGGTATGGGATTGCTGTTGCTTTTCTTGTGGGTGCTGTGAGCTCTGCCATGGCAGGGTATATCGGAATGGGTGTAACAACCCTTGCTAATGTAAGGACAGCAGAAGCAGCGAAAAAAGGCCTAAACCCTGCTCTTACGGTTTCTTTCAGAGCAGGACTGGTTATGGGGCTTGCTGTTGTTGGGCTTGCTCTTTTTGGGATAACCTCTCTTCTCTACATATTTACAAGTTATGTTCACTCCCTTGATGAGCTCATGCTCATGATAGCAGGGATGGGGTTTGGTGCGTCCTTGATTGCCATGTTCGCAAGGGTTGGTGGTGGGATATACACAAAGGGAGCAGATGTTGGCGCGGATTTGGTGGGAAAGGTTGAGAAAGGAATTCCCGAGGATGACCCAAGAAATCCAGCAGTAATAGCTGATAATGTAGGGGATAATGTTGGGGACTGCGCAGGGATGGGTGCAGACCTTTTTGAATCCTATATAGTTACAATAATAGCAACTATGATTTTGGGGACATTGATATTCAAAAGCTGGGCAGGGGTGGTTTATCCTCTTCTTATAGCCTCTGCGGCGATAGTAGCGACCATTTTTGGTGCGATGTTTGTCAAAGTAAAGGAAAAGGAAGACCCGATGAATGGCCTTTACAAGGGGATATATGCAACAGCCATTCTATCCGCGCTCGCATTCTTTTTCATAACCCCACTGGTCCTTCCATCAGGAGTAAATTCATTCAACATTTTCCTTACTGCTTTGATTGGTTTGGTCGTTGCGATTGCGATAGTAAAAATTACTGATTATTTCACAGCATACAGGTTCCCTCCTGTTCAGTTTATAGCAAAATCCTCTGAAACAGGTGCAGGAACAACATTGATTTCTGGGCTTTCTGTCGGGATGGAAAGCGTTGCTCCATACGCAATCACGATCGTTTTGGCCATTCTTTTAAGCTACTGGCTTGGAGGAATATATGGAGTAACCATTGCGGCGATGAGCATGCTCTCCCTAAGCGGAATAATTCTTGCTGTTGATTCATTCGGACCTGTTTCTGATAATGCTGGCGGGATTGCAGAGATGTCAAACCTGCCATCAAGCGTAAGGAAAATAACTGACAGATTGGATGCTGTTGGGAACACAACAAAGGCGACAACAAAAGGGTTTGCAATTGCTTCTGCCGGCTTGGCTGCCCTTGCCCTCATCCTTGCATTTGCGCAAGAGGTTAATGTTGCTGCGTTAAAGCTTGGGGTTGAGGGGCTCCCAACCGTTAACGGATTACCCATGATAAACATAATGCGTGCAGATGTTCTTTTGGGTGCATTCATAGGAGGGGTTCTGCCATTCCTTTTTTCTTCCTATGCAATGAGAGGGGTTGGGGTTGCTGCTGATGCGATAGTGAGAGAGGTAAGGAGGCAGTTTAAGGATAAGAGAATAATGAAGGGAACAGTAAAGCCGGATTATGCTGCATGTGTTGACATCTCAACGAAAGCAGCCATAAGCCAGCTTTATAAATTGGGTGCGCTTGCGGTCATAACCCCATTGCTCGTTGGGTTTGTCCTTGGTCCGGCTGCTGTTGGTGGCTTCCTCGTTGGCTCGCTTATTGTTGGTCAGTTCTTGGCTGTTTTCATGTGCACAGGAGGGGCTGCTTGGGATAATGCAAAGAAATACATAGAAACAGGAAAGTTTGGAGGGAAGGGAAGCGATGCGCACAAGGCAGCTGTTGTTGGGGACACTGTTGGAGACCCGTTCAAAGATACAGCAGGTCCTTCGCTCAACCCGCTCATAAAAATACTGAATACAATAAGCATACTTTTCGTTTCTCTGTTTGTGATGTATGCGCTTTATTTAATATAACTTAATTTTTTATTTTGCGATTAATTCATTCAATCTTCTCATTGCATTTAGTTTTTCCCTTTCCCCAAGCTCAGCTTTCTCAACAGCTTCCTTCAAAAACTCTATACTCTCATCATAGTTTGGCTTATCAACTGGGTATGGGATTCCATCCTTTCCCCCATGCGCGAAAGAGTATTTTATAGGGTCTTTCCAGTCCAATTCAACACCATATATCAGGTTTGATAGCAGAGCAAGTGCCCTTATCTTCTTCTCTCCCATCCCTTTGAAAAGCAAAAGCTCTTCATAATTTTTTGGGTCAAATTCCCTCACCTTATTAAAAAATTCAATCTCTTTTTTGCTTAGATCCTCTCTTAAAATCTCATGCCTCATCGGCAGCCTCAAATACTCGCCCTCCTTAAGCGCATCCAAGCTTGCCTTTCTTGCTTCCCTTGCCTCTTTTCCAGTCATGTTCAACACATTTTTTTCATAAAAACCTATGATGCTTTCATTCCCTTCTAAAAAGTTATCGCTTGTATCCCAGTGATACCTCCTTGCCCATTCCCCTTTCATCCCCTGCTGGATAACAGCAAAATTCCCCTTTTCATCAAAAAAGAATGCATGATGGTAGATGGCATAGCCATCCTGAATGCAGGAAGAATCAACCTTTGCGGTTAGCCTGCTTGCCCTTATCAATTCCGTGGATCTTGCATAACTCAACCCCATCCTTTCGCTTTTTTCTTCTATCTCTTGCGGAGTTTTCAGTCCTGTTTTTCCCTTTCCACCAGCGCCGGCAATCCCATCAAAATCCCTTAAGGCTATTTTTAGCGCAGCGGTTGTTGTGGTCGTGGTTCCGCTTGAGTGCCAATCAAAACCCAGAACACAAGAAAGGGATTGAAACCATAATGGCATGGAAAGTCTCCGTATCATCTCAGCTGTTCCATACTCTAAAACAATTACCTTACTTATCTCTCTTGCGAGCCCAACCATTCTTTCGAACAGCCATCTTGGGCATTGGCCAGGATGAAGCGGTAGGTCCATTGTTTTCATAACTTTGTTTCTGTTTTTTAGCTTAAAAATTTACCTATACCTTCCTTCCAGCTATTTGCATGGAATTGGGAACCCTAGTTCTTGCATTACCCAAGGGCCGATCAAAGCAACCAGAATAGCGATAAGAGCACCGATAAGCATAGCCGTAGCCCACACATTCGCCCTGCTTCTTGTTTCTGCTCCAAGCACCTGCCCTGCTGCAAATATAACCGCTGCGAATATTATGAGGATTATTATGATTACGGGTAAGAGGCTCTCAAGATATATATAGAATCCGCAAAGTGCATTCATTATCTTCTGTGGAGCCTCGTTGGGTTCAGGTGGAGGCTTTGCTCCGAAAACGAGAAGAAGAAATAAAAAAAGAGAGAGGAGTTTTTTCATACTATCAGCTTAAATGATCATACTCCGCATGCATTTGAAATTTTGCCAGTTCCCCATATTACATCTAGAAACCAAGGCACGAGTATTGCAACCGCAAGTCCGATCAAAGCACCCGTTAGCATTGCAGTAGCCCACACATTCGCCCTAGCCCTTGTCTCTGCACCCATTACCTGTCCAGCCGCGAATATTACTGCCGCAAATATGATCAATACTGCTGCAAAGATTGGTAGAGTATCTCTCAGAAACTTATACAAATCACACAGTGCAGTTAGTATTGCTGCGGTCCCTTCTTGCTGCGCCATTACTAAATTAACTGCCAAAAGCAGCAAAAGCAAAGCAATTTTTTTCATTCTTTTCTACCTCCTTTTTTGCTTATTCTTATTCACGGAAACATTTTTAAATAATGCTACTTCATGCTTTTTTATGGATTTTGACGATATCTCTGAGAAAATGCTATATTCAGTGGTTGCTCTGTATTTTCTCTTTGTTTTCTTTTATTTTGCCGCGTACACTCCTCAGAAAATTTTTGAATCATTCGTCGACCTGCCAGACACCGCCGCTTCAATCAAGGTATTCTCGGAATATGGGTTTTTTGGAAAGGTTCCATATTTTCTTGATGGTGAGTATTATCTTTTTGGCTCCATCCCTCCTTTTACTGCTGTTCTTGGTTCAATAGTAAATGTTATTGTAAATGATTACATACTCTCAGCAGCATTACTTTCTCTTACTGCCAACGTGGCGCTTTTTTATATTCTTAATTTCGTAATACTCAAAAATCAACCGACGTTTTACAAGGTTGCATTATCAATTTTTCTCCTTGCCGACTATGTTCTTGGTACTCTTTTTCCATTTGGTTGGAGGATAAGACAAACTTGGGCGATTGTTTTCGCACTCTTAGCGTATATCAAAAGCGATAGCAAGCCCTTACTTTTTATTTTTTCATTCCTTTCTTTTATCTCCCAAACTCTTGTTGGCTCTATCTTTTTTTTCCTCCTCTCTTTTAAATTCTTACTTGAAAGAGATGACATCAAAAAGATTCTAACCCTCCTTCTTTCTCTTATGCTCTCTTTATTATTCGTTTGGAAGTTAATAACTCTGTCCCCATTGCCACCGAAGTATATTGGTTGTTCTAATGATTCCACCGCATTTATATTTTATTATTTTATTTTTTTCCTACTTTTTTTACCGTTCTACATAATTATTAAAAAAGCGAATCTATATGAAAAATTAGGGATGTTGCTTTTTTCATTTCCTGCTCTCTCATGGTTTTTATATAACTATTCATCAGATCTTTGGTATACATTCTTTTCAGCAATTCCTTTTTCTTTTGACCTCATCTGTGCCATATTCTCTCCTTCGCTATTTTTCTTTGTTGTTTCATTCTTCAGCAGAGAAATTCTTCCAGATCCATACAAAAAAATTTTTGCATTCTCCGCATATCTCGTTCTTATGACCTCTCTTTCACAATACAATGTTGAAGGCTATGGAGCACCAGTTTTCTTTGAAGGAAAACATGCGGCAACATACGCAGTTGCAATAACTGGCGAACCTTCGCTTATATTTGATGTCGAACCTCTTATGAAATACTCTTCTCTATCATTCTTGAGAAATGAAGATATGTATTTTGCTGAATCTCCTATATCTACTCAGCTTAGTAAAGGAGAATACTTTTTTAATTTATCCAAATTTACCAAATGCTTATGGGTGGGGGATGAGCCTTGCATTCCACCCGGCGACCAAGATTTGTATATTTTGTACTACTATAACACAGTAAAAGGGCGTACAGCGCGATCAAATTTAAGCGATGCGTATATCATTGACAGAGTGCTGAACAACGCAGCCAAGAACAACTTAACCGCTTACAACATTTCAAAACTAATCATTATTCAGAGAAATCCCTAAACAACCTCCCCCCAGCCGGCAAGCCTCCATCTCTGCCCAATCCTTCTGCTCAGCGCTGCCTTATTTCCTTTCTCAAAAACCATGGGTCTTTTCAGTTTTATCGTTGCTATTCCTTTTCCCAATTTTGCTATCACACCCACATCGGTTGCGGTATAGACATTCACAACAATCGGCTCACCTTCTTTAAGAGGAGGATTTTCAATATCCTTTCTATCTAGTAAATTATACCTTATCTCTATTACATTTCTTGGAGCAGGGGTTTTTCCAGGAAGGGAGAGTATGCTTCCAGCGAGCTGGTCTGATTTTGTGAGAGAAGGATCCAGGTCTGTTCCTATCGCTACAAGACCACCAGGCCGTGCCTCGTTTATTTCCTTATTCTCTACCATCAATTTCTCAACCCTGAATCTGATTTGTTTTTGCGTTCCGTTTCTTTCTATCCCCGGAGAGATTTCTAACTCATCCCCAATTTTTATTTTTCCGCGCACGAGCGAGCCACCTAAAACCCCACCCTTTAGCTCAGGTATGGGTGTTCCGGGTTTGTTGACATCAAAAGAGCGGGAAACGAGCATGAGCGGGGGTGCGTTCTCCTCCCTTTTCGGCGTCGGAATATATTTCTCTATCGCCTCAAGAACCTTTTCAACATTAACTCCTGAAATTGCAGCAACGGGTATGATGGGCGCATTTTCAGCCACAGAACCTTTTAGAAAATTCTTTATCTCCTTGTAATGCTCAATCGCCCGCTCCTTGCTCACAAGGTCTATCTTTGTCTGCACTACGATTATGTTTCTTATGCCGAGAATATTTAGGATCATGAGATGCTCTTCGGTCTGTGGCTGAGGGCATGGCTCGTTTGCTGCGATTAGAAGAAGGGCCCCATCTATTATGCTTGAAGCCGCGATCGCAGTTGTCATAAGCGATTCATGACCAGGAGAGTCTACAAAGGAAACCCATCTTTTTAATTCTGTTTTTCCACCACATTTTAAGCATTTTTCTTTTGTTCCATAAAGTTTGCATTTTGAGCAAAAATATATCTTTGCGTCAGCGTACCCCAATCTTATGCTTATTCCCCTTTTTATTTCCTCGCTATGAGTGTCTGTCCATTTTCCGGTTATCGCTTTTGTGAGCGTTGTTTTACCATGATCAACATGCCCAAGCAATCCGATGTTTACTACCGGCTGGCTAAATTCAATCATTTTTCACCTTCCTTTTTTTCTTTTTTGCCAAGAATTTCTTCTAGCGGTATGCTTCCCTGTTCAACAACCTGCGCATTTACCTGAACAGTTTCTGTAGAAAACACGGCCCCTCGTACTGTTTTTCTTCTTCTTTCACCCTTTCTCTTTGGCCTTAAGCCAGGCCTATCAGCAATAAAGACCTTGGTCTTTCTCTGCCCGCTCACATCCCCCCTCATGGGTATTCCTGATGAATCGCTGCCTCCACTCAGTTTAAGCTTGTATCCAGGTAGTCCAAAGTCATTTCCGTCCACTACCTCGCCAATTCTTTTTCCAACTATCAGCATCTCCTTTTCTTTCGGTATTTCCAAAGTGTATGTTTTGCCCTCCTTTGTGCCTATGTTCATTTTCATATGCTCACCGGAGCTACCCTTAGAGAGAATGTTTTTTTAAACATTCCCTTCCATAACCATGCGTGATAGCATGGGGATATTAGAAAATGTTAAACATGTTTTTGGGAAGAAGGAAAAAAAAGAAGAGCAGGGTGCTGTGAGGATGAGGGCTAAGTTTGTTCCTTTGCATGCTTTCAAGCACAGGGATGAGAAGATTAGTTTGATAGTAAGCGTTAGCAATGAAACACCATCTGAAAAGCTTGTTTCACTCGAGGTTTTCATAGACCCAAAGGCGTTTTTAGGATTTAACTCAATATGCACTCATAAAAATGCTGAAAAAAAGCTTGGTATGCTTAAGCCAGGAGAAACGAGAGAGGAGCATTTTACAATATACAGCACAAGCCAGACACCAGCAGGGGAGTATGATGTACGCGTTAATGCAAACATCCATTATCTTGACTATGACAAAATAGAGAGCCAGATAAAAAAATCACTCAAACTTAAGGTTGTTTAGGCGGGGCGGGAGGAGATACCTGCTTCTCTTTCTTTATTATTTCATCTATTAGCTTTACAACCTCCATTCCTGTTTCTGTAAGCTTTGCGATTCTTTTCTTTCCTTTTGATTCTATCTTAACAAGCCCTTTGCTCTCGAGCAGATGCACAAGACCAGTTACATAAACATAGGTCGTACCCGTTTGTTTTGCTATCTGGGAGAGATAGAGCTCGCTGTCCTTCATTGCAAGGAGTACCCTTGAAGGTTTGTCCTTTATAAATAACATTTTTCCACCTTTTTTATCTTCGGGAACCATCTTTCGAGCAGGAGAAGAATTATGATTCTTTTGTTTTTTTTCGCATTCTTCTTTCCATCTTTACTTTTTTTTCCTAAAACTCCGGTTAAGCTTCCAACCATTTTTACTAGATTTGCCTTTATCTGCTCGGTATGTTTCTTCACTCTAATTACGAATTGAAAATAAATCTTTGTTTTTGTTTCCCTAACCCTATCCTTAATAATTTTAATTTTATTATCTATATTGGCGATCATACTTCTTATTCTTATCATTTTTATTTTTTCTTTAAGCGCCTCGGCTTTCATCCCAATCTTATTTTTAATTTTCCCTATCCTTTCAATCAAATTCTGAAAAGAAATTTTTATTTTTTTTGTTAGGTATTCGGGTGGTTGTTTTTTTAGGATATCTCTCTGGGCGGGTACTATCCTACATTCATAGTTTTCCTGAATTTTTTGTTTATTCTCTTTTTCCAGGATTCGTTTGGTAGTGGTTTCTTTTTTTTCTTCTTTCTTTATGTTTTCTATATCTTTTGATTTTGTATAATCAAACAAAACATATCTACTCAATTCTTGAGTAGGCGGGTAGATTAAAACTTTTGGCTTGATGAAAGTTGGATTTTTTTGGTTTGGTTCTGGGTTCTCTAATTTTATGTTCTCTGGGGGAGTCATGAATTCAGCGGGTTTTGGTAAGTTCTGTTCTTTGTTTTCTAACTGGGTTCCGCATCCTTGCCAAGGAGTATGTTTGTAATATTTTGTACTCTCCAACTTTGGAGTAATTCTGCGCATTTCTTCTTTCATCAAAGCAGTATAAAAGAAAGAATGAGAGGGGGGATTTAAAATGTAACTATAGTTACAATGGACCTGCCCCCCATCCATCCCAGTTATTAATTTTTCCCATCCCAAAACAGTTTTTCTTTTTGTTGTTTCCTGATAAAATCTTACCCCAGAATCGTTGAATACTAAAAATCTGTCAAATACCATCTCGCTGATTTCAAAAGAAACCGGAGCATTTGGGCAGGAATAGCTTACATTCTTTATCATCTGGATATCATACTGAGAAAAATCCTGTTTATACTTATCAACCTTTTCTTCATCCTTAAAAGTTATCTCGCTTATGCTCGCTGCTCTTATGTTGTCTATACTTAAAAAAACAGGTTCGTTGTTAACTACTACGCAAGGCAACCCATCCCCTATGTAAAACTGAATCCACTGCTCTCCCTCTCCATTCCTTTCCCCGTAAGCTATCCTCTCAACTATCACATCCTTGTTTTTTGTTATTTCTCTTATATCTATGCTTTTTACGTATCTTCCGATGTTTGTTTCCACAACATTGAACCCGCTGATCCGTTTTACAAGCTCCCCTAATGTTTCGTTCTCATTTGCCCTTACCTTAATCGTTGCTTTTGACCCATCGCATATCTGAACATTTAGCTTTATCCATTTAGGCATGCTACCAACCGCATCAAGTCCTTTGGAGTATCGGGCCTGGCGAGATTTGAACTCGCGACCTATGGATCTCCTTGCTTTTAAGGAGGCGTAAAAGTCCACCGCTCTGGCCAGGCTGAGCTACAGGCCCTGCAGTTTTTTTTCTTGGTAATGTTTTTTAAACATAACCAGAGATTAGGCATGTGATGGATGTAAAAAGTTTTAAGAACGAGGTTGTCGGCGCCTTTACAACCTTTCTCGCCATTTCCTATGTTATCATAGTTGTTCCAAGGATACTCTCTGATGCAGGCATTCCTTTTTCTGATGCGCTCGCTGCAACAGCGATAGCAAGTGGTGTTGCGACAATAATAATGGGGATGATTGCAAACAGGCCGTTTGCGGTTGCTCCGAGCATAGCCCTCGCCGGCTTTTTCACCTATACTGTTGTAATTGGGCTTGGGGTTTCTTGGCAGATTGCGCTCGCTGCAGTTTTTTTTGAGGGTATTCTTTTCTTTGGCCTTTCTATTTCAAGGATAAGGAGCTGGTTCGGAGTCGGAATTCCATACAATCTAAAATACTCTATGATAGCCGGAGTAGGCCTTTTCCTCGCATTTCTTGGTATGAGAGAAGGTGGGATAGTAGTTCCTGATGAGAACATGTTTGTAAGAATGGGGAGTTTGTTTGCCCCTGCCCCGGTGATTACAATAATGGGATTTTTCATAATGGCAATCCTTCTTCTGAAAAAGGTCCGGGGGTCTCTTCTTTTTGGGATAGTTTTTACAACTATAATAGCAGTTTCCGCAGGTCTTTCCTCCCTCCCAACAGAAATATTCTCTGTCCCCTCACAGCCCTCAACTTTTTTTGCGCTTGATATCCATGGGTTGATGAATGCCTCCATCCTCTCCATAGTTCTTGCATTCTTTATGGTTGATTTTTTCGATACGCTTGGCGCTTCAACCGCCCTCCTTGTAAAGATTGGAGATGTAAACGAAAAAGGGCATATAAAAGGGCTTGACAAGGTGATGATAGCGGATTCTATCGGGACGACACTGGGAAGCGTGATAGGGGTTCCTGCCCAGATTGTTTATCTGGAAAGCGCAGCAGGAGTACATGAAGGGGCGAAAACAGGGGTTGCGGCATTCATAATAGGCATTCTTCTCATCCTCTGTATGTTCTTCTATCCGCTCATAGAAAAAATACCCATGGCTGCAATAGCACCCGCTCTAATAATTGTTGGGCTTTTGCTCGCTACAAACATAAGGCATGTTGATTTCAGCGAATTTACAGAGGCCCTTCCATCCCTTCTCATGCTTTCAGCAATTCCCCTTACATTCTCCATAAGCCATGGGATTGGTATTGCGTCCATTGTTTATGTTGTTGTGAAGCTCTGCGCAGGCAAGTACAAGGATGTCCATCCTGCCATGTATGCAATAGCCACCCTTTTTTTCCTTGACTATCTCCAAGTATTTTAGGTGATGGCATGAGTATTCTCGTTCAGCTTTCAGATGCTCTCAAAAAAAGTATAGAGGAAAATTGCGAGGAAAATACCGCGGTTGCTTTTTCCGGTGGGGTTGATAGCACAACCATCGCAGCGGTTGCAAAAAAAGTTTGCAATGTTTTTCTTCATTCAGTTGGGACTGAGAAAAGCCAGGATTTGGCGTACGCAGAGAACGTTGCTAAAAAACTCTCCCTCCCTCTACAAAAGCACGTTCTTGATGAAAAAGAAATACTATCCCTTTATGAAAAGGTTTATTCCGTTGTTCCTTTTAATGCATTCAAAATAGACATTCTTATCCCAGCCTACAAAGTTATTGAATCTTCGAAAGAGGATGTTATTCTTTTTGGCTCAGGAAGCGAAGAGCTTTTTGTTGGGTATGATAAATATTATAGGTTTCTGGATGAGGGGAAGGATCTGGATTCCATCCTCCGCAAAGATTTTGAGAACCTTAACGAAAAGGGAGGGGATATCTGGGCAATAAAGCAGATTGCAAAAAAACTTAAGAAAAAGGTTGCATTTCCTTTCTACAACAAGAAGATTGCAGATATTGTTTTTTCCATTCCGATTAAAGAAAGGGCAGAAGACAGGGAGCTTAAAAAAGGGATTTTGCGAGAGGCAGCGGCGCTTTTGAAGGTTCCGAAAGAGGCGCTTTTGAGAAGGAAAAAATCCATGCAGTATGGAAGCGGGGTGCACAAGATAGTTGAAAAACATAAAAAAGAGCTTGAAGAAAAGTTTCCGCAGAAATTATTTTTTAATCTACCTTCTCAATAAAGGCAACTCTCTTCTCACACTCTCCCTAAACTGCTCCTCCCACTCTTTCTGCGCCCTTCCAAAATCCACCCCTCCTCCTTCCTCCTCCAAACTAACCATTATCTTATTTGCTAACGTGTTCGCTTTCAAAACAAAATCAAGCCCCATGATTTCATTAACCCCGCTTTCAACGCTTGCCCTGTAGATATCATAGTAAACTTTTCCCTTATAGAATGCCTGGAGAATGTATTGTTCAGGTGGGATACCGGTTTCCTCGCTCCTTCTTTTTAAAGCAGGAGGAACGCTTTCTATGTCCAACTCCTTTTCTAGCTTTCCAATATCAATGTTTGAAAAATCATTTGAGTTTGCTTCAGGATTTTTTATGAATTTTGCATCAACTTCTGAATTTTCAACGTTCGTCCCCCTCTTGTACTCAAAAACCTGTACAAACGCCTTATTCTCCCTATCTGCCTCAAACTCATACCCGAGCACCCTGTATATCCTTCCTTTCCTCCCGAACCTAATCTTCTTCAAAAACGTGTACCTATCTGTTGCAAACATGCTTGCAGATGGGATTCCAAAGACAAGCTCCAGCCTATCCCGTACATCCTCCAAGCTTTCTGCGTGAAGGTTGTAGAGTAGGAACACTCCGGGTTGGGTGTTTAACAGGTTGATTACCCCCTGCACAGCAACCCTGCTCCTTATTTCGTTTATTATTAAGGCAGCATCACCCATCCTCAGCAAGGCATTTGCCATGCTGACAAGGTCAAGCTCTTTTCCCGTTGGTACCTCCTTTTCAGAGCTCTGAACCTTTGCAGCACCTATATGAAAACCTCTTTTCCTAAAAGCCCTTACCGGGATCTCCTGTATATCCTGAATTGGTATGATTCTTTTGTTCGGCCCTATCGCAGTTATTTTCGCAGCAGTAAAAGCAGTTTTTCCGCTTCCTTTAAGACCAAGGACTGCCTCGCTGCAACCAAGCGTAACCATAACATCATCATACCCGCAGAAAAATGGGGAGAAGGATTTTAGGTAGAGATACTGAGGATATGTAAATGGCTCTTCCTGCATTATTCTAAGCGCTCCCTGAAATTCTCCGAATGTTGCCGGAGGCCTTGTAAGGTGGCACCTCATGCTATGCCTTTTCACCACCACATCAGCAATAGGATTGTTCTCATCAAATTTTGTCCCCTTCTCAGCAAGTATCATGTTCCTGAAAGCGCGTTCAAGAAGTTCACGATTGTATCTAAAAAGGGTGTGAACAATACCGAATTTCCTATGCTCCAAATATATAGGAGAGTTTTCGCTATCGATGTAGATATCCGTGATGTTTTCCCAATCAAGAGCGATGTTTTCTATCGGAGAGCCAAGACCAACAACCCAGGATGCTGCCTCCCTTCCCATTATTAGCGCCTGCTCAGGGGTTATGTCTATTCCCTGCAAAAGAGCGCTCTCCATAAAAAATTGTTTGTACTCCCTGGCTTTAAGATCAAATATTATGTTGAAATCAGCGCCTGTGAAGTTCTCTTTCATCTGTTCATCTATAAGTTTTTTCAGCATTGTTTTAAGTTGAGGGGTGAGGGTTTCCATTATCGGGTTTCTCAATTGGTATATGTACATGTCCTTTTCAGGTATTTCATAGATCTGTACCTCATTTCCATATTCCAGTTTATATGATGCATCTTTTCCCTCAAGCTTCACCGCGTCTTTTGGGAGTTCAAGCGCAAGAAGATTCACAAAAAACAAACTTTGCAATCCGACAAGAGAAAGAAAAGCGCTTCTCAAATCCCCGGTTTTCTCTACTAATTTGTACAGCTGCGTTTCCTTGAACCTTCTCAAAATACCGTTTTTCCACGACAGAAATGTCTCATAGCTTTTCATAAAAGCTGCGGTATCCGGGGTTGGCTCTTTGTATGCCTCCAGTTCCCTTGCAGCTATGAGTGGGTTCATGAAAGTATAATTATAAAATTTCCTTAGCGCCTCCACCCTTGGGTTATAGTGCGGGTCCTGTTTTATTCCGTATATATCCTTTCTCAGCATTAGCGCTTCTATTTGCGCAATAACCTTAGCGTACTCAACAAGTATAGAGGTTGCCTCCTCACTCAGCTCAAAACTAACCTCCTCCTCGTACCTTATTCTGCTCAGAGGCTTTGTTTGCGTTGAAAGGTCTTTTAGATGGTAGTTGATGAATTCTGGAGAGGCAAATTCAAAAGGGCATTTAGCCAGGTCTACAAATCCGACCGTTCCCTCTACCCTTAGGTTGCACATAAGGAAGAATTTGTTCTATCGGTTTAAAAATCTTTCTGATTTTTAAAAAAATCGATTGATTTATAAAATGTTCGATTGAACAATGAATTATGCTTTCAGAATGGAGAAAATTTAAAGGATGGCTGGTGCTGGAGTTTTTTTTCAAGAATCCGAACATGCAAATCCATTCAAGGGAACTGGCTAGAAGAACAGGTATAGCCCAAGCAACATGTACGCATTATTTCAAGGTTTATGAAAAAGAGGGAGTTTTAAAAAGCAGGCGCGTGGGGAACATTCAGCAGTATTGGCTTAACAATGAGGAAGAAATAGTAAAACAGCTTAAGAAACTCTGGTTTCTCTTGCTTATAGAAGAGAGCGGGTTTGTGGAAGAACTGACCAAAAAAAACAAAAATATTATTGAGGTTTATTTGTATGGCAGCTACGCGAGTGGAGAATTTGCTGAGCAGAGCGATGTGGACCTTTTGATAATCGCGCAGGGTAAGGAATTTGACAGGACAGCTGTAGAAAGGTTTAGAAGAATTATCGGAAAGGAAATTCAGATACTAATGCTAAGCATTGGCGAGTGGAGGGCGCAGGTAAGGAAAAAAACCCCATTTAGTCAGTCTGTTTTGAGAAACCATGTGAAGCTGTTCGGGGGTGGTTTGAGTGAATGATGAAGCCGAAGAGTGTTTGGAAAAAGGATATATAAGAAAACTGAGCCATGTGCCGAAAGAAAGAATAGATAGTGAAATAGCAGAGGCAGTAAATTTTCTTTCAGAGGCAAAAGAAATAATAGGCAAAACTCATGCCAATAAGTCCGCGTTCCTTGCTGCGTACCAATCCATGTTTCATTCAGCAAGGGCCCTTCTGCTCCTAAAAGGGTATAGCGAAAGAAGCCATTACTGTCTTGTAATTTTTACGAAAGCCATTTTCAGAGGCTCGGAGGTATACAGATATCTTGAAATGCTGGACTCCTATAGGGAGGTTAGGCATGGTGCCTCATATGGTGGGGCCTCACTATCGCGGGCAGATGCCGAAGAGATAATAAAAGATGCTGAGAATTTCCTTAGGGTTGTTAAAGCATGTTTAAAGAAGTGAGAACGTGGGCGTCGGAATACTTGAAAAAATAAAGGCGATTGAGGAGGAGATTGCGAGGACCCAAAAGAACAAAGCAACAGAGCATCATCTAGGGCTATTGAAGGCAAAACTCGCAAAGCTCAGACGGGCCCTTCTTGCTCCCAAAAAATCCGGAGGAGCTGGGTATGATGTTAAAAAAACAGGAGACGCAACAGTTTCCATAATCGGTTTTCCATCTGTTGGAAAATCAACCCTCCTTAACGCGCTTACGGGCGCAAAGAGCAAAACAGCACCGTATGAATTCACAACCCTTTCAGCAATTCCGGGCGGGCTGATATACAAAGGAGCAGAGATTCAGGTTTTAGACCTTCCCGGAATAATACAGGGGGCAAAGGATGGAAGGGGAAGGGGTAGGGAGGTGATAGGGGTTGCGAGAAAATCAGACCTTTTGTTAATCCTTATCGACCCATTCTCTCTTTGGCAGTACAAAATAATCTTGGATGAGCTAAACGCTTGCGGAATAAGAATAAATGAAAAACCACCAAATATAGTTATAGAAAAAAAATCAACCGGCGGGATTACCGCTGTTTGGACGTGCAAACAAAAAGGAATGAGCATGAATGAAGTGCAAGGGGTCCTTCAAGAATATGGGATACATAATGCAAATGTTATATTCCATGAGCCCGGGAGCGTTGATAGGCTGATAGATGCAATAGAGAAGAACAGGGCATACATCCCCGCTATAGTTGTCCTAACGAAGGTTGACCTGCTAAGCGATAAAGGAAGAGAGGAAATAAAAAAACAGATAGGCGAGTACGTTCCGGTTTCGGCCATGACTGGAGAAGGGATAGAAGAATTAAAAGAAAAAATTTTCTCCCATATTGGATTCATAAGAATATACACAAAGGATGATTTTGGGAAGGTTGCGGATAAACCAATGGTGCTGAAAAAGGGAGCCAGGGTTGAGGATGTTTGCAGGCGGATCCACACCTCTTGGATTGAGAATTTTAGGTATGCGCTTGTTTGGGGAAAAAGCGTAAGGTTTCCTGGCCAGAGGGTTGGGCTTGACCATGTTTTAGAGGATGGGGATGTTGTGAGGATAGTAACAAAATAGGTGAGAAGATGCCACCTCAAAATGAAATAAAAGAAGTAATAGAATGGTGCGAAAAAAGAAAGCTTGAAACAAAAAGGGTAGTGCTTATAGAGAAAAACATCTTTAGGGAAAGGTTCGGCTGGACATTTAGGTTTCCTTTTATAGAAATAGACAGACCGTTAGAGGTTGCGAGCAAATTCAATTTAGTTTATGACTCAACGACAAAAACCTTATGGCATTTCCTTAACGGAAACTGGAGAAAAATAGAGCCGGATTTTGAGGTGAGAAAAAGCTAAAGAAAAGGTATTTAAATGTTTGAATACAAAATATTGATGGTGGGAAGATGGCTCACAGAAGAAGGGAGAGAAGAGGAGAATTGGAGAAAGGAGAACCAGATGTTAAACAAATTCTTTCTCAGATAGAAAAAGAGCTTGGGCTTAGGGTACCTTCTCGCAGAGAAATTGAAGAGTACGAAATTGCTGCGCTCACAAAGAGAATAAAAGACGCAACCGGCGCAATATCTGAGACAGCGTATAGAAAAGGGTATGAAGATGCGAAAAAGCTTGCTGCCCTGCTGGACAAAGGAGACTCTAAGTATCTGAACAGGTGGGGTTGATAGAATGGGAGCATTTGATAAGGTAAGC
The DNA here is from genome assembly GCA_038890745.1 of Candidatus Anstonellales archaeon. Lineage (GTDB taxonomy): Archaea > Micrarchaeota > Micrarchaeia > Anstonellales > J096 > JAWAFD01. Next base: position 87,815 of record JAWAFD010000004.1, read on the forward strand.
GAGGAAGCGAAAAAAGCGATGGTTGCTGTCTGGAAAACCATGAACCCTGAAGATAAGATGCATTTTGTAAATCAGGTTGCGCTTGCGCTTAGCATATGGGGAGATGATGAGAAGGGAAAAGAGATGGTCGCTTTGATTATGGAAAAACTTGTTGAGGATGGAAGCAAAAACCTTGCGGATTTTGGCCTTTATATAGAATGGTTCCTAAGATCGGGTGGGGAGGAAATATACAGAGCTAAGGCTGAAAAAGCGAAGAGAGCTGTTCTTGTGATAGATGGATACAGGATAAAGCACGGCCTGCCTTCCGAGCCGCAAAAAACAATTCTCTAAAATTTAAACTGCAAAAGCGAGCACCCCAACATCCTGCGCGCTTCCCTTCACGATAAAACCATCCTTTTCTTTATAAACATTCATATTCTTTTTGGCAGCTCTCGCAATATTCTGTGCGGTTTTTCTGCAGTCCCCGTTCGAAAGTTCGAAAAACCATTTTTCAGAGTAGGCATCAACGATTTTACCCTCCTCTTCTTTAAAGGGTGCGTTCATCCAAACCCCCTTGTTCACTGCAACTAACATATCAAAACCAGATAGGTCAAGAGAAAAAAGGTTTGTTTTTCCAAGCTTGAATTCCCTATGAAGCACTTTCATAACATCTTTTCCGTTTATTTTCTGCGAAAATCCTCCTAGATAAGCAAAAGGAATTCCCATCTCTTTTAAGAACTCATTTTTTGCTATCTTCTCTCCTAGTTCTACCAAACCAGAGATTCCATCATCTGTTGTAAAACATCGTGAGAATCCGGAAATTCCATAAAGCCTTTGGTTGCCTACTTTCAAAACAACCGCCCGGTCCCCAAGAACAAATCCCGCAAGCGCCTCGCATCCTCCATCGAATTTTTCACTTATCCGCGCATCCGCCTCCTTAGCAAAACTTTCAAGCAAACCAAGCCCGTTCGCTTCCTCTGGTTTTTCTCCAAAAAGCTCAACATAAGATTTGAAAATATCCAAAGCAAATGAAGAGATCTCATGCTCCCTTGCCTTACCCTCCTTTATCCCATCGAAAATTCCGAATGCAACAATCCTTTGCCTCTTAAAATACATTTCCTGGAAGAGTAGGCTTACGGATGACCTGCTCATCCTCTTTTTTCTCGGCTTTTTCTCAACTATTGCATACGCGTTGTTGAATTCCGTCCCTCTCTCTTCACTTTTTACCACATCCCTGCCGTATATTTCGATACCCTCAGACATAAGAAGGGAGTTTACATCCACCCTTTCAGCAATATTAAAAAGTAATTTTGCTTTTTCCATGTATTTTTTTCTCAATCTTTTTGAGTGTATGGAATGCCACTGGTACCCTTTTTTGTATATCGGGATAAGCTTCATTATTGTTCTTGCTTCTGTTCTCTTCGGGTCTATGTTATAGATAGATATGAATTTTTCAAAATCCTTTCTATCCACCATCCTTTTTTCAAAATCCTTACCGACGACCCTAGCGAGTATTCCGGTGTACTGCACATCAGAAAGTACCTTTTCTGCATAGCTTGCTATTGTTGCAACAGACAGCCCCTCGGTTATTCTCTCCTCATTTTTAAATTCATTTTTTGTTTTTTCTGGCCTATGCTCTTCGTAAATTTCTTTTCTGAAGGAAACTGGCATGCCCCAAAAGTGAATGAAAAAATTTAAAAACATTCTTTTCGAAGCATTCCCGGTGAGAGTATGCCGGCAAAGGATGTTTTAGATAGGATAGCATCTTCAGGAATAAAATGGCTCTACCTTGAGTTTGTTGATGTTCTGGGTTATTCCCATTCTGTGGGTGTGCCTTCGCATGGAGTTTCTGAGGAGGAGCTGGAGAGAGGGGTTTCACGCTCTGATGTTGGGTCTGTTTTTAATGACCATGAGGAGCTTTTCCTAAAGCCAGACCTTGACACATTCGCATTCATTCCCTGGATGGATTCTGCATCTAGGATGATATGCAACATCTACACGCAAAAAGAGGAGTTTTATCTAAAAGACCCTCGGTATATTTTACAAAGAGCAGTTAAGAACGCTGCGGCCGCAGGTTTTGATGTGAAGGTTGGAAGCGAGATTGAGTTCTACTTTTTCGATGGTGTTGCGGTCGATAAGATAAATCCTGAGAGAGGGCCGAGCGTTATGCTGGATACAAGAGAGGCAAAATGGAATCCCTCCCCTCTTGTAAACTGGGATAAAGCAAGCTTGATTTCTGCCCCTTTTGATACATACCACATCCTCAGGTCAGAAATACTTAATGTTATGAATGACAACTTTCATGTTTCAGTAGAATCCCATGGGCACGGGGACGGTCCAACGGGACAGCAGCATGTTTCCCTTCCGCCATTTTCCCTTCTTGACAGCGCAGATTACCTCCTAACTTTCAAAAACGCAGTTAAGAACATTTCTATAATGTCAAATGTTTTTGCAACATTCATGCCACTCCCTGTTTTTAGGGAAGCCGGAAGCTCCCTGCGCGTGAACATAAGTTTGTGGGAGGGCGAAAAGAATGTTTTCTATGATGCAAAAAACGAGTACGCAAATCTGAGCTCTGCTGGTAGGTATTTTATAGGAGGAATCCTTGAGCATGCGTCCGCACTTTGCGTTTTCACCAACCCATCTACAAACTCATACAAAAGGCTTGCTGCCTCTCCAAAATACATAATGTGGAGTGCGAAAAATAAGGATGCTGTCGCGTATGTTCCTGTAAGACACGGAGAGGCAGAGGATAGGAAAAGAATAACATTAACATTCCCAGACCCGCTTGCAAACCCATACCTTGCGTATGCAGCTATAGTTGCTGCCGGGCTTGATGGCATAAAGAAAAAAATTGACCCGGGCGACCCTGTTGATGCTGATGTTTCGACCATGCTTTCTAAAGAGAGGAGAAAGCTCGGGGTTAAGGAACTGCCGAGTAATCTTATGGAAGCGATCGCCTTTTTGGAAGCGGATAATGAATTCTTAAAGGGAACATTCTCTTCTGATATAATCGCAGATTACCTTGAAAACAAAATAAAAGAGCACAGGGAAAACGAGTTAAGGCCGACGAGCTATGAGTTCCAAAAATACTTCAACCTCTAGCGGGAGAAAGATAATTGTTGGCTGTTGCGGGTTTGCATTAAACAAGAAAGAATATTTTAAAAGGTTTGAGGCGGTTGAGGTCCAAAACACTTTCTATACTATCCCAGCAAAGATGGATGTATTTAAGAAATGGAGAGAGGAGGCTCCGGAGAACTTTATCTTTACCCTAAAGGCTTGGCAGCTCATTACGCATGATCCATCCAGTCCCACATACAGAAAGCTTGGTATGAAAATTCCAGAAGAGAAGCATAAGAATTACGGATTTTTCAAAAACACGCCAGAGGTTTTTATGGCGTGGAAAAGGACTGAGGAGGTCGCGAACGTATTGGATGCTAGAGTTGTTGTTTTCCAATCTCCGGCTTCCTTTAAGCCTAATCAGGAAAACATAGAAAATATGCGGCGCTTTTTTAGAAAAATAAAAAGAAAAAATTTTTTGTGTGCTTGGGAGCCAAGGGGGGAGTGGCAGGAGAAGAGTGTAAAAGGGTTGTGTGATGAATGCGGTATTATTCATTGTGTTGACCCATTTAAACAAAGGACAGTATCGCGCGGGATAAACTACTTCCGACTTCATGGAAAACCAGGGTATAACTTGAGGTATAGATATACGTTGGAGGATTTCGATGCTCTCGTTAGGTTTTGCGATAAAAAAGAAAATTATGTTTTCTTTAATGTCCTTTCCATGGCCGAGGATGCTGCTGGGTTTAAAAAATTCCTGCTTTGATATGTTTTTATTTATTTTTATTCTTAATTTTTAGTCCTTGAGGGCCCATAGTCGAGAGCCTTAAGCCCTGCTAACATTTGTCAGCTGAGGCCGACAATGGTTAAGACGCCACCCTTACAAGGTGGAGATCCCCAGTTCGATCCTGGGTGGGCCCAAAAGCCAGGGGGGGGCCTTAGCTTATTAGTTGACCCCCTAGCTTCAACCCCCTAATAGATTAGATGTTTTTTATTCTTCTATTTCAAGAGGCAATCCTTTTTCCTCAAACCTTTTTTGCATGTTTTCCCAGTGCATCTGCCCTCTTTCTTTATTTTCCATTTTTTTCATAAAATAAGCATGGACTTCGGAAATAATTTCTATATACGCCGCTGCTTCATCGGACTGCACAAGCACGTATGGTTTTAGCAATTCGATCAAAGCATCGAAATAAGCATTTCCTTTCCCCAGTTTATCGTTATCAACTTCTTTGCAGAACCATGCTGCAATTTCTTCAGCACTTTTTCCTTCCTCAACCATTTTCTTTATCTGCTCTTTTATACTATCCACTTTCTTCTCCGCAACCTCCTTGAATTTTCCAAACTCTACTCCTCCATTCGGCCCAGGTTTTATTCCGGGTTTTCCTGTTGGTTTTTTTGTGTCTTTGAACATACACTCACCAATGTATTTTTATGTTAAAATATGTTTAAATATCTTTCGTTTTGTTTTTAAATATTTCTTCATCAAAATACCATCCAGGGCCTGTAGCTCAGCCTGGTCAGAGCGCCGGACTCTTAATCCGGGTGTCGGGGGTTCGAAGAGCCCTTTTTGCTTCGCAAAAAGCGCTTCAGCGGAAAAGGTTCGGAAATCCCCCCAGGCCCGATGGTGCGAAAATGAGATACATAAAATACTCTTGGGAGGAAATAGAAAAGCTTACTGAAAAATTGGCCGAGAAAATAAAAAAGAGCGGTTTCAGGCCGGATTATTTAGTGGGCATTCTTCGCGGGGGATTGGTTCCGGCTAGGCTGCTATCGGATTTTTTGGACGATACGAAGATTTCGTTTATAGGCGTAGAGTTCTACAAAGGTATTGCAGAAACTAAGGATTCCCCAACCATTACTCAACCCATCCCGATTGATGTTAAGGGAAAGACTATTCTCCTTGTTGATGAGATTGCGGATACAGGAAAAAGCATCATGGTTGCTATAAATCATCTTAAAGAAAAGGGGGCCAAGGAGGTGAAGATTGCAGTTATAGATTATAGGTTCACATCAAAATTTAAGCCGGATTTTTATGCCCGGAAAATAAAAACAAAGGCATGGGTAATCTATCCTTGGATGAAAAAGGAAACAGAAAGACTGCTTAAGAAAAAGGTTGAGGAATTATGAAGGCAGCGGGATACTGGATATACACAATAGCTATGCTTGTTTTTGCCCTACCTATATTTATAACTCCATTGATAGGACCTTCAAACCAAAAACTTTTTCTTTTTATGCATGAACTTTATGGCCCAACCTGCCACCAGCTGACCTCCCGTTCGCTTTGCTATTTTCCAGCAAACCTTACGATTACAAATTGTTTTCCAACCAATGAATTTAGTTTGAGTAAGCAGGCGATTGTAAAAAGGGAAGAGTTTGGCACCGGCTACAAGTTTCCTGTTTGCGCAAGGGATGTTGGTGTGTATGGAGCAGCCCTTCTTTCAGCTCTTCTCTACCCATTGTTATTCAAAAAAGACAATCTGGAAATCCCACCGTTGATATTTTTCATAGTTGCGATTCTTCCGATGGCGATAGATGGAGGGATGCAGCTTATAGGAGTGTGGGAGAGCACAAACCCGTTAAGAGTTACAACCGGTGCAATAGCCGGATTTGCTATGACTTTCTACGCAATCCCTCTTTTAAACAGAATATTTAGAAAATAAAACAGAAAACTACCTTAACCTTATTGCTTCTAAATTCATGGGTGCTCTTGTTTCAACCATCATGTTTCTTGCTATATCCCTTGCGAATTCCTCTGTTTTTCCCCAATCCCCATGCATTGTGAATACCCTGTTTGGCTTCGGTTTTACATTCCTTATCCATGCAACAAGCTGTCTCCTATCACTGTGACCGGAAAATCCTTCTACAGTTGTTACCTCCATGTTTATTTTTAGCGTCTTTGCCCTTCCATTCTCGCCAACAATCGGTATTTCTTTTATTCCGTGCTGAATCTTGTTTCCTAAAGAAAGAGCGCTCTGGTATCCTACAAAAATAAGCGTGTTTCTCTCATCCTCAGCCATTAGTTTTAGGTATTCTACGGATGGCCCTCCTGAAAGCATTCCAGAAGGAGCGAGGATAACTGCCGGATCACCGTTTACTATCTCCTCCCTGTTCTCAGCAACTTTAATAAGCGGGCATTCAAATGGGCTATCGTTTGAGAGTATTCTCTTGTGCAAGCTGTTTTTAAGATACTCTGGGTAAGCTGTGTGGATTGCAGATGCCTCCATAACCATGCCATCGATATAAATCGGGACATTCCAATCCGGATTGTTCCTCGCATAATTCTCAAGCACAAGAAGAATCTCCTGGCTCCTTCCAACTGCGAATACAGGAATCAAAACCTTCCCCCTTCTTTGTACTGTGTTATTTATTACCTCAATAAGCTTCGCTTCTCTTTCCTCTCTTGCCACTCCAATATCATTCCTTCCTCCGTATGTAGATTCTATGAAAAGCGTTTCAACCCTGGGGAATGTTGTGTGAGCTGGATTGAACAAATTCGTAAAACCAAACTTTATATCCCCACTGTAGATGAGGTTGTGCTTTCCTTCCCCTATATGCAGGTGTGCTATTGCAGAACCGATTATATGGCCGGCGTTGTAGAATGTAAGCTTCGCACCCGGCGTGATGTCCACAACTTCATCATAATTTATGGTTATGATATTTTTGAGCTCTTTCTGTATATCCTCCTTTGTGTACGGAGCATCCGCGCCCCAGAATTTTTTCACTATGTTCAAGTAATCCCTCTGTAAAAGGGCCATGAGGTCCTTTGTTGGGGGTGTTGCGTAAACCGGCCCATCATACCCATACGCAAAAAGATACGGAAGAAAACCCATGTGGTCAAGATGGCCATGCGTAATTATTACAGCATCTATCTCATCTATGGAAAACCCAAGCATGTTTAGATAAGGGAATGCGTACCTAGGGTCCAATGTTTCCGGGTTTATTCCTACATCTATGAGTATCTTGCTCTTGTTTGTCTGTAAAAGAAGGCAACTCCTCCCAACCTCCCTAAATCCACCGAGCATTACTGTTCTTACCCATTCTATCTCGGGGGATGGCTGATTTATCTTTTTTCCAAGTTTAAGGAGGAATTTTTTTCTATCGCTTGCATACGCAACCTCACTTTTCCTCACTCCTTCTATTGTTGAGGATGCCATCGTTGGGGTTCTCAAAACTATCGGTGCCCACCCGGTTCTTATCAATATCTCCTTTAGCCCAACCCCACCCTTTCCTATTATCAAACCGGGTTTTTCGGATTCTATTATAACTTCTGAAAAATCAGCATTAAACCATATATTCGTGATCTTTGCTTCTTCTGTGAGTATGGATTCTATCTCTTTCTTTGCTTTTTCAGGGTCCATCAACTGCGATTTGTCAACCCTTACATATATCTTCTTCTTTATCGTGCTCGCAATCTTTTTGACCAAGTCCTCATATTCATAAAATTTCTTTATATCCTTTACATATATAGCTATCACTAGACCTAGCGGTTCTATGGAAGTCAGACCGCACTCTGGCGGCACTATTTCTTTTATGGCTTTTTCTATCTCTGCAAACTGCATTACTCCACCATTTTTGCTACTTGTTTTTTGTCAAATCTTTTGAAGCCTTTTTTTGTTATGACAGCAACATCGATATCCTCGCCGCTTGCAGCATCCCTCCTTATCGCGGCCCAAACGCTTTTAGCAGCTAGCCTCGCGCCTTCCTCAACGCTCTGATCCTCTTTATACTGTGTTTCGAGAACACCAAACGCTATCGGGCTTCCCGAACCGGTTGATGTCATCTTCTCTTCAGTCACGCCCCCAAGAAGGTCCACGCTGAAAAGCCTTGGCCTTTCATCCACACCCCCTATAAGAATCTGCACCCAGAATGGGAAGAATTTGTAAGCAGAAAGGATGTTTGCCAGAAGGGTTGCGGCAGCCTCCACGCTTATTGGCTTTCCATGTTCTAACCTGTAGTTTTTTACCTCAGTCTGCATCCATCTAACCAGCTTCTGTGCATCTCCTACCGAGCCTGCTATCGTAATCCCAATATGTTCATCTATTTGATAGATTTTGTCGATGTCCTTGCTTGCTATGAAATATCCCATGGTTGCTCTCCTATCAGAAGCAAAAACAATCCCATCCTTCACAACAATACCTACTGTGGTCGTTCCGGTCTTTTTTTCCATCTCCTTTACATCTACATTCTGCATACAAATCACCAAAAATAAGTATAGGGGTTGTTTATTTCATGCTAACAAAGATTAAAAAGGCTTTGCCTTTTCCCAATCCTCTCCAAACACTCTCTCAAACTCCCAAAACCTCAGCAGGTTCAGGATGACTGATGCCTCCCGGTTGTAGTACAACGCAGAGTTTGAGAGGTTGTGCGAGCCGACCAAAACCCTTATCCCATCCACAACTATAAATTTCGCATGCGTCCTCTGGTAGTAGTTCGCCAGCCGGACTTCAACCCCATTATTTTTTAAGTACTTAAGTATTGCTTTGGTTTCGCCATCAACCGTAGATTCGTCCACAATGATTCTTACATTTACCCCTCTTTTCTCTGCATTCACAAGCGCATGCGCAACATCCCAAGAAGAGAACGCATAAACTTCAGCATCCACGGAAAACACCGCAGAATTTATGAAACCTACTATCTCCTCCCCGTTTTCAGGGGAAAAAATATGCGAGACGAGAAAAACATTAGCAAAAATAAAGCAGAGGAGAAAACCAAATCCGAATGCAACAAAAAGCTCTTTTTTAAACATGTATATCAGACGCTGTTAGCCTCCCGAACCGCAGGGAAACCACCAGCGGGTTTCCCCTCAGTTTGAGGCTCCTCCTGATCCCCTTCCTGCAACCATTTAGCTACGATCATCTTCTCTTTTCAGACGCTGTTAGCCTCATCATTGTTCAGAGGTTGTTCATGTCATCATTGAGTGTATTTAGGAAACCGAAGTTTATAATTCTTTCTTTTTTCGTGAATGTAAAATTTCAGCAACCGCAGTTATCTTTTCGGAGCATGCCTCAACATTTGCCAATATCTCCGTAAATATCGCACCCATGTGCAAACCCTCAAACTCCTTCGCAATCTCCCTAACATTCTCCCTGTAGTATTTGCTTATGTATTTTTCAATCTCGTCTGCATTTTTTCTTATTTTCTTCATTCCTTTTTCACTGAATTTTCTTTTTTCATTCAGTAGCCCAACCATTCCATCCATCCTATCGAGAAGGATGTTTAGATAGTATTTTGAAGTTGGGCTCAGGGAAAGACCGGTTTCCTTCATGTACTCCGCAATCTCAATAAAGTTCATTACTGTATCGGCAAGTTGCTCATAAGAATTTGAAAGACGGATTTGGTAGGATAGCTCTTCTGCTTCGTACCTACTCAGTTTTCTTTTTGATACATTAAACAAATATTGCGATATTTTTTTATTCAAAAAATCGCTGTATTCCTCAAGCTTCTTTGCGTGCTTTATCTCATTCTTTTCTTCAACCAGAATCAGCCTTACTGAAGAAAAAAGCTCGGTAGTTGTTTTTGCAAGATTCTGGATCTCTTTCTCTGATAGAGAAATGGCAGTTGCACTATCCTTTGGTGGTTCTTCAGTGATGTACTTTGTTTCAAACACAAGCTCCTCTTTTTTTGCCGGCTGGATTCTTTCCACAATCCCTACAAACCAATTGAAAAACACTAAGAACACAAAAGCAGCAATGAGATTGAAAAGCGTATGCGCGTTTGCAACGACATGCCCCGGACTCATCCCAAAACCCTGGACAATAGCAACAAACTGATTGAAAACAAAAAGCACCACCACTACCCCAATAACATTGTAGAGTATATGGGAGTATGCAGCTCTTTTTCCGTACTCATCTACTTGGGTTGAAATTATAGCGGCTGTGAATGTCGTACCTATGTTTGCCCCAAGAACCGCTGCTACCGCAACAGGGATTCCAATCACCCCTGATTCTGCAAGAATGACGGCCAAACCAGTTGTTACGGAGCTGGATTGCATTATGATTGTCATCACAATACCAGCCAGCAGCCCGCTTAGAATGTTATCCGTCCATCCCTGCCGAAAAACCGTATCATTTTTTAGCGGCTCTGTTGCGGTTGCTATTAATGTCAGTGCAAAAAGGATGAACCCAAGATAAAATATGCTCTTTCCTATTATCCGATATTTTTTTATCAACGCAATTGCAAAACCCAGTATTATAAGCAGGGGCCCTAATTCCTCCATGTTTAATGCAACGAGCTGAGCGGTTATTGTTGTACCAACGTTTGCACCTATAATAAGAGGAACTGCCTGCCGAAAGGTCAGGAGGGAGGAATCAACAAAGCTTATTACAATTGAGGTGAACGCAGTGCTTGATTGGATTGTGGCTGTTGCGATTGCACCAACAAAAGCACCCACCCATCTGTTCTTTGCAGCTTTTTCAACAACTCGTTTTATTCTCTCCCTTGCTACCATCTGCACTTCTGCGCTTAGATGCTCCAGTCCGTAGAGAAATAGTATAATACCTACGATGATCCCGACAAATATCTCGATTTCCACATTAGTTTTTTTCCAGCAAGATTTTTAATGTTTTAGAATTCCAGCTCAACCTCAACCCCCTTCCCCTCTTTGATTTCTATTTCTTTTATTTTCGCAACCCCTTTCAAATCCTCGATCATTTCTCCAAGTTCTATTGGACAAATGATGACTGCTCTTTTTATCTCCGCATTCATAGGAAGTTGGTTTGCTGCTTTATGCTGCCTTATTTTTGCCACGATCTGGTTCAACACATTTGCTTTTTCTATTGCTCTCTCATTAAAAATCCCGCTTGTTTCGGGCCATTTTGTAAGGTGTATGCTTTTTCCTTCCCTTGCCTTAAAGACCTCATTATATATTTCCTCGCTTGCATGGCAGGTAAAAGGAGCAAGCAGTTTTATAGTGCTGTAAAGTACATAGTCTAATGTATACTGAGCAGCCCTTTTGCTTTCCTCATCCTTTCCATATATCCTGTGCTTAACATACTCTAGATAGAAATCGCAGAATTCATACCAGAAAAACATCTGTATGGTTTTTATTGCGGTGTGGAATTCAAAATTTTCCATTGCCTCGCTTACCTCCATGATAACCTCATTCATCCTGCTTACTATCCACATGTCTACCTCTCGCAGCGGTCTTTTCGAACCATCATAATCCGACAGTGCGCTTTCAACCAACCTTGATGCGTTCCACAGTTTATTAAGGAACAATCTTGCATACTTTATATCTTCATAACTGAATGGTCTATCCTTTGCCATTGCACCGCTCATTGCAGCCCATTGCCTTATCGCATCCGCCGGGTACTCCTTCATCAGGTCTGTTGGCTCTATAACATTCCCTAAACTTTTGCTCATCTTTTTTCCATCTGGCGCTAAAACATTTCCGTTTAGAAGAATCGTTTCCCACGGCTTTTTTCCTGTTAAAGCAACCCCACTCCTGTATATAGTATAGAATGCCCATGTTCTTATTATCTCAACCCCTTGAGGTCTTAAGGAGGAGGGATAAAGTTTTTCCCATCCCTGATTTGGCCAGTTTGCTATTACGAGCGGGGTGATGCTTGAATCCACCCAGCAATCCAGTGTTGATTTCTCTGGCTCCATAACTTCTCCGCATTTTTTGCATTTCTTTTCCTTTGCTTTCTCCGGAGAAAAAGGTAGCTCGTTTTCATCTACCGGTTCAATCCAGTTGCATTTTTTACATACATAAAAAGGTATGGGTGTCCCAAAGACCCTTTGCCTACTTATAACCCAATCCCATTCCAAACTATTTGCCCAATCAAATAAGTATGTTATTCCAAACTCTGGAACCCATTTTATCTCCTTTGCCATCTCCTTTATTTTTTCTTTATTCTCCCTAACGTTTGCAAACCACTGCCACGAAAGGATAAACTCAACATCCCCTTTGCACCTATCATGTATTTTTACGACCTGTTTTAGCGGCTCCTGTTTTACTAGCTTTCCCTCTTTTCTTAGCTTTTCCACTATCCTCTCCCTTGCCTCCTTTACTCTTAATCCATCAAACTCGCCAGCATTTATGAGCCTTCCGACTTCATCCATCGCCCTTATTACCGGTAGGCCGTGCCTTGACTGCCATAGAACATCTGTTTTGTCTCCGTATGTGCATACCATAACCAAACCTGTTCCAAACTCCTTATCCACATCACCATCAGGGATGGCTTTCACGCTTGCCCCAAGAGGGGTAATAATTGTTTTTCCTTCCAATCCTTTGTATCTCTCATCAGAAGGATGGAACATTACAGCAACGCATGCATGGAGGAGCTCTGGCCTTGTCGTTGCGATCTCTAATTTTTTTCCATCCTCTGTCTCAAAAATAATGTAATTTAGTTTTGTTTCCCTTTCATGCTCCTCTGTTTCTGCCTTTGCTATTGCGGAATGGCAGGTTGGGCACCATAGAACAGGATGTTCTGCTCTGTATATCATTCCCTTTTCATACATTTTTAGAAGGGAATACTGAACTTTTTTATGATACTCTGGGTCCATCGTTCTGTACTCATACCTCCAATCAGGACTAAACCCAAGCTTTATCATCTGTTCCTTCATTTTTGCTATAAACTCCGCAGTCCATTCAATACATCTCTGCCTAAAGATTTCTGCTGGAAGCCTTCCATATTTTTTCTCAACCTTTACTTCGGTTGGGAATCCTTGTGTATCCCACCCTTGCGGGTAGTAAACATTATATCCTTTCATCCTCTTATATCTCGCTACGAAATCAAAATATGCATAGCTTAAAACATGGCCCATGTGGAGCTTTCCGCTTGTGAAGGGTGGTGGGGTATCTATGGAGTAGATTGGTCTTTTTGTATCCTTCTCATCAAATCTGTATATCCCGTTCTCCTCCCACCATCTCTGCCATTTCTCCTCTATGGATGTATCATAGTGTTTTCCCAGCATGTTAATCTGCGGTTTTTTGAATGGAGATAGTTTTTAAATTTTTACTATATTAATGCCATTAATATATTAAAGGTGTTAATATGATACGCACTGCTGTTGTTGGGGTTGGGAATTGCTTTGCCGGATTAGTTCAGGGAATAGAGTTTTACAAAAAGCATCCTGAGAAAAAGGCAATAGGCATAATGCATGAAAAAATTGCCGGCTATTCCATATATGATTTGGAGTTTGTTGCAGCTTTTGATGTTGGGAGGAATAAAGTTGGAAAACCTTTGCATGAAGCTGTTTATGCAAGCCCAAACATGGTAAATTGGATTCCAAAAAAAGAGTTTCCAAAGAGCGATGTTGTGGTAAAGGAGAGCCCTGCTCTTGATGGGGTTGGGATATGGGTGCAGAACCGTGTTCAGCCCCTAAAATCAAAAAAATCCGTTCAGCAACTAAGAAAGGAAATAGTAAAGGAGCTAGAGGATAGTGGTGCAGAAGTAATAGTAAACTATCTTCCCGTTGGCTCCCAGAAAGCAACTGAGTTTTGGGCGGGGATTGCACTTGAGAGCGGATGTGCGCTCGTAAACACCTTGCCTGTTTTTATTGCGAGCGAGAGAAAATGGGCGTCAAAATTCAAAAAGGCAGGCATCCCAATTATCGGTGACGATGTGAAGAGTCAGGTTGGTGCCACCATTGTTCACAGAACGCTTGCAAAGCTATGCGATGATAGGGGAACGGTTATAGATAAAACATACCAGATTAATGTTGGGGGGAACACGGATTTTCTTAACATGAAAGAACAAGAAAGATTGCAGAGTAAAAAAATCTCAAAAACAGAAGCAGTTCAGTCCCAGCTCCGCCACCGCTTGCCTGATGAGAACATTTACGTAGGCCCTTCTGATTTCATTCCATTTTTGGGGAACACAAAAATTATGTTCATGCGCATAGAGGGAAGGATGTGGGCAGACATTCCGTATAATATGGAGGTCCGGCTCGAGGTGGATGATAAGGCAAATTCTGCTGGTGTAGTTATAGATGCAATAAGGCTTGCAAAGTTAGCGATGGACAGAAAAATTGGAGGGGCGATCCTTCCTGCTTCAGCTTATCTCATGAAGCATCCTCCGGTTCAGCTTCCTGACCCTGAAGCAAAAAAACTACTGGAAGGATTTATCGCAGGGAAGGTTTATGATAAAATCAGCTGGCCTTTCTGAAACCGAAAACTTTTAAATTATTTTAAGGGACATAGCTTTATGGGTAGTGGCCTGACGAGAATTAGGAAAAAAATAAGTTCTGCTTTCTCTTACATTAGTTCAAGATATAAAGTGTCTGCCATGTATGTTTTTGGTTCTTTTTCTAAAGGAGTCGAAAATAAAAAAAGCGATATAGATATACTGGTTGAGTTCTCTCAACCTGTTTCGCTCTTTACTTTCCTTTCTCTGAAAAATTTCTTAGAAGAGCTTCTTGGCAGAAAAGTGGATCTTGTCACCAGGAAAGCTATTCGCAATGATATGCGGGATAAGATATTGGCTGAGGCTGTTAAAATATGAGAAGAGTGGAAAATCTACTCATGGACATTCTTAAAGCGATTGATAACATCGAAAATTATACGCGTGGTATTGATTACCGTTCTTTTGAGTCAAATCAAGAGAAGATAGACGCTGTTTTGAGGAACTTTGAGATAATTGGAGAGGCGGTCAAAAACCTCCCAAACGAAATAAAAAGAAAGCAAAAAGAAATAGAATGGAAAAGTATATCTGGAATGAGGGATATTATTGTGCATGAATACTTTGGGGTTGACCTTGAGATAGTTTGGAAGGCGATTAAGGAGGATCTGCCTGGGTTCAAAAAGAAAATAAAGAGGATACTGGACGAAGTTCAACGCGATGGTAAGTGATCGGGATGATAAAATCAGCTGGCCTTTCTGAGAATTTTTCTTCAACTCTCGGAAGGTTTTTTGCTTTTCTTCCTTTCCATCCAAATACCCTAACTATTTTTTCAGTTATCGCTGCGTTCTGCGGTTTTGTTTTTTCATACTTTGGTTTTTTGCTTTATGGGTTTTTCTCTTTTCTTTTTGCGTTCTTGTTGGATGTTTTGGATGGTGCAGTTGCTCGAGCAAAAAAACTAGCCACAAAGAAGGGTGCTTTTTTGGATGGTGTTGCGGATAGGGTTGTTGAGTTCTTTCTCATCCTCTCTCTCATTTTTGTTCTTCCAGAATCCTTTTTACCCGCTGTTTTTGTCCTCTTCTTCGGCTCCTGCATGACCTCCTTTGTCAAGGCCTACGCCCATCATAAAGAGGTTTTGAAAAAAGAGGAAGCAGAAAAATTAGGAGGAATTCTGGAGAGAGGGGAGAGGGGGGCTTTGCTTTTGCTTGTATTTTTGCTGGTTGTTTTCAATTATAATTTCTATGCGGTTTTGTTGCTTATTTTAATTGCAGCACTCTCTTTTGTGACTTTTGTTTATAGAGTTTGTGCTGTTGTGAAAAAACGTTAAATATTTAAATGCTTGGTGAGTAATAAAAGTGAGGTGGAAAAATGGCCCAAGCAGAGTATACCAAAATGTCTGTGAAGGATAGTAATGGTAATATCTCTATGCTTCCTGGAGTTAAATATACAAATGATAATGGTACTACCTTTTATTTTTTCTTCAACAAAGAAAAAGACGCTGGAGACGCAGTAAAGGCTTTAAATAACCTAAGCAATTATTTTGGGTCAGATGTTGTTACGGCCATTAAGTTAGATGATACACATTTAAAGCCTCTTGATAGAAAAAAGTTTCAAAGCTTTGAGCTATTTCTTAAGTGTTTAGAAATAGGACAAGTCGTAACCGGCATGTATTATTCAAAAAAAGACGAACCTACAAAGATTCCACTTGCTTAACATTCTTATCTATATTTCCAACCTCCTCTGCAACACGCTCTCCAAAGTTTTCCATTTTTTTCTAATATACTTTTCAGCTTTTTTCAGATTTTCCTTATTCCTCAAAAACTCAACAGTTTTTTCATCTGAAGGATAGCCGGAGCCAAAGTCTCCAACAATCTTATGTAGTTTTTCTATCTCCCTGTCGCGAGTAATTTTTGCGCATATGCTTGCAGCAGCAACAATAGGAAAGTTTTCATCTGCTTTGTGCTCTGCCTCAAATTTAAAAACTCCAAACTTTTCCATCCTTCTTCTGAAAACCCACTCATACTTATCCGGCATGTCTATTATTACATTGTGGCATTTTACTTTTTTCATGAGCTCTGCCATAGCTTCGGCTTCAATATCATTCAAGCTCATCTCATCCATCAGTTTGTTTATCTTTTCAGCAGGAATTATCTCAACAAAAAAATCGCAAAACTTTTTAAGCTCATCAAAAATTCTTTCCCTTTCTTCAGGAAGAAGTTGTTTTGAATCCTTTTTACAGAGAGAATTAAGCTCTTTCTCATGCTTTTCAGAGCATTTCGCTAAGCATACAACTAGCGGGCCTATTACAGGACCTCTTCCAGCTTCATCTATTCCGCAAAACATAATTAGGACATTATTGCTCTTTTTTCAATTATTACATAGTCCCCGATCGCCATAACGGTTTCATAGGGCACAAGAACGTTCCCATCCTCTTTTCTCATTCTTTCCGCAAGCATGTTATCTGGGTTTGGCTCTATGATGAGCTCTTCTATCTTTCCGGAAAGCTCATTAATGTTTATGTCTATTACCCTCCCAAACTCTTCCCCATCATTCGTGATTACCCTCTTTCCTGATAGCTGTCTCGCGAGCAGGTATTTTGCCATATGACCACCAACTAGAATTCTATTATAAGGTTTTTAAATATTAAGGTTGAAGCCACTCTATTTCGAAGTAACTGTTCTTCCCATTTTCAAGTTCTATCCTTTTTATGTCATAGTAGGTTACGCTGCTTTCTCTATCAACTATAGCAAGAAGGAGCTCAACCCCGTCCTCCCGGCATTTCTCAAGTGCAGAATAAAGAAAATCACCAGTAATTATGGAATCCTCAGATATTGCAAAGAGATAAAACTTTGGTTCGCCGTTTTTTGGGTTTGTTGCAACATTGCCGGCCCTATGATAGAGCATAAAATGGGGTTTTATATTCTTTGGTTTTTTCATCTCTTTTGGGATTGCCAGGATAAAAGTTTTTTTAACCCCGTGCGCAACCCTTATTGCCCTGCTCCAGTCAGAGGCAAGCAGTGCAGCCTTTCTCGGGAATACATGAAGAACATGCTTTGAGTGTATCCACTCCTTCTCCTGAGAGGGGTTTACTCCAGGCATGTATATCCTGAAATGGCTTCCAAACTTGAACCCTGTTTTTACAACATACCCCCTGTCCCTCCACTCCTCATATATCCGGTATATCTCGTTGAAGTATGGTATCCTTTTTTCCCCTTCTTTAAGAATTTTTTTTCCGTCAACCTCCAAAACCCCTTTTTTCCATAGATAAAGTGCTTCATAGCTATCAAGAACATAATTCTTTCCAAGATGGGAGATTTTGTACATGCCCAGTTGGCCAAACCAGTGGCTCATATAAAGCTGCTTGCCTGCCTCATAATCATTACATGATACAAAAAAATTTTCTGTGTCAAAACTTCCCTGCAGTTTCACGGGCGGAAGCTCCAAGCTACTGCTTCGATATGTTTTAACAACCCTTGCTTTTCCGACTTTTTTCTCCTTTTCCGGGAGAGCAACAAGCCCCCTGTTCCTCCAATCCCTAAAAGCAAAATACTTTGCAAGCACTCCTCTTTTTGCACCTTCCTCAAACATACTAGCAACCGAAACCTCCTTCCCATCCTTGAAGATTTTGAAATTTCTAATATCAGCAAGAAAAAGTGCTTCGTAAAAAGAGAGGGCCACTGTACCCTTCCTGTTCTCACCAAAAAATCCATTCATTAGTTTGGTAACCTCTTCAGCATCTGAGCAATAGAACTCCTTTTTCCATTCTATCATTGTTCCACCACTATACTCCCACCATCATTCTTTACATACACCGTTCCAGAGAATGTTCCTGATGAGGAAACATCGCATGGGATCTCTTCCTGATGCGTGAGGTTTTCGTACATTCCTTCAATAACAACCGTCTCCTTACCGCTTATTTTTATCTCGGTTTTTAGGTTTATTTTTCTACTGTTTCCATCCCCAAGCACGCAGACCTCTTTCATGGCATGAGAAATATCGTTTGCATCCGAAAGGAACTTAGCTCTTTCATACCCACTCTGTTGTGCATTGTTTGCATTCGTAAGCACGTTCAAAGAGAATGAAAGTAGGGTTAGAGCAATCAGCGTAATTAATAAGTACTCTACTGTTACCTGCCCTTTCATACTCCTACTGGCACACCCCTTTTATGCACTTTCCTACTTTGCAGTCAGCATCACTGATGCATGTTTTTTCCATTGCACCTATTACCTGAGTTGTTTTGTTCTGCGCAGCCTCACCGCTTGTTTGTGCCGTTTGCAGAAGGTAGTTTGCTGCGATGGCAACGATCGCAAGCACAACCGCCAGTAATATTATCATCTCAGCAGATAGCTGTCCCTTCATAGAAACACCCAATATAATTTTGTGAGTAATATTTTAAATCTTATCTTATATAGGAGATTTCTCTTTGCTCCCCTCCCATGTATTTCTTTACTTCCTCTTCAATCCGCTTTATCGCAACCTCCCCTTCCTTTGCGACCTTTTCCAGCTCTTCTAAGTTTATCTTAAATCCAAGATATTTCGAAAGAAGCTCGACAACTTTTTTTGCGCTAGCAGCATCCACATATCCTCCGTGGGTCTCTCCCATTAAGCATATTCCATCAATTCTATTGAGGCCTGCAAGCGCTGGAAGAACACCGGCAATTCCGATTATCGAGCCCCTCGCCTCTCCAAAAACCACACCCATTTTTTTGAACTTCTCAATCATTTTTTTGTTGTTCGCAGCCCCGAAAACTCTTTTCGTTTCTGTTACTTTTCCTGTGCTGTATCCGCCTATTGTTATTATTTCGTTTATCCCAATTCTCTTTATATATTTTATAACAGCATCAGCCAGCTCGTACTGGCCTTCAGGTGTCAGTGCCTGCACATCCCCAAGCATAACTACAAATGGCCTTTTGCTTTTCTTAACAACATAGAAAGAATTTTTCAGCATCCTCATTCCGCCCTTTTTATTCATCAGCACTTGATGGGGGAAGTGCGGCGAGTACAGGTCCGCAATCTTTTCAGCTTTAAGTTTGTCTACGATGTATTTGCATGCAACCCTACCAACAAGCCCTATTCCCGGTAAGCCGGTGGTGAGAACACCATTTTTCAATTTTATTTTTTTCTTTTCTATTATGGTTGTTTCCTTCATTCTAATCCCCTCTCCATTCTTCTGTATCTTGCGTATCTATCTGAAGGTTTAAAAGGAGGTGGGTGAGCGCTTTCTGTTCTTTTTCCGCAGTGCATTTCGCTGAGCGTATACTGCCCACATACCATACATTTTCTGATGTATTTCACTTCTTCACCTTTTCCCAGGTGAACTCAGCGTCCCTTCCTTTCACACCTTTTTCGATCGTTTCCATAGCCTCCTGTATTTTTCTATTTGCTTTCTTGAAGTCCTCATCCACAACAGTTATGGAGTACCTTGGTGCTCCAAGATATTTTATCTCGCCGAATTTTTCAGCATCCGCAAGCAATTTTTTTATCAGCTCAATTCCATTGCTTTCATAAACCTTTAAGTTGAACATTGCCTTAACCCTCGCAACAGGCTTTTTTACGCTCTTTTTTACAATATCTATTATTATTCCCTGTGCCTTTTCTGGAAACTCTATGCCTTCAAATGCTTTTTTTTCTTCATCAAGAATGGCTACGAGAAAATTATCCAGCGACCCGTATTTTGTCTCTGCCTCTTTGAATATTTTCTGAGCATCACTTTTCACTTTCGCTTGCTCCAGCGCCACTTGGATAATTTTTTTTGCCCTATTTTCCTTGTTATACGCTTCAATCTTTTTTCTCTTCTCCTCCTCGCTTACCCTCTTTAGGGAAACGTCGACCTGACCCTTCGCCTTATCCACCCTTATTACTTTCAGAACAAGCCTCTGGCCTTCAGAAATAAATTCATATATGTTTTTTATCCATCTTGGCGCTACTTCGCTCAGATGCAGGAACCCATCCACGTTGTACTCTGTGAGTTCGCAGAATGCTCCATAATCGAGTATTTTTTTTACTTTCGCAATTACGAGCTCGTTTTCCTCAGGAAGTTCAGTCATACTCTTCCACAACCTCTCCGCCGACCAGAACCCCCTTCCCACCAGTTGGTTCCATCAAAACAGCGTTGCATTTTAAGCATCTAACCTGCATGGTTGCATTAGAAAAAACAACCTGCTCGTTGCTGCATTCCTTGCACCTGACTTTCATGAACCTGCTCATTCCGTCACCTCTTTATTTCCACTTTCCTTTTTGTTCTTGTTCCCAAAACCTTTTCATGTGATTTTTTGCATTCTGGGCAGGAGAGGATTATCTTCTGTCTTTTTCCCTGCTTTTTCACGGTTTTTTCTCCTGCTCTTTTCCCCCCATGCCCTTTCAATTTTTTCTCGTGCTTTCGTGTACCAAAAGAAAGGCTGCTAGCCCTTCCCTTGCTAGCTATTTTAACAGTATGCACAGTATGCTTCTTGCATTTTGGGCAGTATGTTCTTATCTCTTTTGGAACTTTCATGCGATCACCTCTTCAGCCAGTTTTGCTTTTACTAAGGTATTTGCCTCTTCAGATGGAAGCACGACCTCCTCCTTTTCTCTGAATGGCCCATATATCCTTCCATCTGGCGCGGTGTATGCCTCCACCTCTTTAAGCACTCTTATTTTTTTTACCCTTTCCTTTTTAACACTTTCTTCTTTTTCTCCGCCTTCGAAATTTTTTCTGTACTCTTCTATCCTCTCTTTTATTGAATAAAAAAGCTCTTTCTCCTCTTTTGTAAGGTTTTCGCTCTCCACCCCTCTAACTGCAAGAAGCACGATCTTCTCCTCCCTTTTCTCCATTATTCTTTTTACTATTCGCTTTACATTCTCATACTCCCTGATGACCATCACCCCCCCGCCGTTCATCTTCACCTCTAGTTCACTCTCATACCTTTTTACATTCTCATAGAAATCTGGTGGCAGAGGAGTTAGAGATGCCTGCGTAAGCTCCTGTCGCTCAATGTCTCTTAAGGTAGAATAACTTATCATCGCTGTGGTTTTGGATGAGAATTTTTTTAAATGCTTTGTTTGTTTTTTCGCCTTTTGACTACAAAATAAAAAAATTAGAGTGCCTGGCGGAAAACCGGCCTCCTACTCACTAACTTTGGCAAAGAGAGCATTTCAAACGGAAATCCATCATTTTCTTTTTCTATTTTTTTTGCTATCTCCTCTACATCCATCTCTTTCTTTTCGCCGCTCTCTCTTATTGTTAAAGCCAGCTTACCGCTCTCCACCTCCTTATCCCCGACAACCGCAATGTACGGGATCCATTCTCTCTCTGCGCTTCTTATTTTTTTGCTGAGTGTTTCTTCCCTATCATCTACATCATACCTAATCCTTCTTCCTTCAAACCTTTTCGCAACTTTTTTTGCGTACTCAAGATGCCTCTCTGAGATTGGAATTATTCTGAGCTGGGTGGGAGAAAGCCAAACTGGAAGCATTGCCTTTTCTCCTCTCCCCATTCTCATGGCTTCTTTTTCAAGCAGGGCATAAACAACCCTCTCCAAACTCCCGCTTAAGCTTGCGTGCAAAATCAATGGCCTTTTCTTCTCCCCATTTTCATCAACGTAGTTTATGTTATATGTTTCAGCATTTTCAACATCTATCTGCACAGTTGTGAGCGCGCTCGCCTTTTCCATAGAGTCAACGAAATTAAATTCAAATTTCGTTATAAAGTAAGCGTATCTCTCCTCAAAAATCTCAACAAGAATGGGTTTCCCTATTTTTTTCACAAGTTTTTTATACCATTCTTTATTCTGTTCATAAAAATCTTTTACAATCCTAAAACCGACCTCGCACTCTTCAAGCAGCCCAACACTCTTCAGCCACTCCATCCCCTTCTCCAGCTGCTTCTCAAACTCTTCCTTTGCCTGTTCGATGTTTGCAACGAGCGTATGCATATCCGGCATGGTGAATGCCCTTAATCTTTTCAACCCAGCAAGCTCACCGCTTTGCTCTCTTCTAAAACTATACCTTGTAAGTTCATACATTTTCAAAGGAAGGTCCTTATAGCTTATCACCATATCATGGCTCATCAGAAACTGACCGAAGCATGCCGCAAACCTCAAAAAATATTCCTTCTCATCGCTCTTTACAACATACTGCCTTGCTGGAAACCTGTTTAGGTATTTTTTCAAAGCAGGATGTTCGTAATCATACATAAGAGGAGTTTCAACCTCCATCGCTCCATAGCGTATACAGAAATCTGTTATCCATCTCTCAAGGAGTTTTTTTATCAGTCTCCCCTTTGGGTACCACCTGAAATTTCCCGGGTCTGTGCCGGGCTCATAATCCACAAGCTCATGCTCCTGCATTATTTTTATGTGCGGCGGCTCCTTTTCGTATGCTCTTACTTTCTCAGTTTCATACTTCATAAATTTCTTCAAATTCTCGTGCTTTGCATAGTTGAATCTATCAACCGGGATCAATTCGCCATTAATATCCATTATGTAGAATTTGCTTTTCATCTCCTTTTCTTTTTTCAAGGACTCGCTCACCTTCTCTTCCTTCCTACCAGCCACCTCTTTTATTTCCCTACTAAGCTCGCTAAGAGGATGACCTTTCGCTTTAATGGTGAATGCCTTGTACCATCCAAAAGGAGCATGCTTTACAGAATATCCCCTTTCTTTAAGCAACCTTTCGCCCTCATTCAAAACCTCCATTGCAACAGAAGGGCTTGCCGGGTTTGAAGTAAGATGAACATATGGATAGAGAACGATGTTTTTTGTTTTCACCTGCTCAGCAACCTTGCTCACTTCTTCTGCATACTCCCTAGCAATTTTTATACTATCCCCTTTTTCTACTGAAGTAAAAACAACGAGGCATTCCTTTTCTTTCAACCCCTTTATTCCCTCCTCTGCCTGTTTTATTGCCTTGCTCTTTGTTTCAACTTCTATATAATCGCTGTGGATGGTAAGGATTCTCATGTACCAAAAATGAATAAAAAGATTTAAATTTGCAACCTCTCCCTTTCCTTTATGAAACCCCAAGTTTTTTTCGCACCCGCTGGTGTTCCTATCCAGTGCAAGGATAGGAGCACGCTTGGAGGAGTAAAATGTACCGCAGAGCTTGGGCTGAATTCTATGGAGATGGAGTTTGTTCAGGGAGTAAAGCTCAGCATTGAAAAAGCTAAAGAAGTAAAAGAAACCGCTGAAAAATTAAACATAAAACTAAGCTCGCACGCACCCTATTTCATAAATTTTTGTAATAGAGATAAGAAGGCAACAACATTTAGAAATCTAGAACAATCCGCAACAATTACGGAGGCATGCGGCGGGTATATTACTGTCTTTCATCCTGGTTTTTACGGAAAATTAAGCAAAGAAGAAGCATACAGAATTGCAAAGGGTTTGCTGGGCGAGATAGTTGAAAAAATAAAACAGAAAACAAAAAATGTTTTGCTGGGTGCGGAAACAGTTGGCAAAAAAAGCCAGTTCGGCGGGCTGGATGAGGTAATAAAACTTTCACAGGATGTGGATAGGGTTTGGCCGGTTATTGATTTTGCCCATATCTATGCGAGGGAGCAGAACCTAAAATTCAGAAGAGAGGAGGATTACATTAAGGTTTTTGATTTGGTGGAGAAAGAAATTCCAGGTTATACGAAAAGGATGCATATACACTTTTCTGAAATAGAATATTCAGAAGCAGGGGAGAGAAACCACCTTCCTCTTGGAACAAAACATGAGCCGGACTACCGGCCCATGCTAAAAGTAATAAAAGAGAATGGGTATTCTGCGATGATCGTTAGCGAGAGCCCGAAAATAGAGTTTGATGCAATCAAGATGATGAGGTTTTTTGAGGGGCTAAAATAAATTTGTAGAACAGATAAATGACAATCAAAACACTGATAAGTGTGTAGATTACTATATCGTAATTTTCTGTTTCCTTTATCCTCACCTCAAAACTATTTTTCTCAATCACATAGTTTTCTGCTTCAAGAAAGTATGTTCCCGCTTCGCTAAGTTTTATTTTTATCTCACCCGCATAGTCCGTTCTCATCGCAAGTTTTTTTCCTGATGGATAGGTTATTGTTATTTTTTCATCAGGGATTCTTTCTACCCCCCTTCTGAAAACCAATGTTACCCCTTCGTCTTTGAATGCTTCCCCCACTATCTCAAACTGCGCTTTCTTCACCAAGCCTATTTTTTCATCTGTTATCCTAGGTGGGATAAGCCCCCTCTTTTCTCCCTGTTCTGCCATCTCCGCGGCGGTTTCATTTATTTTATTTCTCCCTTCAATCATCCCTCTTTTTTCTTCAAGCATCTCCCTTGCTTCTATGAGTGCGGTCGTGTTGTAAACAAAAGGCCCGCATATCCCATCTAAAACAAGTTTGTTTCTTGTGTTCTGTTGGGAGAGGATGTTTACCTCCATCACTCCTGCTAGCATCTGCTCAAAGTTTTCAGGCGTGTATGAAAAAGGCCGGACCAGCTCATTTATTCTTCTTGAGTTTGAGGTGAGGTTAAGGATAGCTTCCGCATATTTCTTGCTTTGGTTTCTATGCACTGCAACAGATTCGCAACTTTGCAAACTAGAACAATTTTGGAAATATTCTGCGCACTCAATCTCGCTCTTTCTACTCTTATCAAAAGCGTCTATTTTTATGAGAAGGTTTTTTCTAAACTCCTCCATTTCGCTTTCGCTTATTTTTTTAGAGTAATAACTTTTGAGAATTTTTGATATGAGGGTTGCGTTTTCAACAATACAAAAATTCTCCCCTTCATAGCACACTACGAAAGAGTTTGAAAGGTTTCCGTTCACAATAACAATATAATAATACTTTAGGTCATACGCCACTTCTTCTATCTCATATGTCTCGTTTTCATAAAGATGGTTGTAGGCATACTCATCCAAGGTTAAAGAAAACGCAAAGGATAGAAAAATAAAAAGGAAAATCCCGCTCCTCATCCTATCCCCTCAAAATCTACTCGGATTCGTTCCCTCCCAACATTCACATAAACTGCTTTTTTTGCTATCACCTTTCCTATCACATGCGCTTTGATTTTGTGTTTCTTTGATATTTTCATTATTCCATCAACATTTCTTTCATTTGCAACAACCACCATTCCTATACCCATGTTGAATGTTCTGTACATCTCTCTCCAGCTCCCAATTTTTTTGTACATCTCCAAAAATATTTCAGATGGTTCAATCGCGTTTATTTCAAAACCTTTTCCTAACCTGAGGAGTTTGCTGTATGCTCCGCCTGTTATGTGCGCAATTCCGTTTGCAAGATTTTTCTCAACAATCTCCATTATCGGCCTTACATAAATTTTTGTTGGTTTTAGCATTTCCTCTCCCCAAACGTTTACATCCAAAACCTTTCTTGCGAGCGTATATCCATTGCTGTGCAATCCGGAACTTTCGAACCCAACTACAACATCCCCGATCTTTATTTTCTCCCCAGTGATCAGATTCTCAACTTTTCCGAATGCTGTAAATGCAAGGTCAAATGGTTTTTGCCACCCTTTTATTATATCCGGCATCACCGCCGTTTCCCCACCCACGATCTCAATTCCGGCTTCCTCCGCTCCTTTCAACAGGCCCTTTATTATCTCTTTTATGAGCCACTCATCCTCTTCTGCAACAGCCAAATAGTCAACCCCATAAAGCGGCCTTGCCCCAACGCATACCAAATCATTTGCATTCATCGCAACCGCATCTATGCCAACAGTATCGAATTTATTTAGCTCCTGCGCAACCAAAACCTTTGTGCCCACACCATCAGTGTGCATCGCATAAAGCTCTTTCCCTATTCTAAAAATTCCACCATAATGGCCCTTAACCATCCCACCTATTCTTTCATTTATCCATTTCTGTATCCCTCTTATTTTTTTTACATCAACCCCGTATTTCATAAATTCCTTTCCAATGAAAGCATTTTAATATTTTCCTTTGAATTTTACTCTGGTGGTGTTATGCTTTGGATAAATATTTTGTTTGCGCTTGTTCAATTGGCTGTAGGGATTATTTTTGCGGCCGGTTCAGTGTACTTTGCGATGAACCTTCTTGATAGGTTTACTAAAGGGATGCATGAGATAAGAGAACTCAGAAAGGGAAACCTTGCTGTAGCAATATATGTTGCTGCTTTTATTTTTTCAATCTCGATAGTAATAGAAAGCGGGGTTGCCCAGATAGTTTCTGCGTTCAATCCGGAATCTACTCCAACGGTAATGACACTTGTGATTGTCTTTAATGTTATAAAACTTTTTATAAGTGTTGTTCTTGCGGTTGTTGCGATATACCTTGCATTGCAAGTTATCAATCGGATTACACCAGAGATAAACGAATTTGAAGAGATAGCCAGCGGAAATGTTGCTGTTGCGCTTTTCACAGCAGCAGTGCTGATTTCGGTTAGTTTCGTAATCCGTGCAACTGTTTCAAACCTTAGCGACTTCCTAGACCCGGTATCTCTTGCGTCCATCCTCTCTGGAAACGGTGGCTGAGATGAATTTTTCTGAGTGGTATACGAATATTCTGAAAGATGCGGAGCTGGTAGACCTTCGGTATAACATAAAAGGGTTTTTGGTTGTACTGCCATGGGCGATGAAAACAATAAAACTTATTTATGATGCTTATGAGGAAGAGCTTGAAAAAGATGGGCAGATGCCAACAAAATTCCCGGTTGTGATCCATGAAAGCAACCTGAAAGCAGAGGAGGAGCATGTAAAGGGATTCGAGGGGGAGGTTTTCTGGATAACACGGGCTGGTGTTAATGAGCTTGAGGATAGGATGGCGCTTCGCCCCACTTCTGAAACAGCCATGTACCCCCTTTTTTCTTTATGGATACAGGGAAGAAAAGACCTTCCGTTGAAAATATATCAAAGCGGCGAGGTATGGAGGTATGAGACAAAGGCTACGAAGCCTTTTGTCAGGGTCAGGGAAATAATGTGGATAGAAACCCATGATGCTTTTGCTACCCCACAAGAAGCCATACAACAGGTTAAAAGAGATAAAGAGATTGGGGAGAGGATTGCTTTTGAAAAACTTGGTATTCCGTTTATTGTTCTGAAAAGGCCTCAATGGGATAAGTTTGCAGGTGCAGATGATACGTTTGCTTTTGATACCATAATGCCGGATGGAAAGGTCCTCCAGATCTCTTCCACACATCTTTTAGGTCAGAATTTTTCAAAAGTTTTTAATGTAAAGTATATGGATGATGATGGAAAAGAGAAGTTTGTGTGGCAAACATGTTATGGAATAGGAATAAGCAGGATATATGCTTCGCTCATAAGCATCCATGGGGATGAGAAGGGGCTTGTCCTTCCGTTCGATTTTGCCCCTATTCAAGTTGTAATAGTTCCAATATACAAAGCAGATAACAAAAAAAAGATTGATGGGTATGCTGAGAGAGTACTCTCATCCCTGCATGGATTGCGCGTCCATTATGATACCTCTGAAAAAACACCTGGTTTCAAATTTAATTTTTGGGAGATGAAGGGGGTTCCAGTAAGAATTGAAATAGGAGAAAGAGAGGTTGAGAGCGGAAAGGCCGTTGTTGTTAGGAGAGATACAAGAGAAAAACACACGGTTGATTTAAAAAATTTAAGAGCCACACTTGAGAAAACAGCAGAGAGAATGTTTGATGAGATGAAGGGGAGAGCAAAGAAAAGGTTTGACTCTCTTTTCCATGAGGCAGGAACGATTGAGGAGATGGAGAAAAAGCTTGATATGGGTGGATTTGTAAAAGTTCCTTTCTGCTCAATAGGCATGGATGGAAAGAAATGCTATGAAAAAATAAAAGAGAGGATGCATGCAGAGGTGAGGGGAGTAAGATTTCCGGATGAAGAAAAAGTGAAGGATAAAAAATGTATTGTTTGCGGAAAAGCAGCTAAGCATCTTGTGTATGTTGCAAGGCAGTATTGATGATTTCTTTAATAAATTCTTTATTTTCCTCTATCCACCTTCTCACTGCTTTATTTTCTTCATAAGTAAAATTGGGGTCCATTCTTTTCATTAATTTTCCCATATCCTCTCTTTGAAAACAGAGGTCTATCAAATACCCCAAAAATGCTTCATGGATCGAGCTTGCAACAGCATATTTTAAGTATGGGCTTGCAAACATTCCAGTTTCTTTTATATCTTTTGCCTTTTGTCTGATTCTTGATTCTACTGCTAATCTTACATCCATCTGGCATCTTTCATCACTCATTGCTATTCTGAATAAACTTATTGTAGAGTTAATAATAATCCATGGATTTGCGTCGTTCTCTTTTCTTTTTACGTTGTCCAATCTTTCCCAAACAACCCAAGAAAGAAAGTGCGGATGCTTTACTTTCCCAGCGCCGCATGCAAAAATTATTGTTTTTCTAAAATCTCCAAGATGTCTCCAGCTTTTTTTGAGTCTTTCATAATCGTTCCTTTCTTCATATTCCAGAAGCTCAAAAAGGAATCTCCATCTCTTTTTTTCGATTGGTTTGTTATACTCAAATCGGTCTTCATAGGTTGCTGTAAACTCTTCCCAAACCTCTTTAAGATAAAACCATATTTTTTCATCTTTAACATATTCTTTGTATTCATCCATCAATTCTTTATTTCTGTAAAGTATGATTTGCTTCCAAAAACCAATGTTTAACTTTTTTCGCTCCTCATCCTTCTTTTTGCATTCTTCACGCAATGGTTCTAGCATAGGAAAAAGGCTACCCATCATTCCGGGCTTTTTGCCAAGAGAATGTGATTTTGTATGTTTTTGCATGTATTAGTTCTGTACAAACCTTTTTTTAACCTTTTCGCTCATCAAAATAATTAAAGCCCCGTCGTCTAGCGGCCAAGGATAGGGGACTTTGGATCCTCTGACCCCGGTTCGAAGAGCCCTTTTGGCGCAGAAAAGGGTTTGGAAATCCGGGCGGGGCTACTTTATACTTTTTATCTTTTCCCACAAGAATTCCTTTTCCTTTTCGCTAAGCTCTGGGTTTGGCCTTATAAATACAGAATAGAAATGCTCCAACAATTCCTTTGTCCTTTCCCTATCCCGTAAGTATGCAAGGTTCATGTACTCCTTCGCGCTTATGGGGTCGTTTAGGAATATGCAGGAGATGGCCAGCAGAAAATAAGCATCCACATCCTTTTTATCTATCTGCTCCAAGTGCTCCTTTGCTTGTAGGAATTTTCCCTGTTCTATGTATGCAGATGCCATTGCCCTAAGAATCTCCTTCTTATCCCCACCATCCGCCAAAGCCCTTTCCAAACACTCCAATGCATACTCATAGTTTTTTAGGCGCATGGAGATTATCCCGCGCAGGTAGTAAAGTTCTGGTGTTTTTTCCTTTGTAAGAATTTCATCAAGCAAAACTGCTGCCTCTTCATATTTCTTCTTCTCCACTAAGTCGAGAACAGCAGCCACTTCTGTCATGCTTATAAATTTTTCCATTCTTTTTATAAATGTTGAGGAAGGGTAAAAGTGGTAGAAAATGGAAAAGTATAAAAACCCTTCGGTACATAAAAAATAGTGTGGTGAAGATGGGAACACAAGCACTTAAAGAAGAAAAACGCAAGAAGGATAAAACGCCAGAGGAGAGAAGAGATACAATATACGACGCAGGCAGAAAAGCAACCAAACCTGAAAATACAATGGATACTCTAGCGAAAAATTTTAAGGGAGCGGTAGAAGCCGCCGCATACAGAACTATTGTTGAAGCAATAGCAGGAGTGAAAGGCCTATCCGATGCGATTTATGCAAGAAAGGAGCCAGCAGTACCTTTTACGGAGGTTGCAAAAAATTTGCGTGATGCATTAGAAGGTATAGCTTAATTCTATTCATACTCTATTGTCCCGGGTGGTTTGTTTGTAATGTCATAAACCACCCTCCCAACATTTTTTATCTCATTCGTTATCCTTGTTGAGATAGTGTTCTCAACCTCTTTCGGCAGATGAACAAAATTAGCAGT
This sequence comes from Candidatus Anstonellales archaeon, assembly GCA_038890745.1. Lineage (GTDB taxonomy): Archaea > Micrarchaeota > Micrarchaeia > Anstonellales > J096 > JAWAFD01. Next base: position 117,813 of record JAWAFD010000004.1, read on the forward strand.
CATTCCATCTAGGCTTTGGACAGCCCTTACAGCAACGGTCCATCTGTAAATTCTTTCATCCCCTGCGACACCGACTGTTTTTACGGGTAGAACCGCTGCGAAATACTGCCAAGGCCTTTCCATTTTTCCTTCTCTTACAGCCCTGTCTATTTCTTCCTCAACTATCGCGCAAGCCTCCCTAGCAATCTCAACTTTTTCTCTCGTGATTTCTCCAACAACCCTTACTGCAAGCCCAGGACCTGGAAACGGCTGTCTTTCATAAACGTAGGAAGGAAGCCCAAGGAATTTTGCAATCTCCCTAACTTCATGTTTGTAGTATTCTCTGAGCGGTTCGCACAGCTCCATCTTCATTCCTTTTGGTAAGCCACCAACATTGTGATGGCTTTTTATGGTATCCCTTCCCATCCCACCGCTCTCTATCCAATCAGGTGCGATCGTCCCCTGGATAAGCACCTCTGCTCCGGATTTTTTTGCTTCTTTTTCAAAAACCCTTATGAAAAGCCTACCTATCTTCTTTCTTTTTCTCTCAGGGTCGCTTTCACCTTCCAAAGCAGATAGAAATTTTTCGCGCGCGTCTATTATTTTAATCGGTATTTTTATTTTTTCGCACGCTTCCCTAACCTTCTTATCCTCGTCCTTTCTCAAAAACCCAGTATCAACAAAAAAACATTCAAGGTCTATACCTGCTTTTTTTGCAAGAGCAGCGGCGGTCATGGAATCCACCCCGCCGCTCACTGCGATTATAGCCCTTTTCCCTCCAACCTTTTTTCTTATCTCCTCAACAGCCGTTTTTACAGCCTCTTCAGGATTGAACATGCTTGGATTTCTTCGGTTATGTTTTAAATGTTTTTCCTGCCTAACCTACTCATGTTTATTGCTGACCTGCACATCCATTCAAAGTATTCAAGGGCAACGAGCATAAACGCGGATTTGGATGGCTACTCAAAATGGGCAAAAATAAAAGGAATAGATGTTTTGGGAACAGGGGATTTCACCCATCCGAAATGGCTCAAAGAACTAAGAGGAAAGATGCTCGATTTGGGAAATGGATTGTTTGAGTATGAGGGAACGAAATTTTTGCTTAGTGCGGAGGTAAATAATGTTTTTGAATTCGGTGGAAAAATAAGAAAAGTTCACACGGTTGTCCTTGCCCCTTCTTTTGAAGCTGTTGAGCAGTTCAACGATGAGATAAAAAAATTTGGTGAGCTTGAGAGCGATGGTAGGCCTACACTCAACATGAGTTTGTCAGAACTTGCTGATGTTGTTTCAAAATTAAAATATGTTTATTTAATACCCGCGCATTGCCTCCCCCCACATACATTGGTGCATACTGTTAATGGAATGAAAAGAATCGACGAAATTTCAGAAAGCGATAGGGTACTAACGCATAGCGGCCAATTTAAAAAAGTAGTAAAAACATTCAAAAGGAGATATGAAGGAAAATTGTATAAGATCATTCCATGGTGTTTCAGAGAAGGCGTGGCGGCAACCCCCGAACATCCTTTTTTTGCTATAAAGAGCGTTAAAAATTGTCCTTGGATAAAGGGGTTGTGTAAACCACTATACTCGCAAAAAAGCTCATGCAAAAAACGACATTATGAAGCATACAAAGCAGCATGGATACAAGCCAGGCATCTAGAAAAAGGAGATTTTCTGGTTTACCCGAGGATCACAAAGGTCAAAGATGTGTCATGGATAAAATTAAGCAATTTTGTGAATTCAAAGGAAACGCATGGTAGAATGTTGCTGCCAAAAAACGCAAGAAATTGGAAAAATCCTATTAAGAAATTGATTAAAGTGGATAAGAATTTTTGCCTTCTAGTAGGATACTATCTAGCAGAAGGGTATCCTATTAGAAATGAAGCTGTTGGGTTCAGTTTCGGTGCGAATGAAGAAGAGTATGCAAAAGAGGTAATACTTTTAATGAATAAGATATTCGGCATAACTAGGTTCAAAATTGATAAAAGAAGGAATCAGATAGCTGTTGTATTCTTCTCGCATCTTTTGAATGCATTCTTTAAAAAACTGTTCTATCGCGGTGGCTTTAGAGCATGGAATAAAACTATTCCATCCTGGATGCTTCTACTGCCAAAAGAAAAATTAGCCGAGGTTTTAAGGGGATGGTGGAGAGGCGACGCGGGGTACACTGTTTCAAGAGAGCTTATGCATGGAATGAAGTCCATTTTTCTAAAATTAGGTATAATTCCTTCGATTAGCATCGACACAGCGGAAAACTTTAACAGAAGAGGGAAACATTTTTTCGGAGAAAGAAAAATCTTTGCACGCAGGGATACATTCATTTTCTCAAATTTATCTTTTTTTGAAGATGACTATGGTATGCTAAAAGAAAAATGTTTCAAAAAAAGCGTAAATAAAATAAAAGGAAAGCATGGATGGATGGATGAGCACAACGTCTATCTACCTATAAAAGAAATAAAGACGCTTGATTATAGTGGTGAGGTCTATAATCTGGAAGTCAAGGACGATAACTCCTATGTTACTGAATTTGCCGCAGTACACAACTGTTGGACACCATGGTTCGGAATATTTGGTTCAAAAACAGGTTTTGATTCTGTGGAGGAAGGTTTTGAAGGAAAAACTGAGCGAGTAATAGCTTTGGAAACCGGTTTGAGCAGCGACCCCATGATGAACTGGATGGTTTCAAAAATAGATAAATACTCTTTGGTCAGCAACAGCGACTGCCACAGCCCGCAAAAGCTTGGAAGGGAGGCGAATGTTTTTGAGTGTGAGATGAGCTACCAAGGGATAATAAACGCGATAAAAACAAGGAAAGGTTTTGTGAAAACATACGAGTTCTATCCAGAAGAAGGAAAGTATCATTATGATGGCCATAGAAATTGCAATGTTGTGATGCATCCAGAAGAGGCGATAAAGCACAAAAACATATGCCCTGTTTGTAGGCGCACGCTTACGATAGGGGTTCTCCATAGAGTGTACGAACTTGCGGATAGAAAGTATGGCTTTAAGCCGGAGAACGCAGTCCCGTTCCAGCATATTGTTCCATTGCAAACAGTAGTCTCCAAAGTTTTGAAAAAACCCGAGACCTCTCTCGTTGTCCAGGGGGCATGCGATAAAATCATCCAGTATTTTGGAAATGAATTCAATGTGTATGAGGCAAAAGAGGATGAGATAAGGCTTGCGACCTCTCCTGACATCGCAGATGGAATAATAAAGGTGAAGAGAGGGGAGATAAAGTGGAGGCCGGGCTATGATGGGGTTTTTGGAGAGTTAATCTTAGGTGAGGAAAAAGCAGAAGGAGAAACAAAAAAACAAAAAAGCTTAATGGACTTTTGAGTTTTTAAAAAATTTTTTTGCGATGTATTCAGCAATACGTCTTTCCTCAATTTCTAAACCAATCCATTTTATTTCATCCATTTTTTCTAATCTTTCCTTCATTCTGCTCCATTCCCCGCCAATTACGATGGCCATATCATCCAGTATGAGTTTGTCGAGTATTGTAAGCAATCTGTCCAAACGGGCCGCATTTCTCTCAAGCGAAGTATGTTTTATAATATCTCTAAATTTTATAATCTCTCGCACGATTTTTAAAAAATCAAGAGCCATACTAGTCCGATGGGTGGAGAGATACTCTTTTATCGTCCTCAACCTAAGCTTGGCAACTCCATAGTCAGAATACGCTACTACCGCCGGATCATTCAATAAACCTATAAACAGAAGATGATCCCTAAATTCTTCCTCAAATGCTTTAATCGTTTTTATTTTTGGGAATTTTAATTTTTGGACAGTTAATTTTATTCCTTTTAGCACATCCATAATACGTTCGTCTATCCCCAGTTCAGCATACCTGTACGTTATGCTTTCGCGCGAATAATCCAGCATCTCTCTTAAAACATGTACAACATCGTCATCAAAAAGGTGGTTTAGGTAGTAGTCGTCCTCTGCCTCCTTGAAGTACTTACATAAAAGATCTTTCACTTTTTTTTCATCAACTCTTTCGTTAGAATACGTAATAATCCCGTTGATCATATCCTTATCGCTCTTATTTTTTTCTAACCTAGTCCTTAGAAAATTCGCTATTCTCCGCGGAATTTCGACTTCTATTCTTTCGCACTTAGGTTTGGATAGCAATCTCGTTGGCATGTAGTTATAATTTGTATAATAATGTTTAAATACATAACGGAATTTAAATGTTTAAGTTCATAAAAAAACATGCCATCGTTGCTTGATTTTGTAAGGAAAAATCCTGAAAAAATACTGAAGCCATTCGGCCACACGGATGTGCTTCTCTTATATGGAATTGTCGGCGAAAAATTAAGAAAATATTTGAAAGGAAAGGAGCTTGCAAGCAAGATATGGCTCCCTTCGGGGAACATCCCCTATCTCATAAAAAGAGGGTCTAAGCTTGAACCTCTTTTCATACATGAGTTTGTGGATGGGATAACGCTGGAGCTTCTTGAGGCAAGGGCAACGATGAATCTTTCTTCTGTAAAAGGAGAGCTAACAGACGCTCAGAAAAAAATTTGGAACTATTTTGTGCCGAGAAAGCTTGCGGATTTTTTCTACGCAACAAACGGCGAGCATCCAGACAAGCCAATAGACAGGATATTCTTCGACCTTGACAGGGGAGAGGGGATCTCATCTGAGCAGGCGCAAGAGGCAGCAAAATTTTTTGTTCAAACAATAGAGGAAGATAGAGAGTTTGAAAAGCTCGTTGGGGATATCGAGCCGTTTGTTTACTGGACCGGAAGTTCTTTTCATGTTTTCATTTTTTTGGACAAACCCCAGCCGAATTCGTTTTATGAAAAATATTTCAAATTTTCGAAAGATATGCCAGAAGCAAGCTTTACGGGAAGGTGGGCGAAAGAGGTTAGCAAAAAAGTTGGATTTAGGGTTGTTGGTGGGCATGAAAAAATACCAAAAACATTGAACATAGACCCATCCCAAACCCCATCCGGAAAACTGTGCAGAATTCCACTCGGCTCCCTCCATATGAAGGACGCGAGAACCGTTGATGGTATCTCCATCCCAATAGAGAACAAAATGCTAGAAAAGGAAAACCTTGTTGAGGAGTTGAGAAAATACACCCCTCAAAAGCTTATTGAGGAGCTCGATGCCGTTGCTGCGAGGTTGCCGAAAAAGTTTATATAAACACTTTTAAACCTAATTCCAAAAACAATAGTCATGAAACTCTATGAAAGAATAATGGAGCTTGCCCTCACAAGGAGCTTTTTCTTCCCGAGTAATGAGATTTATGGTGCCCAGTCAGGTTTTTATGATTACGGGCCGACGGGAAAGCTCATAAAAAATAACCTAGAAAACTTATGGAGAAGAATGTTTGTGCAGGAGGAGGGTTTTTTTGAGGTTGAAACTGCAGTTATCAACCCAGAAATAGTTTTCAAGGCATCCGGGCATGTGGATGAGTTTACAGACCCGGTTGTGGAATGCCAAAAATGCCATAAAAAAGTGAGGGCAGACCATTTGGTTGAAGAGAGATTGAATGTGAAATGGAATGGGAAGCTTGAAAGTTTAGAAAAGCTTATTTTTGACAATAATGTAAAATGCCCGTCCTGCGAGGGCCCTCTCTCAAAACCATTTTTTTCCAACCTCATGTTCTCAACACAGATAGGGGTGGATGGAGAAAAAGGCTATCTCCGTCCAGAAACAGCACAAGGAATCTTCACCTCGTTCTTAAGAATTTTCAGAAACCATGGTACGAAGCTTCCGCTTGGGGTTGCTCAGATAGGAAAAAGTTTTAGGAATGAGATAAGTCCGAGGAAGGCGCTTGTGAGGTTGAGAGAATTCACTCAGATGGAGTTGGAGTATTTTTTTGACCCTGATGACCCACGCATCCAAGGTTTTGAGAAAATAAAGGATGAGAAGGTGCGTTTTCTTACAAGAGAAGCACAGAAAAATAAAATTGATGCTGAGTGGCTGACTGCAAAAGAGATTGTTGAGAAGGGGTATGCAAATGAAATAATGGCATATTTTCTTGTAAGGCAGTGGCTCTACTATGTGCGCGTTGGTTTGGACCCTAAGAGAATGTGGTTTCGGCATCTTATGGAAAATGAAACCCCGCACTATTCAAGATCAAACGTTGATTTGGAGGTGGAAACCTCTTACGGAATAATCGAAATTTCTGGTAATGCGTACAGAACGAATTATGATTTGAGCCAGCATGAAAAGTTCAGCAAGCAGAAAATGGAGGTTGCTTGGAACAACAAAAAAATTGTTCCGCATGTTTTTGAGGTTTCCATGGGGGTTGATAGGCTTTTCTTCTGCCTCCTTGAGCACAATTTCCGGGAAAAAACTGATGAAAAAGATTGGGAATGGTTTGATTTCAAGCCATGGATCGCACCTTATGATGTTGCGGTCTTCCCGCTTATGAAAAAGGATGGGTTGTCTGAGAAGGCCGAGAGGGTTGCGGGTGGGCTGAGAGGAAATTTTAATGTGCACTACCAGGAAAGCGGGACGATAGGGAAGAGATACGCAAGGGCTGATGAGATAGGAATTCCATACGCAATAACAATAGATTACCAAACACTTGAGGATGAGACGGTAACTATACGATTCAGGAATTCAGGGAAGCAGGAGAGGGTTGGGATAGGTGTGCTTGCTAAAAAAATAGAAGAATACAAAAAAGAAGGAAGAACAGAATAATCAAAGGCCCAAAATCTCCTTTGCTTTTGAGAAATGCTCATCTATTGGCTTGAATGCAACTTCAGTATACTCCTTTTCTTTGCTCAATATATACACGCTTTCTAAATCAACACCATTTTTTGCAAGTTTTTTTGTTATCTTTGCTAGCTCGCCCGGCCTGTTAGGCATTTTTACAACGATTATCTCGCTCTCTTCCACGTTTTTTACATGCGGGACTCTTGAGAGGATTTTTTTTGCTGTTGCAGGGTCTGTTGTAACTATTCTGAAAACAGCTTCATTTGGTCCTTTCGCATATGCAGCTATCGTTTCTATATTTATTCCGCTCGCACCAAGTGCAGAGGCTATGGTTTCTAATGCTCCTATTTCATTTTTTGCAAGAACGGTTACCTCTTTCATAACATACACCATGTTTTAATTTTACAGAGAATTGTTTAAAAACTATACATATATCGGGAATTTTTCCGTCAGTGCATGCACATCTTCCCTGACCTTTGCAATAACACTTTCATCATTTATGTTTGAGAGAACTTTGTGTATGAGACTTGCGATCTCTTTCATCTCGCTTTTTCCCATCCCCCTTGTAGTCACCATGGGTGTCCCTATCCTTATTCCGCTCGTTTTTACCGGTGGGAGCGGGTCGTACGGGATTCCGTTTTTGTTTAGAATGATGTCTGCCTTTTCCAACGCGGCCTGCGCATCAGCCCCAGTCATACCAATGCTTCTCAAATCAATTAGCATAAGATGATTGTCTGTTCCACCACTCACAAGCCGGTATCCTAAGCTGGCGAACTCATCCGCCATTGTTTTTGCATTTTCAACTATTTTTTTTGTGTACTCTTTAAACTCTGGTTTAAGCGCCTCTTCAAAACAAACTGCTTTGGCTGCTATCGCATTCTCCAATGGTCCTCCTTGCGCTCCTGGAAAAACTGCGCTATCAACCTGTTTTGCATACTTCTCTTTTGTTAGTATCAGAGCCCCCCTGGGTCCCCTGAGTGTTTTGTGTGTTGTTGTTGTCACAACATCAGCATACGGGACAGGGGATGGATGGGCCCCACCAGCAACAAGCCCTGCGATGTGCGCAATATCAGCCATTAGATATGCCCCAACCTCATCCGCAATCTCCCTAAAAGCTTTCCAATCTATGATGCGCGGATAAGCGCTATATCCAGCAATTATGAGTTTCGGCCTTTCCTCCAAAGCCCTTTTTCTTATCATATCATAATCAAGCATCTCGGTTTCCTTGTTCAGATAATACGGTGCGGGAACAAACCATTTTCCTGAAAAGCTCACCTTGTACCCATGCGTTAAGTGTCCCCCATGGTCAAGCGCAAGCCCCATAATTTTATCCCCTGGCTGGAGGAATGCAAGGTAGGCCGCAAGGTTGGCTGTTGCGCCTGCATGCGGTTGGACGTTTGCATGCTCTGCCCCAAAAAGCTTCTTTGCTCTTTCTATTGCGAGCATTTCCATCTCGTCGATGTATTTATTGCCGGCGTAATACCTTTTTCCGGGATATCCTTCGGCATACTTGTTTGTCATTATACAGCCGCTCGCCTCCATCACTGCTTTGCTTGCGTAGTTTTCGCTTGCGATCAGTCCGATTGTTTTCTGCTGTCTCTCCAACTCTTTCATCAGAATTTCATAAGCCTTTATATCAGTTTTTTTTATTTCTTCGTACATGCTACCCCCAACGCATAAAGGTTAAAACATTTTTAAAATGTTCTGTGCAAAGGTTCCTCATGCTCCTTGTAGATTTTTTGGTTTCCCTTCCAGGAGGACAGGTAACAGCAGCTATCGTTTTGTTTGCTATACTGTGGGGAGTTTTAAACATTCTCCTTGCAGCATTCATCGCACTTTCAAAAAAAGTTACTGAAAGGACAAAAACAAAGTTAGACGACCTCATTCTCGCGCGACTGAGTACCATCCTCCAGGTTTTCATAGCGGTTCTATCAGCATACCTTTCTCTCTGGCTCGTTCACGGGGAGATCGAGGTCTTTGGTTTTTCGCTGGCTACGATTTTTGCAGTCCTCATGATTCTCATAGTTGGCTATGCTTTTATGAAATTTGTTGACACATTGCTTGAGTGGTATGAAGAAGAAATAGCTCCAAAAACAGATACAAAATTTGATGAAGAGTACATGCCGCTCATAAGAAATATAGTTCGCGTAACCTTGTTGCTCATAACAGTTCTTATTGCACTTAGTTATTTAGGAATCGACATCACCCCTGCTTTGGCCGGTTTGGGTATAGCAGGGCTTGCTGTTGGTTTGGCTTTGCAGGATACCCTTGCGAATTTTTTCGCAGGATTATACCTTCTGGCAGACAGGCCCGTGAGAGTAGGCGATTACATAAAGGTTGGTGGGGAGGAAGGATATGTTGAGGAGGTTGGGTGGAGAAGCACAAGGCTTGTTACATGGGACAATAAGCTTATAGTCCTTCCTAATAAGGTACTTGCAGAGCAGACGATAGTAAATTTTTTTGGTCCAACCGAACCAACAAGACATGTGATAGAAGTTGGTGTTGCCTACGGAAGCGACCTTGATCAGGTAGAACGAGCAATAATGAGTGCAATAAAGGAGACACAGAAAAATGATAAAAACATGGATCCATCCATCGAGCCTTTTGTGAGGGTGGACAGATTTGATGATTTTGCGATTGTTTTTAAGGTAGGTTTTTCAGTAAAGGACTATACAAAAAGATTTGCAACTGCAAGTGCGGTATTCAAAAACATATACAAAGAATTCCAGAAAGAGGGAATAACCATTCCTTTCCCAACCAGAACTGTCTATACCGTCACTCAACAAAAACAGGAAAAAAGTGAAGGAAGTGAAGGTAAAAAGAAAACAAGAAAGCGCTAAACAAGTGCTTCAACATCCTCTTTTTTTCTGTAAACTTTAATGTGTTTTCCTTTTACTCTTACTGGCATTGCAATCGCGACTTCTAAAGGTAGAACAGTGTACTCATCCTTGTCCTCTTCTACCTTTGTGACCTTTGCTTTTTCTCCTTTGAATGGACCTGATGTTATCTCAACGATATCCCCAACCTCAATCATTACGGCCTTTGGTTTAGGCGCTTTAAGCATTTTTTCTACTTCTTGAACTGCAATTGGAGTTTTTAGGACACCCTTTACATGCTTTGTCTTAGTTGCCAGTTTAAGCGCGGTGTTCTCATCCTCTGCCTCAACAAAAAGATACCCCCGGACATTTTCAGGATAGAAAATAGAGTAGATGTTAAGCTTTTTGGATTTGACCTTTGCAACAAGCATCTGCGCCACAACCTTCTCCTGTCCGGCTGTAACCCTGAATACAAATATCATTTTCTCCCCCTATATCATTCCCGTTATTATGGATATTACTAATCCTATTATTCCGGTTGCAACCATTCCTACTCCGGTAACCTTCGCTATGAATGCAAACTCTTTTTGCGTTGGTTTTCTCGCTTGAATAAGAAGCCTCCTGCTTCTTTGTACAAGTTCGATTATATTCATTCCATCACCTATCCTATGAGCTCTAAGTCAAGGTTTTCTATGTCCAGGGTTCCTTCAACATTGTACTTCGGTATTGTAACCCCGGCAAGAACAACCAGTACCCGGATTGCTGATTTTTTCATGTCCTCCTCTATCCTTGACCCTTGGATTATGTGAGCATCCGGATAGATTCTTCTTGCTGTCTCCTCAACTATGTAGTTTGCTTCCTTAAGTGTCATATCACTTCCCCCAACTATATTTATGAGTGCCCTTGTTGCGGTGCTTATGTCTGCATCCAGCAATGGTGAATTAAGCGCTGTCTCTATTGCTATCTTTGCCCTTTCCTCATGCTTTACTTCTGCGCTTGCCTCACCCAAACCGATTACCGCTGTTCCGGCGTCTTTCAATATTGTTGTAAGGTCAGCAAAATCTACATTTACCATTCCTGCTTTTGTTACGAGCTCGGTTATTCCTTTCACAGAGCCAGCAAGCACCTCATCGCAAACCTTAAATGCTGTGTTTAATGGTAGTTCTGGTGCAATTGTTAATAGTTTATCATTCCTTATTACTATTACAGTATCAACATACTTTCTTAGCTTTTCGAGCCCTTTTATTGCATTCTCCATCCTTATCCTTCCTTCTGAAGTAAACGGAAGCGTAACAACAGCAACGGTTAATGCGTTTATATCATTTTTTGCTATTTTTGCTATTATCGGTGCGGAGCCTGTCCCTGTCCCACCACCCAGTCCACATGTTATAAAAACAAGGTTAGCATCTTTCAGAATCTCCTTTATCTGCTCGGCACTTTCCTCAGCAGCCTTTTGGCCTATCTCCGGGTTGCTTCCCGCTCCCCTCCCTTTTGTCAAGCTTTTTCCCAAAACAAGTTTTCTGTTTGCTTTCACCTGCAACAAATGTCTTGCATCAGTATTCATTGCAATGAGTTTCGCACCTTTTATCCCTAGGTCAAAAAGCCGATTGAGGGTATTACATCCGCTCCCTCCCGCGCCCACAACATAAATTTTCGGTTCACTTTCCTCAACGAATTTTAGAAGCTCCTCTTCATCAGAGGCAGCAAGAAGCTCCTCATCCTCTTCCTCTTTCTTCTTTTCTTTTTTGTGCTTTTCTTCTTTGTGCTCTTCTTTTTTTGGAACATCATTTTCCTTTTTAACCTCTTCCAAAACCTCTTCTGTGTTTATTTCTGGTGGTAAGCCTTCCTCGATTTTTTTCTCGCTACTTTCAGCGTTAGCCTCTTCTTCCATTCAACCACCTTAGGGGGGCAGTAAATATTGAATAAAAAGTATTAAAAAGTTTCGCTAGACCAGGGGGTACTTTATCTTTTTCTCAGACCCCCTGCCTCTTCCACCCCCCATCTTATCTAAGCAAAAGTTAGACCAGGGGGTACTTTATCTTTTTCTCAGACCCCCTGATGCGGTGAAACAACCCGAAGGGCTTCGGTGCGACCCAACCCACCTAAACTTCTGGGTCGCACTTGTTTCGCCGCATCACCTGCCTCTTCCACCCCCTATCTTATCTAAGCAAAAGTTAGACTAGGGGGTACTTTAACTTTTTCTCAGACCCCCTTACTCTACTACCCCCTATCTTATACGAGCAAAAATTAGGGGGTATTACCCCCCGGGGGAAAGAAAGTTTAGAAATGCGAAAAGGGGCTTTGGGGATGTTATCCCCAAATGAGTTTAAGAATAGCGAAGGGGGGCGAG
>JAWAFD010000005.1:0-86435 GCA_038890745.1 Candidatus Anstonellales archaeon
CCCCCTATCTTATACGAGCAAAAATTAGGGGGTATTACCCCCCGGGGGAAAGAAAGTTTAGAAATGCGAAAAGGGGCTTTGGGGATGTTATCCCCAAATGAGTTTAAGAATAGCGAAGGGGGGCGAGGCGGAATAAGCGCCAGGGGGGTATTACCCCCCGAGGCTTATTTTTAAAAAACTTCCTTGCGAGTAAAGTGCATGCTTCCTGAAGCAAAGATGATTAGGGGAGAAATCGTGCTGAGAGAGATGTCTCTTACCAGCGATGTGAAGCTAACGAAAAAATCCCTTGTTAGATGGCTTGCGCTTTCCCTTGGATTGATCTCACCAAAAGAGAGCAGGGATTCTCTTCTTGCTGTGCTTGAGGTTTTGATAAACGCGCATTTTGCAAACGAGCAGCTTACCACAAAGGAGATTCTTGATAGGGCAAGCTCCGAAAAACCTTTGGATGAAAAAACAGTTTACTATCATTTACAAAGGCTTGTTAATTCCGGGCTTGTTGGGAGAAACAAAGGGGTGTATTATTTTGGCGATGGTTTGGAAAAGGACCTGGCAAAAATAATAAAAAATGTTTACACACAGAGATTTGATGCCGCATTCAAAAACATAGAGGAAGCGGTAGAGAGTTTAAAACAGAAATAAAAAGGTGGGTAAATGGAACTTTCAGGATTTTACAAACTTTCTGTTGAGGAAAGAATGACGAAGATAAAGGAGGATGCAGGGCTCAGTGATGAGGAGGTTAGGGTACTTACAAATAGCGGGGCGCTCAGTTTAGAGATTGCGGACAGGATGGTTGAGAATGTTATTGGCGTGGGTCATCTTCCGATCGGGATTGCAACGCATTTCAAAATAAACGGAAGAGAAACCCTTGTACCCATGGAGATAGAAGAGCCGAGCGTGATCGCTGCTGCATCAAACGCTGCAAAGCTATGCCTCCCTGAAGGTTTTACAGCAAAGGCAGACGAGCCAATAATGATAGGCCAGGTTCAGTTTATTAGAGTAAAGAATGCAAAAGAATCGGTAAAAAGAATTCAAAGAGAAAAGAAAAAAATAATCGCAGCTGCCTCTGAGTTTACGAAACAGATAGAGAAATATGGAGGCGGAGTAAAAAATGTTTATGCGAAAAATTTCAGAACAAAAAGAGGGGAGATGATTGTTGTTTATTTTGACATTGATGTAAGGGATGCGATGGGTGCGAACACCATAAACACTGCTCTGGAGGGTGTTTCCCCCTTTCTCGCGGAATACATAAATGGGGAGTATAAACTAAGAATACTCAGCAACCTTGCTGTGAAAAGGAAGGCTTATGCAGAAGCGGTTTGGAAAAAGGAAAATGTTGGAAAGGAGGTAGTTGAAGGGGTTTTGGATGCTTACGAGTTTGCAAAAGCAGATATTTTCAGAACAGCAACACACAACAAAGGAATAATGAATGGGATAGATGCTGTTGCCTTAGCAACAGGGCAGGATTGGAGGGCTGTTGAAGCCGGGGCCCATGCTTATGCCGCACTAAACGGGTACAAGCCCTTAACCCATTATGAGAAAAACAAAAACGGGGATCTGGTTGGAAGGATAGAGCTTCCCCTTGCCGTGGGCACTGTTGGTGGAGCGATAAACACCTCTCCAACCGCAAAGATCTGCCTTAAAATTCTGGGTGTAAAGAGCGCGAAGGAGCTTGCGATGGTAATGGCGTGCGTAGGGCTTGCGAACAATTTTGCTGCGCTTAGAGCGCTTTCAACAGAAGGAATACAGAAAGGGCATATGAAATTGCACGCGCGAAACCTGGCCATAATCGCCGGTGCAAAAACACCTGATGAGATAGATGCTGTTGCAAAAGCGCTTGCTGAGAAAAATGAGTACTCTGTGGAGGCTGCGAAGAAAGTTCTTGAGAGGATTAGATAAATTTTTAAAATAAAAGGAAGAATGAATGTGGGGAGAAGGATGCTCAACGAAGAAAAGTTTTATTATGGGTTGATTGCTCTTGTTGTTGTTTCCATGTTTCTGCTGTATGGACTAGACAGTATGGATGAGAGGGCTTTTGATTTTTTGAACTCTCTAAACATAAAAATTGATGTGATGTATGTGAAGACGATTTTCGTTGGAACTATGCTTGCTTCAGCGCTCATTCTTTACTCCGCGCTAAGGAAAAAATATGAGCGGCTTGCCTCATTCATCGCAACAGCCGCGTTTGTTTTTTCTCCAATAGTTATTATTAACATCGCATACGCTCCCTTTCCGGCTTTTATCCTCTCCTCTCTCTTCCTCTCAATAGCAATCTACATTCTTCCCTCCCTCTCTGCGCTTGTTCCTTCTGCGATCGCGGTAGCAATTCTGCCATCCTCAGCAGCGGCATTGGCTCCACTTTTTCTTTACTATTATTTTAATACAAAAAAGAGAATATTCATAGCCCTGATGATTCTATGTCTCATACCGCTAGCCCTTGCTCTTCCAAAGAGCACAGCAGAGTATGACCTAAGATTGCTTGGCGCAACCCTTCCGCTTGGGGCGATTGCGCTTGCTGGCTTCCGGGTAAAAGACCTTAGGGATGAGGCCTACAGTTTCCTTCTCTCCCTTGCGCTCGCCTTCTCGCCAGCAGTTGTTTTTTCAATGGCATTTCTTTCTGCAAATGGCTTTCAGTCATTCATAAAAGAAAGCATAAGAAACACACGTTCTATGTGGGTGTCTCTTCTTTTCTTCTCTGGTCTTATGCTCTCCTGGCCAAACATTGGCGCGGCTGTCGCGTTCGGAGCGCTTGGGATGATCGTTGTTGCCGTCTATCATTTCTCAATAAAAAATTTTCTCTACCCCATCGCAGCCGCGATAGTCCTCGCCTCTGCGCTTTTTTCAACCGCAGCGGCATATGAGCAAAAATCTGTTCTACTTTCTCTTCAGGTTCCAACAGGATATGAAATAGAGCTTTTCAAAAACTGTCCGGATTGCAGCATAACCGCATTCCCCAATGCTTTTAAATACGCAACCGGAAGAGAGGCAACCATCATAAACCCATTTGAAAATAACTGGAAAGGAAAGGTCATTCTTTCTGGAAAATCGCTCGATGCCGCAAGTAATAATGTTTACTATGTGCTTTCTTATAGAGGAAAGGAAAGTACACAAACAGGATGGACGTATGTTTTTGGAAATGAGAATTACATCCTTGTTTTTAATTCCGCCCAAGGAGGGATGGGGGACGGAGTGATGTACACAAAAAAAGGGTATTTTGAGGTTCCGTTTACAAAAATCTTCCTTCTACTAGAAAACAAAAGCCTGGAGGACCCAGCAAATAGGATAATTGTTGTACGGGGGATTGAAAACAGCATTCTTTATAATGCGCTCGTTAAAGGAAAGGTTTGGTACGAAAATGATGGGGGAAAAGTGGTGGTAGTAGAATGACCTCTTTTGCATACATCCCTCTTTTCTTTTTCTCTTTATTCGTTTCCTACTTTCTAACCCTATACCTATCAAAAAAAATGAAAAGGGTTGGGATAACTGGAAAGGATATAAACAAAAAGGATAGACCAGAAGTTGCTGAGATGGGTGGAATTGGGTTTGTTGGTGCTTTTGTTGGAGGGGTTCTCCTTGCCCTAGCACTCTACACTTTTGGGATTACTGCGTTGAACATAAATATTCTTTTTGTTGTTGCAGCACTTCTTTCCATCCTCTCTGTTTCTTACATGGGTATAGTTGATGACCTCATAAGCTTGCCTCAATGGGCAAAGGCATTTCTCCCCCTCCTTGCAGCCGTTCCTCTTGTTGCGATGAGCGCAGCAGGAAGCACATCCATGACCATTCCATTTATAGGTGAGATTGATTTTGGATTGTTCTATATTTTTGTTCTCATTCCAATAGGATTGGCTGTTGCATCAAACCTTACGAATATGCTTGCCGGGTTTAATGGGTTGGAGGCAGGAATGGGAATTGTTATTTTTTCTGTGATGAGCTTAATCGCGCTTACCCATGGAAATGATGATATGGCTGTTCTGTTTGTTCCCATGCTCGGTGCTCTCATCGGCTTCTTTTTTAACAACAAATTCCCTGCAAAGATATTCCCCGGGGATGTTGGGAACTTAGCGATAGGCGCAACCCTTGCTGCTGGCGTGATAATAGGAAACCTTGAATCCGCAGGAGCCATACTCATGATCCCGTATGTAATAGACTTTTTCATAAAGGCGTGGAATGGCTTCCCGAGTACAAAATGGTGGGGGGAAATAAAAAACGGGAAGCTCTATCCGGTTGAGGGAAAGGTGAGGGGGTTTGCGCAACTGGTGATGAAAATTGCTGGTGGGATAAGCGAGAAAAATTTGGTTTTATTCTTCATTCTTTTAGAAGGATTTTTTGCGTTGGTTGTTATTGCTCTATATCTTTAGCGAAATTTATGGCGCTGAAAAGCTCGTTTGCTCTCTCGTAATCCTGCACCCTTCCTATATCCATCCAAAAATCTGTTGAGATGAAGGCGTTTATTCTTTCTTTGGACTTGAGCATTCTTGGGAGAACATCCTTTGCAAAATCCTCATTCTCATTTATGTATCTAAAAGCCTCCTTGCTGAAAACATAGTTTGCCGTGTTTATGTAGTTTGTGAAGATTGGTTTTTCTACAAACTCAACAACCCTTCCGTTTTCTACCTTTCCAACGCCGTACTCAAGAATTTTTTTCTGCTCAACAAAAGCAACTGTTGCAAGCGCCCCGGTTTTCTTATGGCTTTCTATCATCTTCCTTATGTTCATGTTTGTAAGCTGGTCCCCCATCACAACAACAAAATCCCCATCTATTTTGTTTTTGTATGGGAGGATTGAACCAGCAGTGTTTCTTGGCTTCTCCTCAATAAGGTATTCTATTTTTACGCCAAACCTCTTTCCATTCCCAAAATATTCCTTTATAGGCTCGTACTTATACCCGACAGTAAACACAAGCTCATCCAGTCCGTTTTTTATAAGATTTCTCACAACATATTCAAGGATTGGCTTGTTCCCAACCGGAAGCATGGATTTGGGAAGCATGTAGGTATAAGGCCTTAACCTCGTTCCTTCCCCTCCACACAAAACAAAACACTTCATACTAACACCCCCAGCAACCCGCCTACAAATGCACCGGCAAGGTTGCTCGTTTCTTTTGTTCCAAAACCCCTTTCCTCAAATGCACCCGCAACGCTGTCTGCAAAGCATCCAACAAAACCAAAAAAAGCAAGCTTTAACGCAACTACAGAAGAGAGCGAAAAGATTGCCATGGCGGTGAGTGCTGTGAGGGATGCGCCCGCAAAGCTTGCAAGAAACCCCAGCGCGCTCACAGCCCCGCTTGTTCCCGGCTTTACTTTTTTCAGCGTGAATACATCATATGGATTTCCACCGAATATCCCAAGCTCAGAGCTGAACTTGTCTGCGGTTATCGCGGCTACAGAAGAGATGAATGGGTATGGACCGAGAACTGGTGAAAGAACCGCGAACACTGTTGGAAAAAATCCATTTGAGAGGACATTCTTCCAACCCCGTTCGTAGTCGTACACGCCCATCTCTTTCTTGTTGTAGTAGTCATATCTCGTAACGAATATGGAGAATGCGAGGAAAGCAATGAGAAGAAAAAGTTTCTCAGCCCCCCCGAAAATGTAAACTATGACACCGATTATAAAGGCAGCAACTATTCCTTTTATATCGAGCATCAGCATTCCTTCTCACCTATGTGGACCTCATTTCCTTCAATCTTTATCTCATTCTCAACAAACATTTTTATAATATACGCATTCGTTCTTGCATGCTCTGTAATCATGGTTGTTTTATATCTCATTCCACCTGCAAGCGAACCATAAACCATCAGCTGGTCAGCCAAGTGCCGGTCCACCTCAGCATCCTTTTCCAATATATCCTCCAAAACTTCCTTCGCAACTTCTTCAGCGCGTTTTCCTTTCTCCCCAACCGAGCTTCCACCAACAAACCCCCTCCATGCAGTAACCGCATTCCCGGTGTTTGGGACCTTATCTTCGATTATGGAAACATCCTCAAACCCATGCTCAAAGAATATCTTTTTCTCCCGGATTGCAACGTGCATGGGTAGGTTTGCTATTCTTATTACTGCTTTCACGTGTTTTTCAGTTGGCCAAGATTCTGTTTTTTTCGGCATGGAGGGTTTGACGAATAGCATGGCCTTTCCTCCTCCCTCTGGGTAATAACCCGGAATAATAAGCTTTCCTCCTACCTCCACACCCATATAATTCAATGCTTTCAAAAAAACGTTCTCAAAATACTCCCATGTGGGGCTTCTTTTCACATGCGTTCCACCGATCGCAACAACCTCGGATGGTTTGTTTGCATAAAGGAGAACAGGAAGGATCGCCTGAAAAAGGAGTGTGATGGAGCCGGCTGTTCCTATGTTAAACTCATACCTCCCTCCAACTATCTGACCTGGTTTAAACCTTAACTCTTTGCTTCCCAAGAAATCCCCTTCCAGCTCCCCCCGGCATATTTTTCGTATCGCCCTTGCAACGGTAAGGTGCTGGTTTTTCAAACCCGGTGGGGTTCTGTTTGCCCTTATATTTTTTACTCTCACCTCTTTCTGCGTTATGGAGGCAAGCGAAAGGGCTGTTCTTAAAATCTGCCCTCCTCCCTCACCATAGCTTCCATCTATCTCAACAGCCATACAATTGCTTTAAAAAATATTAGTTAAAAAATGTATGCGATGGACATATTCAAAAAACAGGCAATCCGTTTTCTGCTTATCATACCAATATCAATAGTGGCAGCATTTTTGATATACTCAGATGATATGATGCAAAGGGCCATACTTTTTGTAATTCTTGTTATACTTGAAACGATAAGGGATGTTCTAACCTGGAATGAGAAGATTTTGAAGTTTTGGACAGAAAAAGGCCAGCACCGTTAGGTGCTGGCAAGGCGACCAGTTTCCTCCCCCTTTACACAGAAACCGCATTTAATTTTTTATTTGGGAAGCTATTTAAATGTATAGGTATTCTGTTATAAAAAATAAAAACTTAGGAAAACAAAAAAAGTAAAAGAAAAATACTTAGCTCATCTTTTTTTGCCCTTTTTCTTTTTTCTCTTCCCGCCGCCCACCTTCATCTTTGCCATGTAAACATAGCCGTCTTTTCCTATGTAGTACAGGTAGCCCTCCTTTTTCGTTATTTTCTCAGTTCCCACTCTCTTTTTCCTTCCGCCCTTGTACGATTTCATCGGTGCTGCCCACACATAGCCGTCCTTTCCGATGTAGTAGAGGTATCCCTCTTCCCTTTTTATTTTTTCCTTTCCAATTTTTATTCCCATTTAAATCCCCCAGAACATTTTCGTCGCTTTCTATTCGGAGGAAATGCTTTTAAACCTTCTCATAGCTTTGTCAGAAACTCAATCTCCTCCTCATCAAGCCGATAAAAATCAAGAAACTCTTCTTTGCTTTTTTTCGCAATCTCCTTAAAAATCTCTGCCATCTCAGATGCACGTTTTGAGGAGAGATGCACCTTTCTTCCAAGTTTCAGAAAAACTGCTTTTCTCATTCTCCTTGCAATCATTGTTTGGGTCATCTTTCTCATGTATGTTGGGTACTGATATTTTGTGAACTTTATGTATGGTTTCTCTTTTGCAAATCCGACCCCCGCAGACATAAGTGAAGTTGAGTAGCGAAGTAAATCCCAACACTGCCTTTTTATTATCCTACCATCAAAAACATCTGCCCTGCTAAGCCAGTTGTACGCAGAACCAACATCCCTCCTGCTCTCGTATTCTATTGGTATGTTTTGGTCTATCCAGAGTTTAAGAAGGTCGTGGTCAACATCCGCCATCCACACAACCCTTGCTATTTCCGAAAAGCTGCTCGATTTGAAGATTGTTTTCATAACTTCGAATATCTCCTTTTTCCTGTCCCTTTTTCCCTGCATCTTTATTTCCAAATCGTTAAGCGCGCTCCGTACATCCCCTTCGCAATTTTTCGCTATTTCGTTTATTTCCTTTTCGCTTAGTCCTATTTTCTCCTTTTTTGAAATTTCTTTAAGAAATGAGGCAACGGCTCCAGGGGAGACTCTTTTCATCTCTAGTGCATGCACCTCTGTTCTAAGCGGCGCGATCTTCCTATCCCAATAGTTTTCCGCTGTAAGGATGACTGGCGCGTTCACATGCTTTATTTGTAATGCCAGCTCAGTTACTCCTCCTCTATCCTCTTCTGCTGCCATCGCATCTACATCATCTATAAGAATAAGTTTTCCTTTTCCGAAAAGCTGGGAGGAGAGCATCGCTCCACCGACTATTCTCTCCATATTCGCCTTATCTCTCATCTCGCTTGCGTTTAGTTCTACGAGCTGGAGGTCGTGCTCTTCTGCGATTGCGAGAGCTAAGGATGTCTTACCTATTCCAGAAGGGCCCCATAGAAGGATTGGTTTCTGTTTCTCTCCTTTAAGCCATCTTAGAAGCCATCTTACAACCTCTTGTTTAACATTGTCATTTCCGATAATTTCGCTAACCTTTCTTGGCCTGTACTTTGAAACAAGCATACGCCCTGGCCGGGATTTCCGAACCTTTTCCGCTGAAGCGCTTTTTGCCAGCAAGAAAGGGCTCTTCGAACCCGGGTCAACGGAGTGACAGTCCGTTATGCTAACCGTTACACCACCAGGGCAGTAAAGGTTTTTTATTTTAAGAAAGTTATAAAAGCCTTCTCTTTTTAATTCGGCGCGTGGGCAGCGCTCTCTCTGCATAGTATCGCTTTATAAGATAGGCTGACATTTTTATGAATGCTATCAATCCTAACGCAAAGGCAAAAAATATTTCATACCTTGAAGCAAGAAGAAAGTAAAAGAGAAGGAATATTGCTGGAAGGTAGAAAAACTTTGCTGCTTCAGAAACCATATCCCCTTCCAAAAGTTTTTCCATTTCCTTTCTATGTTTTAGTGAAAGCGAAAGTTCTATTGTTTGAAAAATCAGAAAAATAAAAAATATCCCACCAACAATAATGAAATTTTGTGAGGCAAAAACCAAAGCAAAAAAATAAACAATATCTGCTAGCCACACCACTGCCTTCGCAATATAGTAAGCTATCTCGCTAAAGTTTAAACCTCGCGTACTTACCACCAACCCTCTCTTCTATTCTCAACAGTTCATTATACTTTGCTGTCCTTTCGCCTCTTGCGGGCGCACCTGTCTTTATCATTCCGTATTCCTTTCCAACAACAAAATGGGAGATGAAAGTATCCTCTGTTTCACCGCTTCTATGGCTCACAACAACATTCATCCCTCTTCTTCTCATCATTTCCGCAGCCTCTATCGCCTCTGTAACCGTTCCTATCTGATTCACTTTTAGGAGAAGGGCATTCATCGCATTTTTTTCCAAAGCAATCTTTATTCTCTTAGGGTTTGTAACAACCAAATCATCACCAACAATCTGCACACCTTTTCCAATTTTCCTATTCAGCTCAGCAAATCCCTCAAAATCCTCTTCGTAAAAAGGGTCTTCTATGCTTTTTATGGGATAGGTTTTTACAAGCTCGATGTACATTTCAAGCAGTTCCTCTCGGTCTATTGCTTTTCCATCTATTTTGTATTTTCCGTTTTCGTAAAAGCTCGTTGCCGCAGAATCTATTGCAATGAAAACCTTGTTTGGATAACCGGTTTCTTCTATCGCTCCAACCAAAATCTCAAAAGCCTCCCTTACCTCTTTCATGTTCGGTGCAAACCCCCCCTCATCCCCAACATTTCTTGCGCTCTTTCCATATTTCTTGACGAGATTGTTTCTAAGCTGCTGATAGATTTCGCTTGCTGCCTGCATCGCCTCAGCAAATGATTTTACGCTTGCCGGGAACAGCATAAACTCCTGAATGGATAAATTGTTTCCTGCATGCCCCCCTCCGTTTATAACATTCAACATCGGAATGGGAAGAAGTTTCCCTCCCAGATGCTCAAAAACCTCTTTTCCTTCAGAGCAAGCCGCTGCTTTCAGCACAGCCATGGAGGTCGCAACGATTGCGTTCGCGCCTAATCTGGATTTGTTTTCTGTCCCATCGAGCTCTATCATCTTTCTATCTATCTCCTCCTGCTCGCCAACATCCATTCCTTTTAATGCAGGTCCGATTATTCTGTTTACGCTCTCTATTGCTTTTTTCACCCCTTTTCCATGCCATTCCTTTCCTCCGTCTCTAAGCTCTATTGCCTCATGTGCTCCCTTTGAAGCACCGGATGGGGCTGCTGCCCTTCCAAAACCTTTTTTTGTTTTTACATCCACTTCTACTGTTGGGTTTCCTCTTGAATCCAAAATCATCCTTGCTTTTATGCTTTCTATTTTCATAATAACACCAATGAGGATTGAATTAAAAGGTTTAAAATTGTTTAGCTACCCCGACCCACCGTAAAATAGTCGCATTTTAGACCAATTTTATTAAATTTTGGAACTTTTTGCGACCAAAAGCGGGATCAGCTGGTGCTCCTTTATAACAATCCCCTTAGGGAATTCCCTAAGCTGCATCCTTCCTTTTTCCTCTCCTCCTATTTCTACTACTACTCTCTCCCCTCCCCTTTCTATTATATAATCTGGTGATTTCTTCTCACCCTTAATCGTATGGACCAGCCATCCTCGCTCCGAAAGACCAAAAACAGCAAGCTCCTCTCTAACCGCTCCTATTTCAGGTTGTTTCCCAAGCTGCTTGCAGATAGCATACCTCATATTTGGATGGAAAAAAAGAAGCTTAGGCTCTGCACGCACAAGAGACGCACCCCTTCTGTACGGCCTGATTACACGGATTATTTCCATTCCAGCAAGCGCATCCACTATCTCGTACACCACAGTCTTAGAAACATGCAAACTAGAAGAGAGTGAGGTAATGCTAAGCTCCCCTGGCTTTGAGGTAGCGAGAAAATTGAGCAGGTTTTCCATAGCAAAAACTTTCTCTTTTGACATTTTAAGAAAGAAAACCGCATCCTCTCTTATAGATTTCCTTATGGAGTTGTAGATCGCATCCAATGCTTTTTCCTCATCCATATCAAGGGAAAGAGGAAACCCGCCAATCCGCGCGTAGGGTTGAAGGTTGATCGCAGCTTCATTATTTGCTGCAATAAACTCCATCGCCCTCTCCCCATCCATCCATTCCTCACCCGCATAAATACTTTTTCCGGTTTTAAGTAGTATCCACTCCCCCATGTCCATCTCATGGAGGCATATGAGCTCTTCTCTTCTTTCAGGAACGAATGCAAGAGGAGCACTCCCGCTCGCAACTATCCATATGGATGGGAATTCATCATGCAATGCTTTTATCTCCTCTCTCCATTTTGGATATGTATGAACCTCATCCATGAAAAGAAGTACAAATCCATTCTTTATCGCTGTCTTTGCTATGCTGTATATCCCATACCTCTTCACCACTGGATTATCGGTTGAAAAGTAGATAGACCTTTCTTTATTTTCACCAAACGCATGAAGCATGGCTGTTGTTTTTCCAACCCCTCTAAACCCCCTAAGAAGCTTAATCCTTGGCTTTTTTTTCAGAGAGGAAAGAATGGTGTGCACAACATCTCTTCTCTTAAACTCCTTCACGGAATTGTACAATGAGAGTGCGATCACCCTCAACTCAGTTATATCCAACTCCTCCATAGGATGATTTTGAGACAAAAGTTTTTTAAATAGTCGCATTTTAGACCAATTTTTTTAAATTTTGGAACTTTTTGCGAACATTACGCAGAAAACACATGGGGTAGAAAAAAGTGTTCAAAAAACCGACCAAAAATAGCTAAAAATGGTCGGAAGTCTGAACAAACTTTAAAAAACCTTCGCTGCCCAGTATAATCATGGTAGAGCTAGATAGACTGTACAGGATTGCTCTGGAAAACGCTGCAGCCGTTAGTACATACAGGAAAAGATTTGCATATGAAAAACTTAAGGAATTAGTAATAAAAAGAAAGTCTGGCAAGTTCCCTATCGTACTACTCTCTGGAATTAGAGGTGTTGGGAAAACAACATTGATGCTTCAGCTGTTCAGTGAAATGAATGGAGCTTTTTACTTCTCAGCCGATTCTATATTAGTAAAAACCTCAACGATATACGCCATTGTTGAACAAGCATACAGGGAGGGGTATGACCCAATATTCATAGACGAGATACATAGGTACCCAAGATGGATCGAAGAATCAAAGAACATTTATGATGATTTCGGCATCCGCGTTATCGCCTCTGGATCTTCTACAGCAGCGATTAAAAAAGGGGGCATACTCCTTGGAAGACGGGCTGTTGATTTTCAACTCCCCCTTCTAACCTTTGGGGAGTTTTTCTATCTACGGGAAAATGAGAGGTACTCAGCAACGATGGACGAGGTCGTGAACAAAAAGTCAGCGATCAGATGGCTGGCAGCGCATCCAAAGGTGGATAGATACTACAAGAACTATTTCTCTACCGGTGGGTTTCCCATGACCGTAAGCGAGAAAGGGGCGATCTTCAAACTTATTAAACGCATGATATATGAGGATGCCCTCGCAGAGTTCAGCCTTACTAAGAATAAAGTAGATGTTGCAGAACGTCTTTTGGGTTTTCTCTCACTCTCGAAGCCCGGAGAATTCAGCTACACCTCATTTTCTTCTATGAGCGGTTATGCAAAATCCACAGTGTATGAAACAATCAGCATGCTAAAAGAACTTGAAATCTTGCGAAGCATTGAGGAAAAAACACCAAAATCCGAAGCAAAGGGAACGATGAAGCTGCTCTTTTCCCATCCTAACCTGAGAAGTGCTTTTGCAGAACAATTGATGAAAGAACCTGAATTCGGAGCGCTCAGGGAGGAATACTTCCTTTTCCACATGGCAAGCTTGGGCCATCCTATTTTTATTCCAAAAAAAATGAAGAAGAATCCGGATTACATAGTAAAACTAGAAGATAGCACACTGATTTTTGAAATTGGTGGCGGTTCAAAAACAGCTGAGCAGTTGGGTAAAAAAGGAGTAGTGATGGATGACAATAGCCTAATGGTATTGGGATTTGTTCAAAAAACCGACCAAAAATAGCTAAAAATGGTCGGAAGTCTGAACAAATAGGTATAACGCATCCCCGCAATCACGCTCGCGGAACCCAGGGGAGGTCGTAGGAGGTTTTCTTTTGGCGACCTCCCCCATGTTCTACGATACTCCCCACCCCCTCCGCAATCACGCTCGCATACGCTCGCTTGGGGATAGGTTTTTAAGCACTTAGGAGGATATTATAGTATATGGTGATAGGTGTAAAAGAGAGGAAGGATAAGGAAGTTAAGTTTTCTGATAAAATTAGAAGGAATTTTGAGAGGTTTAAGGATAAGGTTGAGGGATTGGGGAAGAAGGCAATTATTTTAGGTGGAGTTGGGATTGGAGTAGGTCTAGGGTGTGCGAGTGATGGAGTTAGTCCAAAACAGTACACACTAGATCAGGTTCAAAGTGGACGGATAACGATTGATGAATTTGTAGAAAACATGGACCTGTACAGTTTGTGTTACACAAAAGAGGATTCAATAGCTATGGTGGCTATTTTCTGGTGGAAAACAACTGGAAGTAAAGATCCATTAATTTGGGAAAAATTAATAAGAGGGGAGAATGTAGATTATGAAAGAACTTATCCTCCAAGTGGTCCACCACCTTTTAACGTTAGCAGAGATGATTTGTACGGTTTAAGGGTAGCTACGTCACCGTATGTAGATACTCTAATTCAACGCGCAAAAGACGGTGCTCCTCTTATTAAATAAGGCTCATTTACCTTCCTTGAATTGTTCTTTTAATGCATTCAACTCTTCTCCAGCTTGTTTTTTCAGTTCTGGAACTGCCACCACTCCTCCAGCATAGCCTATAAGTATGTTCATTTTTATTGCAGATTTATCGTACTTAAATAAATTCAACTTATTTGAGCTTTGAGAAAAAGTTTTCCCATATTCTGACAATTGTCCTGATTCCATAGAGGACAACATTACTGACCAGGCCCTTATTCCATATTTCTCATCAAGTTGCTGTTTTACTTGAGGGTCAGTAGAGTATTGTTGTATTAAATCGTCAGCTTTTTGTAGTGCTAGTTCAGTACTTTCTCCTTTGGAAATAAAATCATCAGCAATAGAAGTACGTAATCCCACCCCTATGTAATAAACTTCAGAAAACCCTGGGGTTTCTTGTTTGATTTTTTTTGTGAGCTTCTCCCCCGCCTCCGGATCTTTTCTTAAAATTTCTTCAATCTGTGTTCTTTTATCCTCTTCACTCAATTCTTTATTTTCTAATATTGCTGCAATCTGTTCTGAAACTGTTGCCGCTCTCTCATACAAACTTATTTGTTCTCTTTTCCATTCCTCAAACTGTTTTTCATTAGGAAGTTTTCCTTTCCATTTAGTTAGATAAGCAGCATATAAGCTTCTTTCTATTTCTGTTGCTGGCATTAGTTCTGAATTACATTCAATATATGGAGAAAAGGAGGCCCATTCATTAGGCGAAATATTTTTAAGGTTAGGATGAGTATATATCAAAGGTGAAAACGTGGAGACTATTACTGTGAACGTAAATTTGCTTAAGGAAATGTACAAAAGAATACTTAGAATAGAGGAAGAGATAAAGGAAATTAAGTACGCGGTTGTCGAGATAGAAGAAGTATCAGAGAGGGAGATTAAACAACTCGAAAAAAGAAAGAAAGAAGCATTAAAAGGAATGGGAATCCCACTCAACAAAGCATTAGAGGAATTTTGAATATGAGGGAATTCAGGATTATTATACACAAGCAGGTAATAAAGCAGCTTAGAAAGTTAGATGCACGCATAAGAAATAATGTAAAAAAGGTTCTGGTTCATCTACAGTATGACCCGGTACCTGCAAAGTCATATGATATAAAGAAACTTTCAAAAGGAGAAGGACATTACAGAATAAGAATAGGAAAATTTAGAGTTCTATATTGGGTTGATTTTACAAATTATCTGATTGTAGTAACGGATATCAAACGAAGGGACGAAACAACATACAAATAGTGTACCAAACCCCTCTAAGATATCTAATGTGGGTTAAAGCAAAACTTAGGTTAGGTTAAATAATGTTCTAGATGATGTCTTCCGTGCTCTATGCTACTTCCCCTCCGCAATCACGCTCGCATACGCTCGCTTGGGGATAGGTTTTTAAGCACTTAGGAGGATATTATAGTATATGGTGATAGGTGTAAAAGAGAGGAAGGATAAGGAAGTTAAGTTTTCTGATAAAATTAGGAGAAATTTTGAGAGGTTTAAGGATAAGGTTGAGGGATTGGGGAAGAAGGCAATTATTTTAGGTGGAGTCGGGATTGGAGTAGGTCTAGGGTGTGCGAGTAAGGATGACAGTATTTATTCGTACTACAATGTTACGACTGCCGACTCAATTAGCCTGGATGAATTTAGGCAGTATGTATATCGTGGAGCAGTAACAAGAGAGGACAGCCTACTCGGTCTAGGTAAGTTTATATGTGAAATATGGGGGTTCATACCAACTGAAGAAGAGTTCTTTAGTATGCCTATGTTGGAGTCTCAAAGAAAGTTTTTTGTATATATCATTGCGGAAAGAGACTATTACAAGTTATTAATAGAAGCGTTAGAAACGATTAAAAAAGAAGAAAAGTTAGAAAAAAAATAATTATTCTCTCATAAAGAAAAAACTAAAATCCGCCAAGTAAAACATAGAGCTTCAAATCGCTTACATTTTCTGGTGGCTTAGACCACGCATCCTTATTTTTTGTTATCCTATCGAGAAATTGAGTTAGGTCACAACCTCCCTCTTTAAATGCTTGGGTAAAACCTTGCGGGTCAAAGGTTTCTGGTTTTAAAAACGATGCAGCGTCATCCAATTTCCTCATTTTCTCTTCTTTTTCTTTTCCATCTGGAACAAAAGAAAGTTCGCCCTGAGCTTTAGTTATATACTCACTCGCTAGCCCACTCAGCCCACGAAACGCTGCTATTTTGTCTTCATCACTCAATTCTTGATAAGTAGTCCCTCCAGTTAAAACAGCATAGGCAAGTCGATACTCGTCCGCTCTTTTATCAAAGTAGCTCTGAACTTTTTTAAGTGCTTTTTCATCCCCTTTAAGTGCTTTATCAAGGGATTTTCTAAGTTCTATATCTTCCCCTGTAAGTTTTTTAGGATCTGCTCCAAGAGTAGCGCTTAGTATACTATACTCTTCTCTTTCCGCTCTATATTTCTCCGGATTCATATACGCATCCATCAATATTTTTCTCGCCTCTCTTAACTCTCCTTCGTTCATCCCTAAACTTATTACATCATCTCCAATCCGTATGTTTCCTTTCCAAGCAATTGATAAGGAAGCTATTATTTGAAGTGTATTTTGCGCCTCTTCATACGGTTTGGCTTTATCTATTGTTGCTTGGAGGTCTTGGTATTCTGGAGTTTCTTTCTCTACTGTAAATATTGCTTTTCTTGCTTCCTCGGCCTCTTTTAGAATATTTGGGTCAAAGGTTCTACTTAATAAAAATGCTTGGTTTGTTTGCTCAGTTATTTTTAGGAGCAGGTAGGGGATAGGTTTTTAACTATTTCTTAGCATATTATAATTAGTGTATTAGTATGATAGTAGATGGAAAAACGAGAGAGTTTGGATTTACCAAGAAATTTAGGGAATTTGCTAGAAACTTAGGATTTAAAGGAAGGGATGTTTTGGTTGCTGGAATAATCGGAACTGGAATTTTATCTGGCAAGGCTGGAGCCCAGCAGGCAGATTCTTTAGTTATAGATACAAGCTCTGTTCATATAGATTCTACTTATATAGACTGGAGTAAACCAAGGTTTATGGGATTGACTTATGGTTATTATTATGATTGGTTTAAAGTAACAGGAGTGGCTGCTTATCGTCTTTATATGGAATATGGTATGAGCTATTCTGATGCGTTAACGTGGCTCGATAGTGTTCAAACAGCAGGGTCAATCAAGACTTTCCCATATAACCAACCCCAAACAAGAGAGGATACAATTAAAACGATAATTGATTATTTTAAGTTGCACTACAATTTATTCCCCAAGAGTGATACTGAACTTGAATGGTACATAAAAACTCACCCAAATAAGGCTGAGCAGATAAAAACAGATTGGTACATAATACGAAATAGTCCTTATTGGCCTTATCTGGTAGAAGTTGGAAGCAAAAGATAAATAGCAAGCGAATTTCTATTTAAATTTTCCAAGATATTTGTTGCGGATTGTAAAGATTTCTGTTTTCCCTTAGCGCCCTCTACAGCAGTTTGGTAATACTTTTCAGAAAGTTTTTCTAATTGTTTTTTTTCTTCGTCACTATATTGTTCTGTTTTAAAGAATAATAATAGTGCAATTTTAGCATCATCTTTTTCAAAGTTACCTCCACTAGCAATAACAAAACCAAGTATATCCCGACCCCGTTGCAACCTATCCTCCTCACTCATTGTAGATGGGTCTTGTTGAATAAATTCAAGAGTAGTAGTTACATTATTCAATCTTGTATTATTATAGCTACTCAATTCAGCTATCAATTCCTTCATAGCTTTTTTATCTCCTTTAAGTGCTCTTTCTGTGAGAGTTAACAATTCTTCATCTTGGGTTGTTAATTCTTCTGGTTTTTTAATACGAACCTCTGTTATTAATGAAATAGCTTCTCTTTCCGCTCTATATTTCTCCGGATTCATATACGCATCCATCAATATTTTTCTCGCCTCTCTTAACTCTCCTTCGTTCATCCCTGCGGAACCCAGGGGAGGTCGTAGGAGGTTTTCTTTTGGCGACCTCCCCCATGTTCTACGATACTCCCCACCCCCTCCGCAATCACGCTCGCATACGCTCGCTTGGGGATAGGTTTTTAAGCACTTAGGAGGATATTATAGTATATGGTGATAGGTGTAAAAGAGAGGAAGGATAAGGAAGTTAAGTTTTCTGATAAAATTAGGAGAAATTTTGAGAGGTTTAAGGATAAGGTTGAGGGATTGGGGAAGAAGGCAATTATTTTAGGTGGAGTTGGGATTGGAGTAGGTCTAGGGTGTGCGAGTGATGGAATTAGAACATACAATATAGGTAGTAGAACATACTATATCTTATCTACTTCTGAGATCGAAAAAATGAGCATAGATGAATTAAGGGCCCATATTTATAAGGGTGCAACGACAAGAGACGATAGTATAACTTGTCTAGCCATGTATATGGCTGCAAGATGGGGATCCATAATAGGGCATATACCGTTTGCTGATGAGTGGGGACGGATAATTCCAGAACCTACTCTTGAAGAACTACTGATAATAATGGGGGACGGAGCTGGAAACGACCAACCACCATACTACATTACAATACTCCTTGGATTATACGGTAGAACAAGTAGCGACGGTAGAACAGAGTTGGTTCCCAAATAAAAAACAAATAAAGTAAAACTTTATTAATAACTATGTATGTCTAATATGCACACAGGATTCGAATTTTTAATTCCTTCAAACTTTTTGGTGGGCTAGAGTAGACATCTCTAATGTCTCTTCTCTCGCTAGCAAAAGTAGCTTGGTCAACTCCAATGTCTCCTAATACTTTTGTAAAGTCTTGTAGGTTAAAAGTTTCTATGTTCATCAAGTAGGGATATAATGTGGATATTTTATGCAACAGGTATGGTTCGAATTCGCCTCCTACATACAAACCGCGTAGTGTTGTTTTTTTGTCTTCTTCATCTAGATTTTGATAGTCAACATTTCCAGTTAAAACATTATAAGCAAGGTCATAGTCATGTGCTTTTTCTCTAAAGTAGTTCTGAAGTTCTCTGAGTGCTTTTTCATCTCCGTTAATTGCTCTATCAAGATCTCTTCTAAGCTTGATGTCTTTTTCATCTGTAAGTTTCTCAGGATCTGCTGTAAGTGTAATAGCCAATAATCCATATACTGTTTTTTCTGCCTTATATTTCTCCGGATTCATATACGCATCCATCAATATTTTTCTCGCCTCTCTTAACTCTCCTTCGTTCATCCCTAAACTTATTACATCATCTCCAATCCGTATGTTTCCTTTCCAAGCAATTGATAAGGAAGCTATTATTTGAAGTGTATTTTGCGCCTCTTCATACGGTTTGGCTTTATCTATTGTTGCTTGGAGGTCTTGGTATTCTGGAGTTCCTTGCTGCACTGTAGGAAGTTGTTTTTTTGCTTCATTAGCGGCCTCTATAATTTTTGGGTCAAAGGTTCTACTTAATAAAAATGCTTGGTTTGTTTGCTCAGTTATTTTTAGGAGCAGGTAGGGGATAGGTTTTTAACTATTTCTTAGCATATTATGGTATATGATGATAGGTGTAAAAGAGAGGAAGGATAAGGGAGATAAGTTTTCTGATAAGATTAGGAGAAATTTTGAGAGGTTTAAAGAGAGAGTTGAACTAAAAGTAAAAAACACATCACCAAAGACAGGAATCTTATTATCTGCTCTGTTATTTGGAGAGTGGAGTCTCGTCAGCCTAGATGGTATGAAGTCAGTCCTTGAAGAATCTGACCCGATTTATGGTCAAGTTTTCACAGAACTCTGCGATAAGATCTACTCTCGATGCACTA
This sequence comes from Candidatus Anstonellales archaeon, assembly GCA_038890745.1. Lineage (GTDB taxonomy): Archaea > Micrarchaeota > Micrarchaeia > Anstonellales > J096 > JAWAFD01. The sequence continues at coordinate 19,464 of JAWAFD010000005.1, forward strand.
CGAAACAAGATAGTATAGACGTTGCAAGAGCTACACTTAAAGAAGCCACTGGAAGTAGCGATCCAGAGATGTGGGTAAAAGTTTTTAGTAATCTTCTCAGCAACAGTTTTAGAGATGGAAAATGTACAAACGAGGACTTTAAGTTATTGCTAATATTTTATGCTACTATTCCATATGCAAGCCAATGATAGATTTAAGCCCAATGGCAGTAGAAACTGCGAAATAATATCCTATAAGTAGATTCTGTTTAAAATATACACTGCCCATCTCTTCTACTTTATTTTGTTTTTTATCTAGATCAGTAATAATATTGGCAAGATGTTCTGAACTTGGTCTGATTTCTACGGATGGGAGTCTTATCCCATCTATCATGAAATTCGCTATCGACATTGCATAGTATGGGGCTACCCTATCAGAAGCCTCTTTATTACCCGTTCCTGCTTTATTAAAAATGTCTAAAGCTTTTGGCATTGCATTTTGTATAGCCGCGACTTCATCTTTGGTCAAATTATCTGATTTTTTTCCAACTTCGACTCCTGCGATCTCCTGAGCTAAAAATATCCGCGCATTAGTAGATATAAAGGTGGACAAAGTGGGCATAAGTATATTAAATTCTTGTGCTAACAAACTTATGCTGGCGTAATCAAGACCAATTAATGCCTTCTCTATCTCCTCCTGACTCGCTCCTTTTTCCAATAAATCTGCTATTTCTTTTGCTTTATCCGCCGCTCTCTCATACAAACTTATTTGTTCTCTTTTCCATTCCTCAAACTGTTTTTCATTAGGAAGTTTTCCTTCCCATTTAGTTAGATAAGCAGCATATAAGCTTCTTTCTATTTCTGTTGCTGGCATTAGTTCTGACCAATCTTTTCCATATAAAGAGATTATCTTTTCTCTCGCTTCTTTTAGTTCTTTTTCATTCATCCCTAAACTTATTATATCATCTCCAATCCGTATGTTTCCTTTCCAAGCAATTGATAAGGAAGCTATTATTTGAAGTGTATTTTGCGCATCTTCATACGGTTTGGCTTTATCTATTTTTGCTTGGAGGTCTTGGTATTCTGGAGTTCCTTGCTGCACTGTAGGAAGTTGTTTTTTTGCTTCCTCGGCCTCTTTTAGAATTTTTGGGTCAAAGGTTCTACTTAATAAAAATGCTTGGTTTGTTTGCTCAGTTATTTTTAGGAGCAGGTAGGGGATAGGTTTTTAACTATTTCTTAGCATATCATAATTAGTGTATTAGTATGGTAGAAAAAGTTAAAGTAAGGAAACAGGAGGATGCTAAAGAAACAGAAAATAGAGCGGGTATTTTTGAAAGGTTTAAAGATATAGTGGAGAGATTTGGAAACAAGGCTTTAATTGCTGGGGTTCTTTTAGGTGGAGGTGTTGGAGTAGGAAAAGGATTCAGTATAAACGAAGGAGCTACATCTAGGCAGGATAGCATTAAAATAGAACTTGAGTTCTGGTTAGGATACGTTGACGCTTTCCAAACCTTTGGTATCGATGGAACCATAGTTAACCCTGAATTGGCGGATGAGATATATAAAGATGCTTCAACCAAAAGCGATAGCACTACACAAGCAATAAATTTTTGGCTTAGGGAAACAGGGCAGGTCCCATACTCAAGTATAGATGTTTGTATAATGCTCAAGATACTGGCCACGATGGATTGGGAAGACTTAGCAACTTTCAGCCAATATGCGCAACGAATTAGCGATGGATGGCTATTAACTCAACCCTATCTTAACAAAGAGATTAATTCAAATCGTTAATAGTAAAATCTTTGTTTTAAAGTTCATAGGATTTATTCCTTGATCTATTTTTTTCTTGTTATTGTCAATCTCCAAAGTAAGTTTGGAGTTTTGCTCCTTTATATCCTTCACTACTTGTTCTTGTACCTGAGGATTCGAGTCCAAAAACTGCATAGTGAATAGTATTTTATCTTCAATAGTTGGGAATTTTTTTACCTCATCTTGATATTCCACTCCACCATATTTATAAGATAGCGCAACAATATTACCAAAAACTCGGGATGTGGTTGCTTTATCAAAGGAACTTATATCACCACCTTCCAAAAGCGTTAGTGCAGCATTATACGCGAGTAAACGTCTCTCTTGCTCTAGATACAGTTGATTCCTAACTCTTTCCAATGCTTTCTCATCTCCACTTGCCGCTTTTATTATATCCTCTCTCAGTTTCTTATCCTCATCTGTTATTTGTTTTTCGGGCGTTCTTAATGCAACAATAATTGGTGCAAGCAAACTTTTTTCGTCTTTATATTTCTCTCGATTCATATACGCATCCATCAATATTTCTCTCGCCTCTCTTAACTCTCCTTCGTTCATCCCTAAACTTATTATATCATCTCCAATCCGTATGTTTCCTTTCCAAGCAATTGATAAGGAAGCTATTATTTGAAGTGTATTTTGCGCATCTTCATACGGTTTGGCTTTATCTATTTTTGCTTGGAGGTCTTGGTATTCTGGAGTTCCTTGCTGCACTGTAGGAAGTCGTTGTCTTGCTTCATTAGCGGCCTCTATAATTTTTGGGTCAAAGGTTCTACTTAATAAAAATGCTTGGTTTGTTTGCTCAGTTATTTCGGCAATGAATTTTTTTCCTTCTTCTGTGCTTAACAATTCTTTATCGTTTACTATTTCTGAACAAAGACCAAAAGCTCTTGAGAGTTGGGTGTATAATTGAGCTTTTGCTTCGTCTTCTTCTGCTTTTGCTGATGCCCTGTACAACTCTGAGAGGTTTGAGTAGATTGCCTTTTTATCTTTTGGATCTACTTCCTTTCCTTCTAAAAGCTTTTGGAGTTCGGATGAATTCTCTGTTAGGTACTTTAGCTGCTCTCTTGCCGCTCCTCTCATTAGTCCTCCCACTATTGCCTCAGAGACACCAAAAAATTCAGCTAATGAAGCAATATTTCCACGTGCAAAACCAACCATCAAAGCCGCTGAAAATATCTGGCTTACACCAAACTGTCCTGTTGCTATTGCTACTCTCTGCTGGCCTGCCCTTAACTCACCTCCTCCGCCCCCCTCCTTCACTTTCTTTCCTGTCCAGAACCTCCCTTTTCCAACTCCTCTTAATCTTTCTTCTACTATTCCCATATTCTCCGCTATCCATGCTGGTCTTCCTCTTATCAACCCTTCTTTTACCCTACCGGGAAGAATTTTTGTCGCAATTCCTCCCATTGCTTCAACCGCTTTGGTAGCTGCTCTGGTTGTTACAGAGACGCCTTTTTCCACTGCTTCAACAGCTTTTTTAATAAAAGAAACTTTCTTTCCTAACTCAACTGCTTTTCCGCCAAGTTTTTTTGCATGTGGGGCGACCTTAGCCACGACCTTAGCCTGTTGCAGAGTAATCCCTCCCTTCCCTGTTATTCTTGCTCTTTGGCCTGTAATAAATCTTAAAGTATTCAGATCAAACCAGAAAAATGGGCTTCCACCAGTGGCATAGGAAGCAGCGAGAAGCATGCCTGCGATTATAAAAAGAGGTAAGCAGATTGCAGGTGCGGTTCCTCCAAAAAGAGGAGGAAGGAGTGTTGGGATGTAAACGACTTGGGCATATGTTGGGGAAAGGGTTGCAAAAATAGGCTGACCATTTTTATTTATGTATGCTGACTCAGGCCATGGGGCTGGTTTAAACCCTCCGCATGGAGAAACATCTTCAAAAGAGGTTATACTTTCGTTTAGGCAGGGCTGGAGAAGGCAGTTTGGAGAAGAGGAGCAGCAAAACTTTACACCTATCGTACACCCCCTTACCATCCCTGTTCCTGAGCATGTTTCGTTATAAGGTGTTAGGTCAAAAACCGCTTTTCCATTCTCATTTGTAAAAACCCTGCACCTAGAATAAAGGTCACCAGTTGCATTATACACTTCAATAAATAGGGTTGCGTTCCCAACAGGAAGCCTTTCTCCATTATAAACGGCATACATGTATATATCTACATTTTTTTCAACCAAACCTGCAATAATCCCGGATTCATAAGCATTAAAAAGCTCCTCACAGCCAGGGCAGGGAGGCTGAGAGAAAAGCAAACTCATAAAAAATAAAAGAAAAAATACTTTTCTCATAGTAGTTCTTCTAAGTGAAGCTTTAAATATCTTTTCTAATCATCAATCCAGCAATCCGAAACCCTTGTTTTAAGAGGAACGTCAAACCCGCAGAAATTCGCGTATGTGCTTCCTCTTACGCATTCCTTGCTCTCATTTCCCGAAGTAGAGAATAGGATAGGAATGGGTTTTATGGAGGAGGACTGAATCGATAAGAATGTTTTTGTGTTGTCCGCAACACAAATTTTTGGAAGCCCTTTTATAGAAGCAATTAGGTCTGAATACAAAGATGGCTCTGCCATCACATCCTGCAAAGGGTATTCCTCAAAAGAATACTTTCCTGCGCTGTAAACCCGACATTTTAGATTTCCAGAATAGGGAGGGGAAATACACATCTCTTTTACAACACAACCCTCTGGCCATTTCTGATTTCCAGAATATCCAGAGCACTGAAAACCAGTAAGCGGGTCGCCCAAATAATACCCATTACAAACACCTCTAAGAATGTCGACCTCATCACATTCAACGCAGACGCACTCCTCGGAAACCTCGGCTTCGCTAACAAACGCATATGGGGTAAGACCTGATGAAATCTCAGCAGAGGATTCAACAGAACAGTAATCCTGCATATTTAAAGACGAGCCATCTGAGATGCTGAAATCAGAGAAATGCATCCCAATTATCCCTGAATTAACAAACCTTGCCCTTTGATAGGCAAGGTAGTTGAACATTCCATACTTATCTACAGGAGTGTTTACCTCTCTGATCATTAGCAGGGATGGCTTCCCGAACCTAGAAACAAGTTTTCTTGAAATGTTGTTTAATTTTTGAACAACGTATTCGTAAAACTTTATTTTTTCCTCTTCATTGTTAAGCGGAATTTTTGGGTTTATTTTTACTTCAACAATAAAAAGGTCTGAATTTTCCATAAGGGAATTGCATTGCTGCCCTGCAAAAGTTCCTTCCCTGGCACAGAACTCCTCTCCCGCTAAATGGTCTGACATTTCTAAACCATACGCACTGTCAAAATTCTCAAGGAAAGACCTTTCAGAGTTTATATCCTGCGAATCAATGCCGGTTATGGTAATCTCACCTGAAAGCGCAGGCATACAATAGGGGCATGGTTCCTTAACCTCCATTGCCCTCTTCTCTAAATTTATTTCATAGTTGTTTCTTTCTTTTGCATTCCCTATAACAACAATTATCGGCCCCAAAGAGGATGCAGATTCTTTGTAATCGCCGGCATGGTTTCCTTGGTAGTCATCTGCGGCATAAAGCAGGCTTACGTATATATCGCGAAGGAGTTTGTATGCAAATGTTGCATCCTCTTTGTAAACCGTGCGCTCAGGTTCATAGCAGCTATCGCATCCATAGTAAGTTTTGTAAAGCTCATCATCTTCGGCATAAAGAACTGGCATAACCCCTGAAAATAGATAAGAAGTAAGCTTTCCTTTCATGTATTTCCAGTGAGGATAGAAATCAGGCCAGGAAACACGGGCATCATAGACATCACCATCTTGTCTTGTCGCATCCTTGCAGCCAAAAGCTAAATTGTAAGCATCGCACCTAAGCTGGTCATCACGATGCCCTCCACACGCAACCCTTGCATCAACACTACCAGTGGAGATAACACGCCCGTTTTCATAAACCTCTCCAACAGTTTTTCCCTCCCACTCATTTGGGTTTCGCGCATTCAGGTTTGAGGGTGGCAGGATCTCAAGGAGAGGGCAGTAGTTTGCTATTCTTTTGTTTATTTCATTTGTAGTATCAGCCTCGTAATCATTCTTAAAATCTTCATAAGGTCCTTCTGGATAATCCGCAAGGTCTATTCGCGCTATTCCATTATTTTCAGAAATGGGAAGATCTTCGCTATTCGGGTCTCCGCCAGTCGGGTCATAGAATTCGTTTAATGGGTAAAGATGCTCAACAGCAATTGTGTTGAAGGTTGCAGGCTCGCACCATCCATATTCCTTTACAACTATGTTGCCCATTTCATCGGTTAAGCAGTTTCCAAAATTTCCATCCTTATTTTTTCTTATTACTATTGCTGCGGATGCATACGCGCTGCATTCGCCATCCTCTCCCTGAGAGACGCAAAAATCATCATCTGTTAAACCAGAGCATATTTCTCTCCAATTTTCACCCATGCTCGAACCATCCAACCCGAATTTCGGGGGATAGCACACGGCGATATCATCTTTGTATTCTTCGCTCATGCAGTTTTCTATAAAATTCACAACATACGTCCCTCCTTCCTGGCATCCACTCCAGGTGGTTGGAACAATCTGGCAGTAATGAAGAATTGCCCATCTCGTTGGCTGGTCGTTCGGAAGAGGATAGTTCACAATCGGGCCGAGTGTTGAGCTGACGTCCCTTGAAAGGAATATCATAATCTTCCCATTGCTTATCTTTCCTGAAACCGGTGAAGGAGGAGTAAACAACCATTCTTCTGTTTTCAGGGATGCTCTACTCACTCCTAGAGTTTCCCCATCCCACATATCCACACTATTTTTTGGTTCATCTGAAGCAGGAACAGATTTTGTTCTTGTTGGGTTGCAGGCAACAGAGCCATACTCGTAGGAACAGCCGCACTCAACACCTTTGTTTGTTGAAGCATGTATGCATACACTCCTTTTGTAAACGTTATTTCCACAAACCCCAGAGTAGCACTCAAACCCGCTCTCACATTCAAACTCTGCTTTTCCACCCTCAAAAATCTGTGAGGCATAAATCGTGTGTCTAGGAAGAACGTTTGCATAATAGGTTGGAATTTCCTTAAACCCAAAAATTCCAACAGTTGCAGCAGTCAACCCGGTTCCTTCTTTTGCGAATTTTAAAACCCCGACATTTGCTGTTCTTCCATCGTTCGGATATTGTAATTCAACCTCTCCCTGGCTCCAGAAAGTATTTCCTCTACCAGCTGCGCTCTCATCCTCAACATCTGCCCAGAAAAGCCCTCCGTACCAGTGCTTCACAGAACCCGGCTCATCCCCGAAAGGAGAGTTTGGAAGGGAAAGGGATTGGGTGGGGGAGGAGCAAACCATTGCTGGGTTTATCCCTCTGCATTCCCATTCGCACTCATAGTAAGAGGAGTATTCTTTGCCGTTTTCTGTGCAGGAATAAGCGCCATTTGTTTGTTGGCATTTTTTTTCAGCAAAAAAATAGTTTGAATACCTATCTTTTGTTCCAGTGTAGGAATTTAAGACCTTATCTGAGAGCGGGAAGAGGTACCGGTAAGTATCGTATTCCTCAAAGCTTTCTCCGATTCCAAACCTAAAACTATTCAGCATAAGCCCTTTGCTCATCGCGCTTTCAACAGAAGGGGTCATTTTCAAAACATCGCATTCTGCATGCAGAAGGCCAAAAACAGCTCCTTGGCCTGTTGGAAGTTCTATGTTTCCCTTCTCAACATCCTCATGGCTTATGAGAAGGGGAATGCCTATCTTTCCAAAATCACCGCAGAGCATTCCAGAGCATCCCTCAACACAAGATTTTACCTCCCATTCTGAACAAACAGAATAGTTGAAATCCTCAACCTCACAGAAAATAGGCTCATCATTTTCTTTCCATACTTTACAATCATCTTCACCAGTATAGCTAGGGTCTTCTGCGAGCTTGTCCGCAAAATAGCATTTATCGTTTTGAGCATATTTGTAAAGGCAGCAGTGCGCCTCTGGTTTCTGGAAGCAACCAACCATAAGAAGAAGCGCAAAACCCAAAAACAAAATAAATAATTTTCTTACTTTCATTCTCTCCCCCTAAACCAATTTTGAGACCATTGAGATGAATGCTGTTGGCATCCCACCAAGTATGACTGTTGCAAACCTTATAAAAACAAAGGAAAGGGAAAGGGCTGCGAGGTTTCCAAGTAAAATCTGGTAGAAAACAGATGCCATGAAGTCCTGCATTGATTTGTGTTTTATCCCCATCTGGGCTGATTGCATGGAGAACCTGCTAAAATCCAAATCAAACCCTCTTCCTATGCTCAAATAGGTTGGGTAGTTGCAAACGGTTTCAGTTTCGAGCATAGGGGATTTTGGAGGGGCAACAAAACCCGATGAGGCAATCCATAGAACAGATGGGTAGATGTAGTAAAGAGCAATTGCTATTGAAATGAACAGAGCACCAAGCCCACGGGTAAGCTTCATTGCGCGGAGAACTATTCCAACTGGAAGGAATATGGAGAGCATGTACTTTGAGATGTAATCTAGAACGTAGTATTGCGCTGCTAGGAAAACAGAAAGCTCTGTTCCTTTTTGTGTAAGGAACTGAACTTCAGAAACTCTTCTGTATATCGCCTCCCACCATCCCCCCTGAAAAATGGGGATGCCATACCATCCAAGATAGATTGATGAAAGTGGCATGACCCATCTCGCATCAGATGCTGCTGAATTCAGCACATCCTCCATTGATGCGAGCATGAGGAGCGTCTGCTCTTTTGACTGCTCAATCGCAAGAATGTTTATCGGACCCGGAGTTTGCGGGGGTGTAAGAAGGGTTGAAATCCCATTCAGTATGAAAACAAGGAATATTATACCCAAGGCAACTGCAATATTGTCTATTATTTCAGCAATGGCAATCGTTTGCCCCCTCATGTCCATGAACATTTTCGCGAACATGTAATGGATTACTTCTATAAAAAATAGTATGAGCACTGAGAGGATTGCAACAATCCCCCAGTTTGTTTCCCAATCAGCAAGAAAATCCACCATCATACCATCCTCAAGAATCTTGCGATCTCTATTTCCTCCCCAAGGAATTTTCCGAGAGCGATTATTCCAGCAGAGGTGCCTATGAAGTTCAATGAAAGCAGGAATGATGAGATTAAAAAGCTTATCGCACCGTATGTAAGCAACCTATCAAGAGAAACCGAGCAGACAGAGCCGTGCTGTGGTGGGCTGAGGTTTTTGCACAAATATATTTTTCCATCATGCTCCTTGAAAAAATAATCAAACTGCCCGAATAAGAATATGTTCCAGTCAAGCCCTCCCTTAAAGTATGGGTCTTTTTCATCTATGTTCAACCCTCCTGGGGATGTCAAGTAGTGGATCTCATTTTGATTATCATATCCCCATTTTTCAGGCCTGAAAACAAGCCCTTCTATAACAAGAAGGGTAGGGAAGAAAACAATGAAGCCGGCTCCTATCGCAAGCAGAACACCCCCAACCCTTCTTGCAAAAGGTATAGATCGAAGGACAAGCCCAAGAGGGATGATAAGGAGGAAGCCCCCATTCATAAAAGAGCGCAACAGATATTTCTGCGAAAGAATGGTGAGAAGAGAAATTGTTGTTGTGTACGCCTGTGCGTTAAGAACGGCTGAAATCAAAGATGCCCACGCATCAGGGTTTAACCCAACCCCTTGGCCTGCGAGGAAGCACCAAAGGCTTTTACACTCGTATTTCCATACTGAAGAAATAAATCCTGCCATCATATTGTATATCCTTGTCATACGCATGGTGTTGTGCACATAGATACTCATGTTATCAAGGTAAGCATCTGCAAAATCGTACATACACATATCTCCCTGCACTGAAAACCCTGTTAGTTCGGAAAGCACGGAAACATTGTAAATTGTTCCAAGATTGAGGAAGCTGAGGATAAAAACTGAGATGAGAGTTGAGAAAAAAAGCTGTGGAATCTCATCATGCGCCCAAACATCCAGTTTTGGGTTGTTTGTTATTTTTCCAATCATGTAAATTATTGAGATGATTATTGCAGAGGAAGCGATGCCTATGGCCATGGCTGTGTACACAAAGCCCATGTTCAGCATCTCAGGAGTAAATGTTGTACAGGTCATGCTATCCTCTCCAACTGCGCCAGCACAAAGGCGTACACCTCTGCGCCAAAGGCTTTTGAAGACGCACCTATCAGGGAGATGAGGACTAGAAGGGAAATCCCCTCTGAGAACATGGATTTTACGAGCGCAAGGAAAACAGGACCGGAATAATCTGCGTTTATCATTGTTTCTGTCGCCTCCATGGCGTCGTACACCGGGTCTGCAGAACCGCTGCGACCCATGTTCGTTGCCTTGCACTCAATTTTGGATGTGTCCACATTTATAGCCGGGTTGAGAGCGTTGATGTTTTGATACTCTGTGGAAACCCCATACATGAAAACAATCATAAGCGGGTAGACAAAATAAAGCCCGAACGCAAGGGAAAGCAAAAACCCTCCCAGCCCCCTGCTTATCCCAAAGCATCTCATAAATATCCCAATCGGAAAAACAATCAAGAGAACAAAATCAGGGGTAAGCTTAAGGAGGAATATCTGGGAGCTTGTTGTTGCAATGGAAGCGCCAACTGTAGCTGCGTACATGCTGAGTGGGCTGGAAAACGCACTGAAGCCCATGCATGGGTTGATGCTGAAACCCATGTACACTCCTTTGCAATAGAAATCCTTTGTGGATTCCTTACTAATGTCTTTTGAAACTGCTGCTATCTGGGTTAGGAGGAGTGTCTGCTCAGAGAGAAGCCTTTCGCTTATGTCTATTGCGAAGTTTATGTGCTTGGGTGTTGGAACTGCATTAAGATTCTCATTCGGGAACCAATAGGAAGCAGCCCCTGCGGAAAACTGATCTATGATCGCAACCGCGAAAAGGAAGAGGGAGAACATGGCAAGGGTTGCGATCCACTCGTACGCCTCATGCTTGGCTGCAAGCTTCAGTCCCTCGCTCTCAAAAGCTATTCCGACCGCGTACACAACACTAATGAGTAGGGCTGCGATGAGCATCGCAAGAATGGAGGAAACCTCCCAGTTTTCTGGCTGGGCTGCAAAGGAAAGAGCAAACATCAACAGGAGGAATAATATTTTTCTCATAAAAGCTCACCCAAACCAGGAACGAAAAGCTCCCCTCCTAAAAATGAGGCAAGCCCTGAGATGAAAACTATTGTTGCAGCTATGTTGAAAAGCGGAAGGAGGTAAGCGCTTATCATTATTTTCGCAACGTTTTCAACAAAACGAATGCCCGTGAGTGCTCCCCGGGAGGAATGGGTCTGGGTCGGAATTTTTGTGGCGCAATGCTCCTCGCATTTTGCAAAAACAGGTGGATTGTAGGAAAAGCCTGGATCATCAAAATCAAGAATGGCTTTGCAGTCAGCCTTTCCCATATCCTCATGTATTATGTAAACGCTCGTTTGCTTAGCTGCATTAATCATTCCCTCCCTGTTCTCAGCATAAAAACTCGTGTTTGCATTCTTCCATATCCGCCCTGGATTTTGCGGATAGTAGCTTTCGCATCCTGACTTGAATGTACTATAGTTTATATGATCATAGCAGTAGGAGGTTCCATTTGTATAAACCGCCATGCAGAAAGATGGGCAGTACTCGGATGAGGAGGGAATGGAAAAGGGTGCAACAACCCTACACCTTGAATCAACGTTTTTCAATTTTTCATAATCAGGTTCAAGAACAACCCTGGTCAAAAAGCATTTTTCTCTTGTTTTAAAAATTTCCGAGCAATTTTCTTTCACATCCGCGCAAAAAGGATTTTCAAATGGATAGGGAAGAACACGGCAGAATGAAGGGCAGGTTGGTGGATAGTCGCAGGAGCATACACCGCCAAAACATTCTTTACTTCCATTATATATTCCTTCTAACTCCTCATTCGTCCATTCATTCTCCCGCGCAATTTGTATGAGCTGCAAATATGAGATTGAGTGTGTTGAGTTGTAGGCTACGGGTGAAAACATTTTGCATTCAAGAGGGCACTGCTCACCAAAGTCATACCCTATATCAGTAGAGAACCTGTTTTCTGTTATTGCGAAAGTTAGCAGAAACATCCCGGGAAAAACAACCATCGCCCCAAACCCAACAGCAATCAACGTTCCTCCCCATCTTCTAGTGAGGAAGAAAGAGCGAAGGATAACTCCAGTAAGTATGAAAAAAGGCCCAAGGACAAATGCCATGTTATCCAAGAAGAATTTCTCGGCTAGTAAAAGGGAGTAGGCAGAGCTTAAAAAATCCATCAAAACCTGATCCCTTATAAGATAAATGGAAAAACCACTAGATATACTTAAGCTACCATAGAGGTAAAACCACCATCCAGGCTCGTCTATCGTAGAACTGGTATCCCCACCAAACCCTAATGATGAGGAAGAAATTTTGCCCCAAGTTATCGCATCAAAGTATATCTCTTCAGCAATTCTTCTTACCTCCTTTATATACCATCCCAAATATTCAGAGGCGCTTCCTGCTACGCAGTTTCCCTGCGCGCATGGAATTACCTGGGATGCAAGCGCATCCAAAAAACCGATGAAAGCAATTATAAAAATTACTATAAGCGCATTTATGAATATTTCTCCAAGCTCTATCTTTCCCCATGCCTCAAGCTGGGAAAGCCCAAAGGATTTTCCACCAACTATGGCGAATATCGCAACCATGAGTGAGATAAGGATGAGAAGAAGAGAAACGAGTTGCCAGTTTGAGAGGACTGCTGAAACAAAGGTTGTTTGCGGAAGATTTTCGAGTGCCTGAGTGTATGTGGGCAGCTGGGCAAAAAGCAAAAGAACCAGCAGCAAAAGAATAAATATCTTTTTCATTGCACACCACCAAACGAGAGTGCTCTCCTTATCGCATCTATGGAGCTTATGGTGATTGCGAGAGCTATATTAGGGAAAAGTATTGTGTAAGGAAAGAACTTTGCAAACGCAATAAACCCATTCGCTTCGCAGCCACCAAAAAATGGGTCGCTTGCAACAGCGGAATTGCACGGAATGGAGATGCTATCATAGCTTACTGCAAAAACAGAGTAGGAGAATGGAAGGAGGATGTAGAAAGAAAAAATAATCCCGAGAAGGATGTTCCCAGCCTCCCTTGCCTGCGGAACGAGCCGCGCCATGACTGCGAATGGTACGCTCCACGGAACGATCACATCCAAAGCAAGCTCAAACATTATTCCCTGCATCTTTGCTGAAAGAAGGAGCATGGAAAGAAGGTTTATGAGAATCTCAATCTGTGAGGCAACAATCTCCCTCCAATAATTCGTGTAAAGTACAACCCCACTTCCAGAAAAGTCGTACCTTCCAGCGTATACAGAAGAGAGGATGCGGTAGTCGAAATAATCGCTGTACAACGTTCCTATCGTATTCTGGAGCTCGTTCTGCATTTTTGAAAAAAAGTTTTTTGAGTACTCAATTGGGTTATGAATTCCAGCGTACGCTGAGAGGTAGGAAGAAAAAATGGTGCAGCTTCCTATGAATATTCCCTGGATAAGCAAAAGCATTAAAACGGTTATAATTAGGTGGGAAAGTTCCTCTTTAGCAAGGACAATGAAGTTTGGAAAATGAAACGCAGAGCCGATTATGTAAACTATTGCGATAAGAAGGGCTGCAATCCCAACAAGTACCATAAGCACATCCCACCAGAAGTTATCCATTCCTGTTGTCGGGTCGCATACATTCTGAGCAAAAAGCAGGGAAAATACCATGAGTAAAAAAAATGCTTTCTTCACCCCATCACCCTGTAAACCTTGAAAATCCATACATGAAAAATTCCCCTCCCAGTGCAATCGAGATGGAGCGGTAGGCACTAACCACTATAAGAGTGACTGAAACGAAGAATATTGTAAGCGTTGTGCTCAGCTCGATCACTGCTGGAATGAAAACGTCCATAACAGGAACGAAAACCTCCGGAACCGTACTCATGAATTGAAACTTTATTACTGCCGTAAATTGCAATACGGCCATAAGAACAAATGCAGCACTGTACAGGAAGTCAACTATATGTTCGCATACGTTATAGGGAAGAAGCCAGAAAAGCGGGATGCATATCGCAACATCGTAAACAAAATCCGTCGGTTGGACAAATGACTGAAATAATGGCGAGCATACAACTGGTGCAAACTTACTAATCCTCATAGGGTCTGGAATACTGCGATCCATTGACATTTCCTCAATATTATTCACAATCTCATTGTAATGAGGCATGGAAACTGCGACATCAAGAAAATCCCCGACAACAACAACCGCAGCAGGAAGAACTATGGCTGCTGAAAGGGCTAATGCGATCAGGGTCGCACCTATTTTTCTTGTTCCCGGCATAAGCCTGAACGCAAATGCAATGGGCATGAGCCAGTCCTTTGCTATCCACGCTGCAAATGGGATTAAGATTTTCAGCGAGACAATCGCAAAATAGAATGTGGAAAGAACATTTCCTATTCCATGGAGAGAAGAGGAAACAGGACCAAGCCCACGAAATGGCGCCTGACCCATATTAAGCTGAAAAATTGAGATGGGAATGGCTATATTGTAGCTTAGGCCGGCATACTGCCCTACTCGTGTGAGAACAGCGGAATACTGAACAAATAAAAATTTTGTTTTGTTTTCAAATTTTTCCAGCAAAGAGCCAGAAAAGTCCCCCACATTTTCATAGCCTGTGTAGGTTTTTATGAGTGAGTCTATTGAGTTTAGCATCCCAAAAATTATTATGAGGAGCAGGATTCCTGTTATGGTTGCCCTCACCTCCTCTTTCACTTTCGCATCGAACTGAGGGTTGTTCAGAATTCCGGCGAGCATGAACCCAAGTGCTATCACAAGAATCGAAATGCCTATGATCGCAGGTAGGCAAAAGAATGGGTCCATCGCTAGGAGTTGAAAGTAAGCGCTTAAAAATGTTTTGTATTCAAAGAAACAAGGGGAGAGTATGAGAAAAATTATTGTATTGCTTATTGTGTTGGGAATGTTCGGAAGCGTGTTTGCAGCCACAGAGCAAAAGCTCGAGATAATAGTAAAGGAGGTTAAGCCAGTTGTTTCCATGCAACCAATGAATTGCGACCCTGCAAACAACGGACCATTCAAGTTTATGATAACCCTTGGGTTTAACAACGATTATCAAGTAGATGTTCCGGTATACTACTCGCTCTATGACATGAGAACAGGGGTATGGGTTGATAAGGACCTTCTTCTCGTTGTGGATGAGGGGAATATTGAGGATAAACAGGTTCAGTTTGATTTCTACTATGGAGGAAAAGGGAATGGAACGGTTGAGGTTCCGGCAATAGAGTTAAGGTATGCAGACCCTCTGCATGAAGGACTTACTATTAGAAAAAATATTACACTAACCGTTGACCACTGGGAAACAACAAATGAAATAATGGTTAAAAGGAACCTCGCGGAGATCGAGGGTTTGGTTTCTCAGATTGAAGAAAAGGGATGCGATGCTAGTGAGATCAAAAACAAAATAACTGAGATAAAAAACCTTTTGACAATATGCGAATGCCCAAATGCAAACAAACTCGCAACGCAAGTGAAATCACGGGCAAGTACTTTGCTTGCAGAATGCGTTCCTCCTGCTCCTGAGGAGGAGGAAGAGGAAATAAACATAACCCCTCCGGAAGAGGAGAAACCACATGAGGAGGAAAAACCACCAGTAATAGAGCAACCTAAGGAAGAAGAGGAAGAAGAACCGGTGAAAGAACAGCCCGGCATGTGCCCATCGGCATTCGTTTTGGCAGCACTTGGGGTGGCGTTAGCTAAATGGGAGTATTAGATTTGTTGTTAGGATGGCTAAAAGGAAAGCCTAAGTATGCAGAAAAAAAGTACAAGTGCCCAAACTGCGGGGAAGAAATAACATTAGATATGGAAAGATGCCCGAAGTGCGGGACAAGAATAAAGAGCATGTTCAGAAAAAAATGCCCGAAGTGTGGAACCGCAAACCAGATTGATGCGAAAAAATGCGAGAAATGCGGGTTTGATTTTGAGGAGCTCGAAGTAAAGGAGAGGAAAACAATATACAGATGTCCGAGATGCGGGTACAAAATGGATTATTATGCAACAAGATGTCCTTCCTGCGGGATAAAATTTATGTGAGGGAGGAAAATGGCGAACCCATTTACTAAAAAAGAAGAGGAGGTAAAAGCTCCTCCTGCTGCAAAGAAAAAAAGGACATATGAACTCGCTGTGGATGAGGAGGAGGCAGAAATAAAGAAGCTGGACATAGATGATTTTGAGGATGTAATTTCCATAATGAGAAGGGCCATGTTTGAGATAGGGAAGGCAGAGGCAAAGCAGATTGAAGAGATCCTGAAGCTTGGTGCGAGCTATGGTGCGTATGTGGACAGGATGC
This sequence comes from Candidatus Anstonellales archaeon, assembly GCA_038890745.1. GTDB lineage: Archaea > Micrarchaeota > Micrarchaeia > Anstonellales > J096 > JAWAFD01. Next base: position 35,579 of record JAWAFD010000005.1, read on the forward strand.
TTGTTGCTGTTGGTTTGGCATGGCCCATATCTTTTGACAGAGCAACAAAAGTAATAGGAAAAGGACCGGCTAATGCCCTGTATTTAGAGGATGTTGCGCTTTTGCTTGCTTATGAAGGGAAAGGAATAAGACAGAAACTTGTTAAAGCAAGGGAGGATGAAGCAAGGGCACTTGGGCTGAAATATGTAGTTGCGATAGCGAGCGAGGAGGTACCCAAGGAGGAGAATGTAATAGAGGTAATAAAAGAAAGGGGAACAAAAATAGAAAAGGTTTATTTGGAGAGAGGGTATAGTTTTTTCAAATCAAAAATAGGGTTGATTGCATTTAAGGAAGTTTAGCGCTACCGTCTATAAATTTTCTTTCTATGAGCTATTTTAAACACAAATATCGTTCTCTTGACTTCATCGATGCCGAGTATTATTCTGCAATCTCCGGCTCTGAGTCGGAACGCATCCAACCCAGCAATATATCTTAGTATACAAAACACTAAAAAATGTTGCGGAACTTCGGCCAACAAAAGTTTTTATATCGAATGCAACAAAATCTATCCATGGATTTTGAGTTTGCGGTTAAGTTTCCTTTCAGCAATGATGCAAAGAGGATAATAGAGGAGAAAAAACCGGAGATAAGAGATGAGATAATAGAAAGGGCATTGGAAAGGTTGAGGCATGCATTCAGAACCGGCAGGGTAATGATGGGAACCCCAATAAGTTTACAGGAAAAATTTGAAGAGATTCTCATATACGCGGTTTCCAGGATAATTCTTGCAAGCGTAAACAATCCTTTTTTAACTAATAAATATGCTGTTGCATGGGCAAAGAGCGCTTATGAAAAAATGAGTTTCGAAGAAGCGGAGAGAATAGGGAAGGAGTTGGGAATAGAAAAGGTTGAGAGGGATGGGGAGATTTTTCTACCCATAGGGACGTATTTGGAGTTTGCACCCGAGGATGTGGCGTACTCCCTTGTAAATAGAGAAATTGATAGCGGGTATGTTAAGATAAAGGAAAGGGAATTCCTTAGGATCGTACAGGAGGGAGTTAAAAAACATCTTGAAAAACTTCCGCGTGGCAGGGTGAGGGATGAGAGAATAAAAAAAGCAGGGGAGCAGCTCTTAGAATTCCTCCCAAAAGTTGATGCAAAAACAACCGGCGCTATAAAAGGCGAGCACCCACCTTGCATAAAATCTCTTTTGGAGCAGGTGTATAAGCACGAAAACTTAGGCCATCACGCAAGATGGAGCTTGGCTGTTTATTTTGTGAACAAGCGGGTTAATACAGATGCAATAGTTTCCCTCCTCTCAAACCTTCCGGATTATAGCGAGAAAAAAACTAGGTATTATGTTGAGCATGCGAAAAAGAAGGGGTATGTTATGCCATCCTGCGAAACGATGAGGGCATACGGGCTATGCGTTGCAGAATGCGGAATAAAAAATCCATTGAATTGGGGTAAGAAATATGCTGGAGGAAAGGGAAAAGAACTGGATAAAGAGTAGGTTCAGAAGGTATTACGTTAAGCATGAGCTTAAGCCGGATGCGGTTGAGCAGAGAGAGTTTGGGTATGGGAATTGGGAGAAGAAGATAGAGGCAAGGCATCTTTCTTTTGAAAATTCCGAAAAACTTAATGAATTTCTACGCGAGCATGCCCCCCTTTATGTTTCCCGATCGACCGCATACTACGAGCGGCCAGCAGCCCAGCCGATGAACAATAAAGGATGGAGAGGAAGCGACCTTGTTTTTGATTTGGATGCTGAGATGGAAATTTTTGACAGGGGAATTTTTGAGAAAGTGCGCTCTGATGCGATAAGATTAATAGAGGAGTTCTTGATCCCTGAATTTGGGGTGGATAAGAATAAGATTGCTTTAGTTTTCTCCGGGAATAGAGGGTTTCATGTCCATGTTTTTGATGAGAGGTTTAGGATGCTTGGGAGAGAAGCAAGAAGAGAGATAGCCTCCTACCTGGCTGGCATTGGCCTGGATTATAAAAAATTTTTTGATGTGGATAAGAAAAGCAAAAAAATACTAGGACCAACACCAAAGGAAGCAGGGTATAGAGGAAGGTTTGCGAGAATGGTTATAAAAACGCTTGAAACAGAGCCGGAAAAAATAAGCAGAATTTTTAACGAGGAGAATGAAAAGAAGAGGTTTGTCAAAGGTATTGAAGAAGGCGTGTGGAGCAGAACAAGGCTACCAAAAGTTATCGCGAGGTTGGATGGAGTTGCGAAGGAGCTTCCTGTAAAAAGCATAAATGTTGATGTTGGGGTTACTCAGGATACATCAAAATTGATAAGGCTGCCCGGCTCCCTCCATGGTTCAAGTGGACTAATAGTTCTACCAACAAATACATACGATATAGAAATAGAGGATGCGATTGCATTCAGAAAGGAAAGAGTAAAGATAAAGCTGAAGGAAAGCGTGAGTGTGGAAATAGGCGAGGGAATAAAGGCTGAAAAGGGTATGATTGTTGATGTGCCCGAATACCTCGCCCTCTATCTTTTATTAAAAAACAAAGCAAACTTACTCTGATTTTTTCTGCATCCTCAACCTTGGTGGAATAAGGGGTGGCGCGGTGTTCAGGACCTTCGCAATTATCGTTCCATTCGCCGCCCCCATAAAATTAATATTATTCAAAGCTACTTCCATGTATTCATCCGGAAGCTTCTTGTCCTTTTTCCATGCATCAAGAATTGCTTTTTTTGTTTTTTCATTCTCCTTTGCGAATATCGTTCCACCTATCTTTATCTCCCCGGCATCCTCTCTGTAAGCCGCGATGTACTCGTAATCTATCTCAATCATATCCTCGTTCTTGCTTTCCCGCACATCCTTGAAACCTATCCTTATGTCCAGTCCTTTTATCTCTTTTTCTCCTCTCTTAGCCTCTATGGAGCTTACCCTGTTTCCAACTATCATACGCTCACCTCTTTTGTTTATGTAAGCATTATTATTAAAAACCTTCTCAAATGCAAATTTAAAACATGTCCAACATAATTCTTGGGCTTACGGGTGAGAACTGCTCCGGAAAAACAACTGTTGCTGAGTACTTAAAGAAAAGGGGCTTCTACTACCTTTCACTCTCTGATGTAATAAGGGAGGAGGTTACAAAGGAAGGAATGTCGCTTACAAGAGAAAACTTGGTGAAAAAAGGGAATGAGATGAGGAAAAGGTTTGGGGAGGGGGTTCTTGCAAAACTTACAATAAAGAAAATGGAGAAGGGTAAGAATTATGTTGTGGACTCAATAAGGAATCCGGGTGAGGTTGAGGAGCTTAAAAAACTGAAGAATTTTTATTTGATATATGTTAATGCTCCGGCTGAGGTTAGATTTGAGAGGATAAAGAAAAGGGGAAGGGAAGAAGACCCGCAAACCTTGGAGGAGTTTTTGAAACTAGAGAAGATGGAGGAGGAGAGCAGGGAGAGTTATAAACAGCAATTGAAAAAAACTGCGAAAATGGCTGATTTTACAATTCTAAACGATTCCACTTTGGAGAGGTTACAGGATAGCGTTGATGGTGTTTTGAAAAATATTCTTGGAAGGTTTGAATTTGAAAGGCCGGTTTGGGATGAGTACTTTATGAATATAGCGAAGGTCGTTTCTTCCCGAGCTAATTGCATAAAAAGGAAGATAGGTGCTGTTATTGTGAAGGATAAGAGAGTAATAAGCACGGGCTACAACGGAACTCCGAGAGGGGTTAAAAACTGCTATGAGGGAGGATGCCCTAGGTGCAATTCGTTTAGCGAGAGCGGAAAAAACTTAGAATCCTGTTTTTGCGCGCATGCTGAAGAGAACGCAATCGTCCAGGCAGCATACCATGGGGTAAGCGTGAAAGGAGGGGTGCTTTACACTACATACTCCCCTTGTCTATATTGCGCCAGAATGATAATAAATGCTGGAATTGTTGAAGTTGTTTATAATGAGCAGTATCCCCTTGCTGAGGACGCGCTTGAGTTGTTGAAAGCCGCTGGGGTAAAAGTAAGGGGGATGAGGGTTTAAAAGTTAGGTTTATAAATAGTTTATAGGAAAAATAAATATGGTGATTGTATGGCAGAACCAAAAGAAAAATATCCTGTTGCGATAATGCCTGCAGATGCATTAGCATATGCTGAACCAAAACAAAAAAAGAGGATAAAAGAACAAAAAGAACAGCCAAAAAAAGAGATTAAAAAAACATATAACGAATTGAAGGTGGGCGATGAGGTTATTGTTTCCACTGATATGGGCGGTCCTTTTGGTAGGTATGATTTTCATGGAAAGGTCGTAAAAGTTACTGATTATGCGGTAATGATTGAAGCTCCTGTTACTGAGGAATGGAGAAATTATTGGAAGGCAACTCTGCACAGCATGGCTCCAATACTACCAGTACCCTACTCTATACTCTTAGGGGAGCTTGGCACAGACCCGTTTGGTTTTTGGGACTGGATGAAAAAAAATGCCGCGGATAAATTAGGAGGATGGGCATCTAGGATCGAAGTAAGACCAACAAAAAAGGGATCTGTTTTGAGATATATTCTATACAAAGGCGATATTGAGAAGGGATACGTAAAAGAGTTGAAAGTCGGGGGGGAAGCAAAAACTTATCCTGGTGAATATGGTGGCAAGCCAATCCCAGCACCCGAAATGTTAAAGGAAGAAAAGCCAAAAAAAACCGGGGTAGGAGGGGCAAGACCAAGGGTCGGAAGAAAGGCGGTTTCAAAAACTGAAATTGAAGAACTTGAGGGAAAAACAACAGAAGAACTTTTCAGCATGATTACACTGCAGTATGATGTGCCTGGAAAGTATAAGGGGTACAGCTATATGGGCGGTGCGAATGGTTTGCAGAGCGGGATAGAAGTTGCAATTGTCCAAATTTTGGCAAACAGACTTTTTGGAGCAAATTTACTGGTAAATGGAGTGTATGATGCAGAAACCATGGCTGCTGTTAAAGCACTCCAAGGAAGGGTAGGGGTTACGCAGGATGGGTATTTTGGAATTGATACCAAAACTGCACTTGGGGAATACTTAAAAATGAGGGCACCACCGAAAGAAGAGGAAGGGGAAGGGGGAGCTCCACCGGGAGAAAAACCAGTTGCTCCAACTCCAGGAGAAGCCGTGTTAGGAAGATTTGTCTTTACAAGAGAGATTGATAGGGATTACGTAAAACCACCGAAAGGACCAACCCAACTGATGGACGAAAATTTCTATGTCAAGACAGATAGTGGATGGCTGACCGCAAAGGAGCTAGTAAGAAAAGACCTAAATGAAATAGACAAAAACTGGGAGACAGATAAGGCCACAGCTGCAACTGTGGCATCAAAGGAGAACTGGAATACTAGAACGCTAACCAGAAAAAATATTGGTGTATTCTCTTGGGCAAACACAAAAAAAGTTTTATTCCCATACCTATATGCAAGTGGACAGATGGTTGAATTTAGAACATGGGAACCACTGGAAATCAAAAATGAGGAAGGAGAGGTAGTATTAAGAGTAGCTGCTGGGCAAGTTGTGCAAGGAGTAATCAGAGAATATGATGAAGGAGGAAAGGACGGGAGTATTACAATGGAGGTTACCGCAGTATTAGATGATTTTACTGTTAATGGAGGAAAGCCAATAAAACCCAGCGGGGAAGAAACCAAACCCTCACCTGCTGTTGCAGCTATACCTACACCTACGGTTGCAGAAGGGGAGGAGGTATCTGATTTGCCGCCTCCGGCAGCAGAAAGGGACTATTCTTAATCCTTTATTTTATATATTTTTACATTCTCATCCGGAGTAGTGTAAACAAGTTCAAACCCATCGAGCTCTTTCAGGAAAAATCCTTTGTATAGATTAGAATCATAAAACCTTCCTTTTCTATCCTTCCATCCATCCACAACCGTTCCGTTCTCAAGCCAAACCTTATCCTTTGTGTACACAAGGGTATAAACATCATACCCGCCAGATGAGGTTTTTCCATCATACAAAAGGAATGCCTTATTTAGGAGGAGCTCGCCTGCTTCATTTTTTCTATCTAAATAGTATGTTGCAGGTATCTCGTTCCCATTCGCGAGCGTGGTTGTGGAGAGGCAGTAGAAAGGCTTGAGAGAGCTCTGAATGCCTGATGGGGTTTCAACGGCACTGATTACATACGCGATCCTTCCTTTCTTTCCTGTAACGGGTGAAATGGTACATTCCTGATTTGAAACATACATCTGCTCCCAACTATTCTCAAATTCACACAAGCTTGAGCCAGGCCATTTTGAAACATCCGTAAGGTTTGCATGGGAGCACGCCAAATAATTCAATGCCCCGAATTTTCCTCCAAAATGTCCTCCTGTGAATATTAGTTCAGAATCGAAAAGGGCATACTCTGCACCATACTCTTTCATCGTCTCTTTTAGCGCAGGCTCGCTTTCCATTATGAATGCATACGCAACATGCGTAATCATATCGTGGTAGGCATGCTCATTTCTTATCACGGCATTCCTCAGGGCAAAAAAGTTCTCCCAATGCCCATAATCCCACCAGCTTATTATTCTTGAACCCTCCGGAGTGTTGTGCCTAAGCCATTCCATAGAATCTATCCAGTATGGGGCAACCCTCTGGCATCTTATGGTCGCGGCAAGCTGCTCTGATGACGAAGGAGAGGTTGGGTTTGAGATAAGAGAGTATACGCACAATCCATAATCAAACTGGTAGTTTATTCCTTTGTTTGAGTATGCAATTGGGTCCTGGGCTGCTTCGCATGCTTGGGTTAACCCAAGGGAGCAGAGGTTTGCCATTTTTGATTGGAGTGCTAGGGGGTTGTCCTGAAATCTTACTTTATATGAATTGAATAGAAGCGGGCCTGTGTATGAAGCAGGGTCAAGGAAGCCCTCAAACAGAACAACAAAAAGCCCAAATGCAACGAGCCCATGGAAGATTTTTTTCTTAGAATTTTCATCCTTTGCAAAACCCGAGAGCATGTGCTCAAATTCTCCAAGTACTACTCCAAGAGACATGGCAAGAAAATATCCCATGTAGATTGTGTATTTTGCTTTTATTATGCCAACAAGAGAGACAGGAAAAACTATTGCAAGGAAAAGAACGATTAGGCTGTCTTCACCCTTCACAAATTTTCTATAAAGTGCGTATCCAGAAGCAACGAGAACTAGAAATATGAAAAACATAAGAAAGCTCACATCCTTATCCTCATACACAAGCGAGGATTCGAATATTGTGTTTGCAATCCCAACACCTATGTGATACATGGTATTAACGAACGAAGTAAATATGCTGAAAAATCCGTACAAAACATCCTGTTCTGAAAATGTTTTCCCCAAAAATCCAAGAGAGCCGTAGAAGCTTCCTCCTGCAAGACCCTGCTCCTGGATTGTTCTGTGGAGAGGGAGTGTATACTGGGCGACTTGGAGGGAGTTTGAGGCAATGCTTTTGACAATATCGCCGAATGGAGTAAAAAAGAATGCTATCACAAGAACAGCCATAGCAATTCCTGCATAATTCATAATTTTTGATTTATCAAGGGAATAGGTTTTTTCAAAGTAGAGGAGAGCGGCCATAAACGCAACAACCCCGAAAAGGGCATAGCTCAGACTTCCGCCAAAATCAAAAACAAACCTTGCATTTGTATATGTTGAGTTAAGGGTTGAGGAAATGATAAGAGCAAGAAGGACAATTCCGTTTATGATAACTGGCACAAGGCTTTTCTCCCCTTTCATGAAAATATGGATAGCATGAATTGGGATGAAAATTAGGAGGGCTGAGAGAGCAACAACTATGGAGGAGGAACCAAAGTATATTGCAACAATAGCAAGGGCTGAGAGAATGGCAAACAGCAGGTCTCTGTTTTTTATCGCGAGCGCGTAGGACGCAAAAAAGAATGAAACCGAGAAGAATGCATATGGCTGGATCTCAAACTCGCCTCCCATTGTTTTTATAACAAATATTGGGATAAAAGAAGCGAGGAACGCTGCAAGAAGGGAATATTCCCTTCTGTATTCTGATGATAGGAAGATGTAAAGAAAGAATACCGCAAGGGCTGCTGCTATGGGAGGGTAGATGCTGCAAACAGCAGAGAGAAGGTAATTATCTGCTTTTCCCCCCCATGTATAGAATGAATACCACTCCGCCTCCAAAAATGAAAGGACTGGCTTTACCCTGTGATGGACCTCATGAGGCCACCATGCTGTTCCATCATTGAAAGGAGCATACCCTTTTGTAAGATAGAGGTATGGCTCGTATGCATAATAGTAAGGGTCAAGCTCCTGATAGATCGGTCCATAGCTCTGCAACCTTATCCAGAATGCGAGGATTACGAGTAGTATGATCCCTAGAAAAACCCATCTGTTTTCCATGGCTTCGTTTTTTATTCCGCTCAGTCCTTCAAACCCTTTTTTATAATAAAAAACTGCTATCGAGATCGCATAGAATATAAGGGTTGTGGTAAAGGCAAGGTTGAAAGAGTAGTTTATCCCGGCGAGCTGGGCAAGGAATATAATAAGTGGTGGGAGAATGATCCCAAGCGCAAAACCAAACCCTATTTTTTCTATTAAAAGAAGCTTTTTTTCCTTAAGAATGCCCAGGGCAAGCAGAACGCCTGGAATAAAGTTTGCCAGAAATACCCATAGCAAAAGATAGAACGGATTGAACGAAAACATGGGAGAAAACAGAACAAAAAAATATTTAAACCGCTATGATTGGGCGAGCAGGAGCGCATCCTCTCTCTCAGCAACTTCTGGTTGTGTTGCAAACATATACGGAGATTTCACTCCGCTAACTATCGCAGTCACAACAACACTATCCTCACTCATGGATGGGTTTACCCGTGCGCCGAGCTTAACCTCTGCATCAGGAGAAAAACTAATGGTCATGAGCTCGCCTATCCGTATTGCCTCCCCAAGGGTAAGTTTTGGGCTTCCCTCAACATGCACAAGGGCTCCTTTTGCATCCTCATAATCCACCTCCAAAAGTGGATGGGTCAGGGTATTTTTCACGGCCTCTTCAATCTTATTCGGACCTCTTCCCTCCCCCAAACTTATCATGGAAAGACCTTTCCTTGCCATAACTGCCTTAAAATCGGCAAAATCCATGTTTAGCATGGATGGGAGGACTATAGAATCTGAAATTCCCTTCACCGCCCTTCCAACTATGCTGTCGGCAAGCTCAAACGCTTGATTGAGAGGAAGGTCTGGAAAATATTGGACTAGCCTGTTATTATCTATCACAACAACCGTATCACAAACCCCCATGAGTTTTTTTATACCCATCTGCGCTGTTTTTATCCTAGACCTTTCAAGCGCAAAAGGATAGGTGACCATTCCGATTACTATTGCTCCTTTTTCCTTTGCAACATCTGCAACTATGGGTGCAGCACCTGTTCCTGTTCCGCCGCCCATTCCCGCGCATATGAAAACAAGCTCGTTATCCCCTATTCTTTCAGAAATAAGCTTTCTGTCTTCCTCAGCGCATTTTTTTGCAACATCCGGCATCCCGCCTGCACCGAGGCCTTTTGTAATCTTTTTCCCAATAAGAATCTTCTCGTCAGCGTGAATGAATTTTAGATGTCTTGCATCAGTGTTTACTGCAATTGTTCGCGCGCTTTCTATTCCTGCTCTCTTCAACCTGCTGACCGCATTGCTTCCCGCTCCACCAACTCCGATCACTGCGATTCGCACATCTGCATTGTTCGCTGCCATCGGGATCACCGGTCGCAAAAACAAAAAATAAAAAAGAAAAAAAGTTAGAGGAGGTCAAGGTCGCCTGAGTAGGCTGGTGCTGGAAGCGCCTCTTCCTGTGGGAACTGCCCAAGGATGCTTGCGCCCCTTACGCCAGTAACTATCGCAACGATCTCAAGCTTCCCCTCATAGTTGTTCATTATCCTTGCTCCCCATTTTACATTTGCCTCCGCGTCCATCTGCTCTGTGATAATCTCTCCTGCTTTTATGGCATCGCCGAGAGTTAGGTCGCTCCCTCCTGAGATGTGGATGAGCGCGCCCTTCGCTCCCTCAAAACTTACATCAAGAAGCCTGTTCTTCAAAACGCTTTCTGCAGCAGATTTTACCCTGTCTGCTCCTTTTCCTTCTCCAACAGCAATGAAACCTACTCCTCCTCCTTTCATGATCGCCCGTACATCTGCAAAATCTATGTTTATGAGGGATGGCTGGGTGATCGTCCACACCAAACCTGAGATCGCACGCGCCAAGATTTCATCCGCAACCGCAAAAGCCTCTGTCATCGGAAGGTTTGGGACAAGTTGAACAAGCCTGTTGTTATCCAAAATTATTACAGAATCGCAGTGCTCCCTAAGTTTTTTTATGCTCTCATCAGCTTTCTTTCTTCTCGCCCTTTCAAGAGCGAATGGGTACGTAACCATGGCAACTGTAATCGCACCCTGCTCCTTTGCTACCTCAGCAACTGTCGGTGCTGCTCCGCCACCCGTTCCTCCACCCATTCCTGCGCATATGAAAACCAGATGCGCACCTTCAAGCTCCTTTTCTATCAGATGCCTGTCCACTTCAGCCGCTTTTTCACCGATATCGGGATATCCACCTGCACCAAGTCCTTTTGTAATGCTCTTTCCAATCAACACCTTTTTCGCCCTTTCATGCACAATGTTTAGGTGCTGCTGGTCTGTGTTTATTGCCACAAGGTCTGTTCCCTTTACCCCTGCCTTCACCAATCTGTTTATGGTATTGTTTCCGGCTCCTCCGACCCCGCAGGTAACGATCTTTATGTGCTCGTTACCCAAGTCTTCCTCCTCCTTTGCCTCTGTTTTTGAAGAGGCGTTCAAGACATCTTTTATCAAACTATCCATCCTGGTCACCTCGCAGAGGTCTTAAAACATATATTTATATAGTTTATTTTTTTCGTCGAAGAATAGAATACACATTTTTCAACCAAAACTATCCACTTCCACTAATCCAAGACGAAAAATATTTAAATGTATTTATTGAATGCATTTATTGAGGCGATCAGGATGGTGCGGGTAATCACTATTAGGGATGATGTGTACGCAAAGCTGAATAAGCTGAAAAAATCAAAGGGAATGAGTTTCTCTGAAGCAATAGACTACCTTGTTTCTGTTTCGCAGGAGAAGAGGACAGATTCAAGCATAATGGAGTTTGCCGGTGTTCTTGGGCCTAAGGATGTTGATGAGAGGGAGTTTATTACACTGAAGAGGTGGCTGGATGGCAAAAATCTGCCTTGATTCTGACATAATCCTAGATTTTTTGGAGGGAAGGAAGGCAACAATAGAGAAATTAAAACATTACATTGAAAAGGAGGAGATAGTCACAACAAGCGTTGTGATGTTTGAGGTTCTCTCTAGCGTAAAATCAATTGCGCCTGTGCTCAGGTTTATGGAGCAGCTGGATATTTTGGTTTTTGATAAGCAGAGCGCTGAGCTTGCATCAAAATTATACAGGGATGGAATGAAAGAAGGGATAAGGATACCTTCGCGTGCGATAATAAACGCGGCTATATGTATGAGGAACGATGCCTTTCTTCTTACAAAAAACAGGAATGAATATGAAGGGATAAAGGGGCTGAAGGTTGTTTAAAAACTATTTTCTCCTCTGAATCCCGAACATCTCCTCTATCTCCCTTGTTGTCGTAGCCTCATCTGGCGCTTTATCATTTCTCAACCTTACCATCCTAGGAAATCTAAGCGCATACCCTTTCTCTCCATGCAAACCTGCTGTGTGGAGAGGGCTTTCTGTTATTTCATCAAAGGCAACCTCTATCACATATTTTGGCTCTACCCAGAAATCAGGCTTTATTCTGTAAACCAAATCCTCGGGTGGCTCTTTTGTTTTTATCTCGCTCAGCAACTCTTTCAGCATCCTCATCTCCTCCTCAGTATATCCGGAGCCGATCTTTGCAATTGTTTCGAGCTTCCCGCTGTCCTCATTCCTAACCGCAACAAGAAGTCCTCCAAACTCAAACTCTGCCCTCGCTCCTTTTCCCAAATAATACCCAACGATCACCGCATCCACAGTATCCACTGCCTTCCCATAGCTCTTTTTCAACTTTATCCATGCAAACTTTCTTTTTCCGGCTGTGTATGGCGCGTTAAGGTCTTTTGCAACTATCCCCTCTAATCCCTTATTTATAGAATCGTTGAAAAATTCTTCCAGTTTTTTTGGGTTGTCTGTTTCTATGCTCTCAGCAACTTCAAGGATTCCTGATGGGAAAACCTTTTTGAGCGCATTCCTCCTTTCTTTATACGGCTTTGTTGTGTAATCCTCCCCGTTAAGATAAAGAAGGTCAAAAACAAAAACATACAGCGGAAATTCTACGCTCGCCTTCTCTATTCCGTATTTTCTCCTCCTGTGCATAGTTTCCTGAAAAGAATAAAACCTGTTTTTCTTTTTGTTGAAAGCAAGCGCCTCTCCCTCAAAAATTATTTCATTTGTTTTTAATTTTTTTATTGCGTTAACAACATCCGGAAACATCGGTGTCATCACATCTAATCTTCGCGAGTATATCTGCACATTTATACCCTTTTTATGACATTGCATCCTAAACCCATCGTATTTTCTTTCCACCGCGCACCTTCCAATCTTTTTTATTATCTCCTCAGCTGATGCAAGCCTTTCTGCAAGGGCGGGCATAAGGGGTTTGAATGGCTGGATCTTGAACTTTGATATTTTTTTGTAATCCTCCATCGCTGTTCTCACAACATATCCCAGATCAGAGCAAAGGTTGTACGCTCGCTCTATCTCCTCCCTTTTTTCCTTTGTTCCAAACAAAGCAACACTCAGCCCATCCAAAATGGTTGGGTCCCCCACCCCCAATCTTAATCTTCCCAAAACTATTCTTATGATATATTTTGCCTCTACTGGTTTTGAGTTGTTCAAAAGCTCCACAAGCATCTTTATTTTTGCTTCCTGACTTCCTGCACCGGATGCCTTCGCGATCTTAACGAGGATATCGTACACATACAAAACGCTGAGCTGTTTTGCAAAAAGAGACATCTGCTTTTTTGCTTTCAGGAGTTCTTCAGCAACCCTCCCCAAATCCCCTATCTCCTTGTATTTCTTTTCCACAACATTTTTAGGGTAGCCTGTGGATTGGGAGATTGCCTCTATTGCAAACCTCTCCCCAAGCCCTAAGTTCAGCCCCATGTAAGGTGGAGCCAACTGCCCTTGAAGGAGGTAGGAAATTTTCTCAGCTTCTTCTGGGTTTGTTTTTTTGAACATACCGGCGAGAAGGTCTGTCATCTCAAGCCTTCCGCTTTTTCCTTCTATCTCCTCAAATATTTTTGCCAGCTCGGCAAAGTTCATGGAGAGGTTTGAGGGATTGCATATTTAAACATTTTTGTTAATAATAATTGGGGGTAAGTATGGCCAAAACAAGTACTGCCAGGATGATAAGGAATCTGATGGAGAAAAAGAACGGGTACGAGCTTTTTGTGGCTCTTGAGAAGAGACTCAATCTCCGTGAGATGAGATTTAATTCCAAAAAACTTGATCCTGATGGAATCGGGGCTTTAGCAGATGCGTATGAAAAAGTCTTGAATAAACCAAAAGCAACGCTGCTAAGGGATTTTATAGACTACCTTTCTGTAAGGGCAGAGAATGGAATGGGGATAGCAAAACATAATCTAGACTGCGATATGTTTTGCGAGTTTTTGGAAAGTTATATTATCGCGAATGATACTGAAAGAATAGAATTGCTCCAGGATGTTTATAAGGATGGTGGGCCGTTTAAAGATGCAATAGATGCGTATTATAAAAAAGCGGCAGCAGATGACCAAACCCCATTACTTGATTATGTGTATGAAAGGGCAGTTATCACAAAAGACCCTGAACTGCTGAGATTAGCATACCAATTACATAAAGAGGCATCAGAGTACGATGGGTGGGATAAGAATGTAAGAATGCTTCTGCTTGGGGCGATGCTTTCTGAGGTGGGGGAATAACTTTTTATTCTTTTTTAAAGAGTTTATTCCATGCAGGCGAAAACAAAGAAAACCATTTCTGATATAAAGGCACTAAAAATACAGGGGGCAAGGAATGTTGCAAAAGCAGCGCTTAATGCTTTAATATACGAGATTGAAAACTCAAAAGAAAAAAGCTCAAATGAATTTGTGAGGAAAATTTCAAAAACAATAGAAGTGCTAAGCAAGGCAAGGCCAACAGAGCCGATGCTTAGGAATGTTATGGGAAGGGCGCAGAACTATATTGTGAAAAACAGGAGGAAGGACGCTGCGCTTTTGAAAAACGGCGCGGTTTCTGAATGCAGAAAAATTTTAAAATACATGGATGAAAGCGTGGAGAAGATTAAAGAGTACGGGGCAAAATACCTTCCTGAAAAAGCAACGGTACTCGTTCACTGCCACTCCTCCACCGTAACTGGAATAATAAAAAGAGCGGTGAAGATGGGAAAAGAAATAGATGTTATTGCATGCGAAACAAGGCCAAGGTATCAGGGCAGGATTACTGCAAAGGAGCTCGCAGAGGAAGGAATAAAGGTAACCTTTATCGTAGATGGGGCGATGAATGTTTTTGCTAGAAAGGCTGATCTGGCTCTTGTTGGTGCGGACGCAATAACCGCTGCCGGTGATCTGGTGAATAAGATAGGAACATCAACCCTCGCGCGCATAATCCGGACTCATGACAAAAGCTTTTTTTCTGCTGCTGAAACACTAAAATATGACCCAATGACCCAGTATGGGGCAAGGGAGGAGATAGAAGAAAGGGACCCTGATGAAGTGTGGGATATAAGGATGAAAAACCTGAAAATAAGAAATCCTGCGTTTGATGTCACAGCCGCAAAATACATAAATGCGTACATAACAGAGAAAGGGATAATCCCGCCGCAGTCTCTTATCAGCGTGCTCGAAAAGGAAAGAGAAGAAAAAGTTTAAAACCTAATTTATCAGTATTAAAACAGCGGTTGTGGTCTAGAGGTAGGACTCTGGCTTCCCAAGCCAGCGGCCCGGGTTCAAAACCAAACCCAGGGGGAAGTTTCCCCCTAGGTTCCAGGTCTCCTCCTTAACCCCATCACTTTTGCTCGTATAAGATAGGGGGGTAGAAGCGTGAGGGGGGAATAAGAATATGCTTAAGTCCCCCCT
This sequence comes from Candidatus Anstonellales archaeon, assembly GCA_038890745.1. GTDB lineage: Archaea > Micrarchaeota > Micrarchaeia > Anstonellales > J096 > JAWAFD01. The sequence goes on from JAWAFD010000005.1 coordinate 50,602, forward strand.
TGGCTGGTGGAAATCCCGGCAACCGCACTATAAAAAAATTTAAAAATACTTTGTGGTTAAATATTTTATGCGGTGGGGGATAAAACATTCATTTTCTGTTTTTGAGGATAGGCTTCCATATCTAAAAAGAGCTGAAATAAAAAGATACAGAGGAATTCTTCCGAAGTTTTCAGAAGAGTATGAAAGAAAATTTGGAAGGGAAAAATTGACAAGGATCGCATTTCCGCTCATAGAGGAAGCAATCACAAAATACCCGCCAAAGAACTTTCAGAAAGGATATGTCGGCGAGAGTTTGGCCGCGGCAGTGGTCTCTCTATTTATGGATGAAAGCGAACTCCTTATAAGAAATCTAAAATTTTTCTACGAGTTTGGATGCGGGGAAATAGACTTGGCGATATTCAACGGTCCTTTCTTGACCGCAATAGGTGAGGTAAAAACTGGTGTAAATGGAAAACACAAAAGAAACCTTTCGAAAGTAAGGCACATCCGCGAGGCCCTGGGCTTAAGCGTAGATAGAGAAGAGATAAGTATTCTAAGCAGAATCTCTTTATCAGTAGCAAACATAGAGGGAATGACTAAAATAAGTCCGGTTAGGATAGACCTGGGCCCGAACAAAATAGAAATATACATTATGTATATGGCAAAGCTTTTTTCAGTCGGCCCATGGGACGCATGCTCAGAGAGTAATCCAACCATCAAAATACCCATTCACTCATCTGGAATAGGAATCCTTGCGGATGAATTGAAAATGTTGTAAATAAGAAATTGAGTGCGAATGGATGAGTTTATAAATATTGCTATAAAAATATAGCACATGCTACAAAAATATAGCAGGTACAAAATTCTGCAGAAGTTTTTCGACTTTCCAACAAAAAGTTTTTATATGAGAGAGATTTCGAGGATTGTTGGAATATCCCAACCATCAACAATAGCACATCTAAAAGCATTGGTAAAGGAAGGATTCATAATAAAAGAAAAGAAAGGTATATACCCATCATTCAAAGCAAATAGAGAAAATGAGCGGTTTAGGGTATACAAAAAATTAGACCTTATAATAAGGATGCATGATAGCGGCTTTATAAACTATATCCTTGATCTCTGCCTACCCGACTCATTGATACTGTACGGATCGGCTTCTAAGGGAGAGGACATAGAAACCAGCGATATCGATATATTTATTCAGTCTAAGGAGAAAAAAATAATTGTTGGGAAATATGAAAAATTATTTAATAGAAGAATTGCTCTTTTTTTTGAAGAAAACTTCTCGAGATTACCCGCAGAACTAAAAAACAATATTCTAAATGGGGTAGTACTACACGGGTATATAAAGGTGTTCTAGATGGAGTTGATTAAGGTTACGCCCAATAGAGAAAGGGCTGTTAGCATCCTTCGCATGGTTTCTTTAATAGAGAAAAGAATAGAGAAAGAGGATAAAGAAAAAATGGCTGCACTCATAATAGTGGATTATTATGAAATGATGAAGGAGCTCATCACTGCGATACTCTTAATCGATGGGTATAAAACACTGAGCCATAAAGATCTGATAGAATATCTTAAACAACACTATCCTGAATTCAACCAACACGACATTTCAATCTTGGATAGAATTAGAGTTCTGCGAAACAGGGTAAGTTATGAAGGTTTTTTTATTGAGCCATCCTACCTTACTAGGAATGAAAATACCTTCAAAAAAATAATTCAAAAATTAAAAAATGTTGTAAATAAGAAATTGAGTGCCAACAGCAGCCGCCTTTCCCGCCCATAGGGCAGTAATCGGACAGCCGTGAGAGGGCTTAACTTCTGTGTTCGGGATGGGAACAGGTGTTACCCCTCTCCTATGGCCGTTGGCAAAGAGATTTTCTGTAAAGAAATGTTTTTAAATCATTTCTTAACTCCCAAACTTTCATATGCGTTATTAACTTCTTTTTTTGCTTCTTCCAACATTTTTATTTCATCGCGCATGGCTTTAATTTGTTCCATGTTCTCTGATAGCATATACAGAGAATATCCCAAAAGCATCAATGTTGCAATCGTAGATGGCAACAAACCAAACCCAAGATGGAGGAATCGGTCTGCAACGGTAAGGGCCAATGAGCCAACAAAAGCACTAAAAAGAATAGTTAGTACATGAATACTAAACACCTTGTCAATTTTTAACAGTTTTTTGGTCCGGTACAAATCATCTTCAATCTCGCGTTCCAGAACACTTAAGATATTTTCTGGTTTTTTATTTTTATAGTTATATTCGCAATCTCTGCATGGGTCCTCTGTCAAAAGAACGTTCTTTTTACCAAATGCAAATTTGTTGTACGTCTGCACCAATTCATTCATATGTTGCGGAAATTTGCTCATGTCTAAAGGTTTTATCGTCCTTCCCATAATACCACCATTTTACATTTTTTAACCGAACATTATTTAAAACATTTCGCTTCCTCTTTCCTCATGGAAAAAATAACGCACTGGGCAGAAAGGCTTGCAAACGAGGTAATTGCAAAAAAAACAGAGCCATACATAATTACCGGTGGGATGACAACCTCTGGACCTGCGCACCTTGGAACTGTTTGTGAGTTTCTTTTTCCGGATATGGTTAGGAGGGTTTTGGAGGGAAAGGGGAGGAAAGTAAAATTTTATTTTGTCGCAGATATAATGGATGCTTTTGATTCCATTCCTGCTTCTCTGGAAGAAAAACGAAAGATGCTAGAGCCGCATCTTGGAAAGCCATTGTGCTATGTTCCTTCTCCGGATAGTAGGGCGAAAAGTTATGGCGACTATTTCTTGGAGCAGGCAATGTATTTAATGAAAGTTTTTGGGGTTGGATGCGAAGTTGCCCGAGTAAATGAGCTCTATGAAAGAGGGGCTTTTGATAAGTATGCAAAGTTATTTTTTGAGAAATTAGAGATTGTTAAGGAGATCGTTGAGAAAACGAGTGGAAGGCAGCTTCCCAAGGACTGGAGCCCTATAATGCCTGTATGTGAAAAATGCGGAAAGATAGCGACAACAAGGGTTTTGAGCTATAATAGTAATGGGGAGTACGAGTATTCCTGCGATAAGGATGTTGAGTATACAAAAGGATGCGGGTTTGTTGGGAAAGCAAAAATTTCTGACCATAGGTATAAGTTGCAGTGGAGGTTGCACTGGCCTTCTTGGCAGGACTACTTTAAAACAAGCATAGAAGGAGGGGGGGTGGACCATTTTACAAAGGGTGGGAGCTGGGATACTGCAAAAGAGATTCATAGAAAGGTTTTTGGAAAAGAGCCGCCAATTGGGTATAAATATGGGTTTATACTATTTGAAGGAAAGAAATACTCAAAAAGCAAAGGAATAGGCATGGGAATGATGGAGATAATAAAGCTCGTTCCTCCTGAGGTAGTTGCATATACGCTCATAAAATTCGACCTTGAAGAAAACATAGATTTTGTTCCTTCAAAAGAGAATGTGCTAAAAATGATAGAGGATTATGAGTATGCATCTGAGTTAAAGGATGCTGAAGAAAAGGCTGATGTAAAAAAGAAAAAAGCGTACGAGCTTGCCGGAAAAAGAACATGGAAAGCAAAGTTCAGGGATGTTTTGCTTTACTATCAGATTTATAGGGAATGGGATAAGGTTGAGAGATTTTTAGGGAATGTGGAGTATGTTAAGCCATTTATAGAGGAATGGATAGCAAAAAAATTTGTTCCGGAGACCTATGATTTTGCGTATAGACCAAAAAAAGCAACCGGCGCAGTAAAAGAATTTTTTGAAAGTTTGAAGGAAGGAATGAGCGATGTTGAGATACACAACAGAATTTACGAATTTGCAAGGGGAAGTGGAATAGAACCCTCTGAATTCTTTAAGCAGATCTACCAAACCTTGATAGGAAAGGATAGAGGGCCGAAAGCAGGAAGGTTGATAGAGGTTTTAGGAGTGGAAAGGGTAAAAAAAGACGTTTTATGATTTCAGAGTTAGGTTTTATAGATATTTTTTCTATGCCCTACTTTGAGGACATGGATCTCCTTCTTCTTTTCATTGATATCAAGCAAAATGCGGTAATCGCCGACGCGACATTTCCAGCAGTTTGCATCAGTTATCTTTTCAACAAAATGGTATGGCGCGAGTTCTAGTTCAGTTATTTTTTTTATAACACGCTTCGCTATATCCCTATTTAGTTTTTTTATGTCCTCTCTAGACCTAGGAGCCCAAATTATCTTGTAAACCATCTAAAGACCCAGTTCAGCCATCAGTTCCTTTGTAGTTATACCTTTTCCTTCCCTGATCTGCTTTCTGGCAGTTTCTATATCCTTTTTTGTTTCTTTACTAAGTTTGCCTTCGGTTTTTAGTTTCTCGTAAATTGTTATAAGCTTGTTTATCACCTCTTCGTAGCTTTCCCTCGCATAATCCTTCATACTTGCTAGTTTCTCTTTTGTTTCTTTATGTATTAAGATTGTTGTGTACGCAGACATATATATCACATATATAGTTATGTATATATACATATATAAACTTTCCTATCATTCTAAATAAAGCCTCCTTTAAGAAAATAAAAGTAAAAGAAAAAAAGAAAGAAAAGGCAGATTTACTGCCTCTTCACACCAGCCAAGAACTGGTCTACTGCAGCCAATGTGTCTTCTGCTGTGTATCCTGCAACAATTATCTTGTTGCCAACTTCCTTCACTACGACATTGTTTGTTGAGTCAATTGTCATGCCTGCTTCCTCAAGGGCTGCTGCTGTAACTGTGTTTACTGCCTGTCCACCGACTGTAATCACAACGCCGGTGCCAAGGCCTGTTGCCTCTGTGTCTAAGTACATAAGGTTGCTTGTGAGTGTGTATGGAACAGATGCTTTAACCTCAGCACCCATTGCCTGGTTATTCTCATCAACAATCTGTGCGTTCACGCTCTCAACTGCGCATGCTCCACCAGAAACACTGCATGGTGCAACAACCTCATCTATGCTCTTCACTTTTATTGAGACATTACCAACATTGCATGTTCCGCCCTCAGGAATCTTCTCGCATGTGAAGGTGTCTGGGTTAACTCCTGCCATAACCACTGGTCTGAAAGTGAACAGCGCGTGCACTGGTTTACTTGCTACTGAGAAATCTCTGTTCTTTCCTGTTTTCTTTGCATAGGTGCCTCTTAATGTTATGAAGTCGGTTTGGTAGTCCTGCCCATCAACCCATCCGTTGTTGTTATCGTAGCCTGTAGGATTATTGATAAAGCTGTCAAGTGGATTATCTCCATCGCGAACCACCATAAAGCCTACTTCATCATCATCTGGAGGTGCACCAAACACACCAAGGAAGGAATCTTTGGTTCCGATTACACTTGGGTCTGCAATTACGCCGACTACATCTACAAGGTCAGAACCACCATTAACTGGGTCATCCCAAGCGCCTATGTCTTCGGTTAAATAGAGCTCAACAAGACCAGAGTTTGAGTTAGTCGGATCGTAGATTACAACTCTGCCTTCATCCCCTGCATAATCATACTCAAACGGCAGTGAGTTGACAGATGTACCCACTACGTCATGGGCTGCGTAATCAACAAACTGGTAGTTGCCGTTTTCATCCATGATTATTACATCTCCTGGAGAAGCAAGACCGCACGTATCAGCCGCAATGTCCGCGGCATCGTAAATTACAAAGATTTTTTCAGCATCTGAGAATCCTGCCGCATTAGTGAATGCAGGCGTTAGTTTTTCTTTGTCTGACCATACTTCAACTGCACCGCTGAGAACTACACTAGTGCCCGCAGCGCAGTCACCCCACGAACTCACGCCATCTCCCTTGAATTCTTTTCCTCCAAGGGGACCTGTGTAAGAGTTATCCATCTTAAATTTCAGGGTGTCCCGGTCAACTGCTTCAAGGCCATTGTAAACCAATTCATATCCTTGGTAGTCTTTAAGGTCGATTACTGGATATGCTTCGCCTTTGGTCATGTCCTCAAGTTCCTGCTCATTGTAGAGAACAATCTCCCTCAAGTGGGTTGCGTAGTCATAGGTGTTTTTAGGAGCTGTTGTTCCATACTTGTCCGACCAGCCGAAAAGAACTTTCCAGTCTGTATCGTCGCTCTCTATGAATTTTTTTCCGGATTCAAGTTCTATCTCATCTGCATAGATTGCAAACTCAGCCCATTTCGCAAGCAGTCCGTAACCAGGTGCTGTTTGGTAGACATGCACTTTTATATCACCGTATCCTGGGACATAGACTTTTTTCGTTTGCCCTGGTGCAATCTGATCCTTAATCGGGTTTCCGTCCGGAGAGGTAATTATTTTGTCTTGAAGGTCTCTAAATGATACAATTGCTGGTTTTACTGTTTCTAAGGTTGAAATATCGTCAAGGCACACCTTAACGCCCTTCTCCTCCCATGTAAGGCAGTCTCCTACGTCTACAATTCCATAGGTGGCTTCCTTTGCGAGCTTAATAATTGTGCCAGCTTCTCTGTATACTTCCTTGTCGCTTAGTACTGCAGTTGTGCTCACAGGTGGTTCAACATCGCTGATTACCCAGTTTTCGCCAAGGAACTTTATCTGCATTCTGTATGCTTCAATTTGATCAGTTACAGCGCATTCATACCAGTAGGATTTTCCTGGGTCCCCTGGACAAAGCGGTAATCCGTTGTCTCCTGGCGCAAATACCAAAGCATAGAGCCCGGTGTCTATGGAAGGCGCCACCTCATCGTTTTTGTCTCCCATGTTAGAGTAGCCAGAGAACCACGCAAACTGGTATTCAACCCAGTTTGATGTTCTTCCTGCTCCTGCCTGTACAGACACTTTTGAGAATGGAACAAAGTTGTCACCAGATATTTTGTATGCAGCTGCACCACCGCCAACGTTAGAGAAACTACCAGCGTTAAATAACAGACCACCTATCTGATCCTGGTAAGGCGTTCCTTTTTCGTTCAAAAGGTCCTTTTGGTATGTGTAGAGGTCTGCATTGCCTTGATACCACCTATTCTCCAACTCCCTGTCCATAAAGTCGTCAATCAGCAATCCAAAGTTATGCACTCCTGTTCCCAATCCCGGAATTGTAACTTCCAGGGTTGTGGTCTCCTGTGAAACATCGCAGGTTCCTGTTCCTGCTCCACCAGTGCATGTTGCTGTTGCAGATGCTTTCAGGGTTTTTGTTGCATAGGCATTGTTTGCCAATTTTGCTACAATCTTCGCTGCTCCTACGCCGTCGCTTGCTGCTGCCTTTTCCCCGACAATGACCTTAGCCAATGGTTGGCCATTGTCGTTCACCAGCACTGTGTTGCCGTACATTACGCCGGCAAAGGCCACAGAGCTGGCCAAAATTGTGGCTCCTGCCACAATTGCTCCAATTTTCTTCAGGTTCAATTTCATGCTTTCACCTTTTCCTGCATCGCCGAAATCTTTGCTTGGGTCCAAAAGGACTTGGCGATGCACTGGACCCATAACCCTGTTTATTCGTATGAATAAACGGGTTGAAAACTTCTCAAACATAAGCTTTATAAAGTTTTTCTCTAAGTATAAAGAGATATTTATAAAAAATTGAATGGAGCATGGCAATCAACGAAATACTACCTAGACAACTGACTATTAAATAAGGATTTTTTTAGTAAAAAATCTATGGCGGAAAGGTATGTTATTCCGGACTCTATCTCAAAGCTCGGAGGATAGAGTGTGATCAAGAATTTCTTTATTCCTTTCTTAAGGGAAACTAAACCCTCTGTTTCTCGGGCAAATGTTTTTTTATCATTTATTTCATAACTTGCGTTTATTCCTGCGACTGGCCTCATATTGTCGGCAAGCAAAAAATCAACCTCTCTTTTTTTCTGCTCATAAAATATATTATATCTTTGGTATGACTTTAACTCATTATAAATAATATTTTCAAAAAGACGTGTTCTGTCCACGGTTGAGGAGGGCAAAATTGTAGAGAATGCTGTATCAACAGCGTACACTTTCTTAGGATTTGCTTCCTGGATTCTAAGTGAAGGACTGTATTTGTTTACAACATCTAAAAGAAAGGCTTGAGTAAGATAGAATATGTATCCCTTTACCGTGCTTTCATGATCTAATCCACAATAATCTTTGAGTTTTCTGTAGGAGAACCTGCTCCCTACGTTTGAAATAAGAAAAACTGCGAGTTTATGCAAAGAGTCTGGTTTTTTTATGGAAAAACGAGGGATTATGTCTCGGTAGAGAATTCTGTTAAAATACTCCGCAGCAAGTGTTTTCTCATTCGTTAGAACTACCCTGGGAAATCCTCCAAGGTCTATATATTTCTCAAGTTGAGATCTAAGCTCATCTCGGTCACTTGTTTTTATTTTCCTAAATAGCAGGAATTCCCTAAAAGAAAGAGGCCGGATGATGTACGTTATCGTCCTTCCTGTAAGAGCTGTGGAAAATTCTGAACACAATAGTTTTGAGTTTGAACCGGAAACAAAAACCTTAACTCTGCGGTTGATTCTGGATGCAAATTTTTCCCATCCTTTTACATTCTGAACCTCATCTAAATAAAGAATCTTCTCTTTTTTTTCATTAATAATGGAGAGTAGTTTTTCAAAATCAGAATAGTCGAAGTTTATAAGCCTCTCATCCTCAAAATTTATGTAAACCCCACCATACTTTTTTGCTAGGGAATAGAGAACAAATGTTTTTCCTGACCTCCTCACGCCAGCAATAACACTAACCTCTTCAAATTTTAAGCTTTTTTCCAATTCTGGGAGGATTTCTCTTTCTATGGGATTCTCCTTTCTAATCAATTCTTCGTATGAAAGTACTGTTTCCCTCAGCTCCTCACGACCTAGCATAATTAATTAAAAAAAAGAAGTATTTTTAAATGTTCGCATTGCAGTGCGCAATTTTTTGAATTTTTGCGCAATACTATGCGCGAATAACTCATCTTGACCCAATAGGAGAGAATAGTTCTTTTACTTTTCCTTCTATTAATTTTTCTATTCCAAACTCTCTTTTTGTGTGTGCTTTTATTACAAATGCCTTCCAAGGCATTCCGCGGGAAAATGCAACCTTCACCCTTCTATGTCCATCAAGGATTATCCTTTTCCCCTCTTTTTCTAAAACTATTATAGGAGTAGAATAATTGTATCGTGTTATTGCCTCATTTATTTCCTTTGCGTACTCATCAAATGTTGCTTTCTGCTCTTCACCCGGATAGGTATAGTAAAGCTCTCCTAGCTCTGCAGAGGTAAGAATCTTTTCTTCCCGGTCGAATATCTCTTCTGGGTAGAGCCGCTGGTAGTATGCAATAAGCTTTTCAAAAAGCTCCCTTTCCCTTTTTTCATCAATCAAACCTACGGGCATGAAATCACCAAAAAGAGTAGGGTTGGAATATTAATAAATATTGCGGATGGTCAGCGCAGCCCAGCAACCGCTCTATCAAGAAGCTCTGCGCTCCAATCCACCCTATCCCCTCTCTTTCTTTTTCCTTTTATCAGGCTTAGTATTAACTCTATGTTTTCTTCTAACCTGCGCGCGCTGGAGTTTATTTCAAAAATCTTTGCCTTTTTGTAATTCATTTTTGCTTTTACAGAAAAATAGTCCAAAAGCTCTACGAGAACATTATCCTCTATTTTTTTCTCACCATACCCTCTTTTTTTCATTCTTTTCACAAGTCTATCTGGATGGCAGCGGATTACAAAGACATAATCCGCTTTGAGCGGGAATTCACAGAGAAGATGGCCTTCAAAAATAATATTTTTTGATCTTCCGTAATATTTGTTCAGTTTTGCCCGCAGCTCTTTAACATCAACTATCCGGGCTTTTTTTGCCCGGTCATAGCCGGAAAAAATTTTTTTCTCCTTTACAAAATCAGAAATATGAAGAAGCTTGTGGTTTAATTTTTTGGAGAGTTTTTTTGCGAGGGTTGTTTTTCCTGAGCAGGGAGAGCCGGTTAGAACTATGCGCATGCGAGGAATTGAAAGAAAGGGTTTAAATCATTTCTTCAATTTTCCCCTCATCTTCGCGTATATTGCATAAGGAACATATTTTTTCCTGTTTATGTAATCCATTGTTTTTGGTGCTTTATCCGCTTTTTCTTTTATTTTTTCCGTAACTTCAATAAAAAACGAATCGCTTCCCGCCCCGCTTCCAAAACTTGTTAAAAGAATTTTATCACCGGGTTTTGCAATATCCAGAACAGCAGAGAGACCAAGAATGGATGCGCCAGAGTAGGTATTCCCAATAACCGGTGTGAGAAGGCCAGGAAGGAGCTTTTCCTTCGGAATTCCAAGCATCTTTGCAGCCCGGAGAGGGAATTTTGCATTCGGCTGGTGGAAAATAACATAATCATAATCCTCTATTTTTGTTTTTGTTTTTGCAAGAAGGCCGTTTGTTGCTCCTAAAATGTGCTTAAAATACGCTGGCTCTCCTGTAAACCTCGCCCCATGGCTCGGATAGTCTGCTCCCTGCCTTCTCCAGAAATCAGGAGTATCTGTTGTAAAAGAGTATGTTGCCTTTATTACTGCCAGGCTTTCGCTTTCAGGACCGATTATAAAAGCAGCCCCTCCTGAACCTGCTGAGTATTCCAGCGCATCGCCCGGCTTCCCCTGTGCAGTGTCCGCGCCTATAGCCATTCCATACTTTATGTATCCTGCGTCCACAAGCCCCATGCACATCTGCATCCCTGCTGTTCCTGCTTTGCATGCAAACTCCAAATCCGCAGCAGTAAGCTCGGGTGTGGCGTCTATTGCTTCTGCAACTGTTGAAGCCGTTGGGTTTACTGCATAAGGATGACTCTCGCTTCCAACATAAATAGCACCTATTTCCTTTCCATCTATCCCTGCTCTCTTTAATGCATTTCTTGCAGCTTCAACCGCAATAGTGGTGGTGTCCTCATCCACTCCTGCAACTGCTTTTTCCTTTATTCCTAAACCCTCTTCTATCCTCTTCGGATCCTCCCCCCAAACCTCTGCTATCTCTTTGGTTGTTATTCGGTAAGTTGGAACGTACGCTCCATACCCTATAATGCCTGCCATATAATCACGGTTTGCTTAATTTAAAGATGGGTTTAAAAAATTAGCGAAAACTAGTTCGGCAATCGCAGAATGGAAAGGTATTTAAACCTTATTTAACATTAAATTATAACATGAGAAAAATAACAAAAGGGGTCAAAAATTTTGCTATCGCCGCAGGGATTATGGTAGCAAGTTTATTCCCAAACAAACTGGTGGAAGGAAAAACCTATGATACTGAATTGACACAAAGCGTGGCGCAAATTTTGGATAAAAGGTACGAGAATGATACAACTGAAACAGGAAGAAAGTGGAGAATAATTTCAAATAAGGAAAATATAACCGCAAATGATGTATACGATTTTTTGAGTGGAAATTTGAGTGCAATAATGTATGTTGAAGATATATGCCCTACATGCGTACTAGGGTTGGCTGAAATAATAAGAAGGCAAAACTTAGAAAGTCAGGGAAGTAATAAGGAAGGAAATGGCGGGGTAGATATCAAACCGAGCGGACAAAGCGAGCAAGAAAAACCGAAACCAGAAGGGAAGGGGATTTCACAAGAAGCAAAGAACTTCTTTAGCAAAAAAATAGAGGTTGGAGGGAAGAAAATGAGTGCATTGGAGTATTTAATAGCATGCGGGTATACAAATGAAGAGATAGAAGCAATTTATGGAAAAATAAAAAAAGACTGGGAAAATGTAACTCCGAATTTGAACATGGAATTTCTTGATGCCTATGCACTAGAAGTTACGGGAAGAGTTTTGAAACCAACCGAACCAAACAACGAGCTTACGCAAGCTCAGATAGATAGTTTGAGGAGTTGGGCGCTGGATACCCTTCAGGCGACATTTGAAAACTCATTGGGGGCTGCGAAAAAACTTTGGGATAACTATTACAAATGGGGGGACAAAAGTCTTGATGGGGTATACAAGTTCTGCCTTGATGTGAGAAGTTTGTGCGACAAAAGACAAGGAGAAGTAGTCCAAACGGTGATAGATAAGATAGGTCTATACACAAAAGAGAGAAAAGAAACCCAAGAAGAAATGCGAAAATGAACTAATGTCCACTAGATAAAATATCTGTTTATTTTTTCGCTTTCTACAAACTCCTTTATTTTTTCTAAATTCAAATAATCGCTCCTTCTCAAAAATGCGATGAATTTTCCTAAAAGGACATTTGCTTTATGCTCATCTATGTTCAGAGCATTCAAAACTTTTTTTATGTACGCGACCGCTTCTTTTTTCTCTTCCTCATCAACATAGGCAAGTTTTATTGAAATTATTTTTCCAAAAACATCTATCCTTACGACATCCTCTTCTGCAATCTCCTCAAGCTCCTCTCCTTCTTTAACTGCAATCGCTTCAAGTTCCTTCCACAAACTTGCTGGAAGGTACTCTAGAATATCTTTTTTGTCGTTCAAAAAATCATAAAGAATCGCTGGTGTAAGTTTTTCGTCTCCGTAGGAATATGGGGAGAGGAATTCCATAAGTTTTTCCCTTGCAACCCCCCTTGCTCTCATCAACTCATGAATGACAGCTATCATGACAGGGATCTCGCTTGGCTCCGCCTCAAAACGAATGCTTTCTATAAAGGTTTCCATAAGGATTAATTAATGGCGCGGATATAAAAATGTTTTCTGTCATTTTTTCATGATGGTTGTTCTTTGCAGATTCTGTAATGAGAGGTTTAAGAAAAAATTCAAAGAGGGCGAGTGCTACATATGCAAAGGGAATGTCGAAAAAATAATAAGAAATGTTGAAAAGGTAGACATAAAATTACCGGTGAAAAACGCTGAGTCTTTCTCCATCTCCACAGCAATCCCGAAAGAGGTTGTTTTAAGAGAGGAGGACGTATTCGACATCGTTTTGGGCGAGAGTATAAAAAGCTGGCTGAATGCAAAGGTTGTTGAGATTCTAGCAAAAAAAACAAAACTGAAATACAAGGCAACATATTCTGATGTAAATTTTACTATTGATTGGAGCGGGAATGTTTTTGCTTCTGTGAAAAACCTTTTCATATTCGGAAGGTACAAAAAATATTCTAATGAGATAAGCCAAAGTAAGGGATACTGGAAGGGAAAGGGAAGCGTTGAAGAGAGTATAGGAGAGGTGATGGAGGAGGAATGCGAAGGAACGCGCCATAGTCTGCATGCCTCTGGGAGGGAGGATGTGGATGCCCTGAATTTTGCAGGCAGGCCCTTTGTTATGGAGATTTACAGCGCAAAGGAGAGAAAACCGGATTTGGAAAAAATTAAGAGGAGAATAGATGAAACCGGAGTTGTCGAGGTAAGCGATTTGAGAATTGTTGATGGAAGCGCTGTTGCGATAATTACAGATTCTCATTTTGATAAGAGGTATAGAGCCTATCTAAGCGAAGAATTGAGCGAGGGGCAGAAGAAAAAAATAAAGGAATGTATAGAAGGAAAGATAATAGAGCAGTGGACGCCGAAAAGAGTTGAGAGAAGAAGGGCAAAGAAAATTAGGAAAAGGAAAGTTTATTCTATTGATTTCGGAGAGGATGGGGAGGGGCAGTATGCCGAGGTAGAGGCAGAGGCGGGAACATACATAAAAGAGTTGATCAATGGGGATGAAGGAAGGACAAAACCGAGCTTTTCTGAAATTTTGGGTAAGCCCTTGGAATGCAAAAAGCTTATAGTTGTTGCGATAAAAGATGATTTTATAAGGGATGTGGTGGGTTGAGAGTATGATGGACTTATTCGCGCAGTATTCAATTCCGTTTGAGGGGGTAAGGATAGCGGTTGCGATATTGATGGTAGGTATAGGAACGTATTTTGACCTGTTCAAAAACAAGAATGTTCCGGACAAATTTCTTTATGCATGCCTAGGGGTCGCATTTTTGTTTGCTGTATTTCCTTTCAACAATCTATCTGTTTATGCGCTTGCGCAGGGAATTTTTATTTTTGCAATCGGCTACATGATGTATAAGGCAGGGCAGATAGGTGGGGCTGATGTTTATCTTCTTTCTGCAACAGCCATGCTCATCCCAGTTCCGCCTTCAATTACTGGAATAACGATGGCGGTTCCGTTCATATTTTTTGTGATAATTTTTTCAGGCCTAATCTTTACGGCGTACAATATAGTTTATTTTATTGTAAAACTATCGCATGAAAAAATAACAAAAATAGATTGGATATACCTAATCCTCGCGATTCCTTTCGCGATATTCGCATACTTCTACTCAAACTCAATCTTCTACTCTCCAATCTATTTTTCAATAATAACAATTCTGTTTGTTGGTGCTGTTGTTTTCGGAGCGTTCAGGGAAACTATAATGAAGCATGCTGTTGTGAAGGTTCCGGTTGGAAAAGCTGAGGAAGAGGTTTTCGCATCAGAATACGCGAGCGAAAGGGAGAGAAAAATAGTAAGGGTAAGGGTGATAGATAAGAAAACTATCGAGGAATTGAAAAAAGCAAAAATAAAAGAAATAACGGTTTACGGAAAGCTTCCACCATTCCTACCATTCGTTTTTGTTGGTGTCTTGCTCTCTTTATTTTTTGCAAACCTTCTTTTCCCTGATATTATCTTACCGTAACTTTCAAAACCTCCTCTTCTTTCTTTTTCGCCTTTTTCTTCATTCTTAGAGTTAAGACTCCGTCTTTGTACTCTGCCTCAACACCATGCGGGTCTGCATCAGAAGGAAGGAGAACACTTCTGTAAAATCCTGCATAGCTCTTTTCGCTGTAAAAGTAGCCTTTCTTTTTCTCCTCTTTCTCTTTTTTCCTCTCCCCTTTTACCCTTAGCTCGTTTCCGACAATATCCACGCTTATGTCTTTTTTATCTATTCCGGGCATGTCTATTTTTACAATATATCCATCCTTATCCTCTTTCATCTCAATCTCTGGTACTTTGAACTTAGCCATGCCCATTGTCTTGAAATCAACCTCTCTCTTCATAAGCTCATCCCACATCCTGTCCATGTGCTTCCTGAATCTCTTTATCTCCTCGTACGGATCGAACAAAACCCCCATTCTATCACCGAAAAGAAATTTGCAAAAAAAATTTAAAAAATTATCTAAATGGCCTTGAATGCCGTCTAAGAGGAAGGACTGTTCCACCAGAATAAAAGGAGAATATTTTTTCCGCACTTTCCATCTCTTCTGGATTGAGGGCTGCCCGCATGTCCGCTTCTATGAGAATCGCTGGGTAGGCGTAGGATGGGGAGAGGGAAGAGAGGGTGTAGAGGATTGAAGCAAATTCATTGAAAGAGTATTTTGAGGGGAGGAATTCTATTCGAAGCGGTCGGTCGTTTTTTGATGGCTTTAAATAGAAAATGTTTATTCTTTTTCCCCATGGGTAAAGATCCTTGATTATGGTGTTTTCTTCCCGGTAGTTGAAAACGAATGTTCTTTCGCCCTCGTTCAGCAGGAAATGGAGAAAAACGCTATCAGAGCAGTTTTCATCAATTTTATTTTTCACAATTTCCATAAACCTCTTTCCTCTTGAATCCTTTATCACACCAGCAATCGCAACCCCTTTCTTTTCGCATAAGGAGTAGAGTTCTTTGTAAAGGGAAACGACCTTTCCATACTCCTCATGAAGCTGGGAATCCTCGCTCGGCCTGTCAGAGAGAAGAGGGGTAAGGGAGCCATCAAGTAGGAAAATTTCTGGTGAGAAGTTTTTTATTGCATTGATTGCATTTTTTATCTCGAGATTTAGCCTGAATAGATTTTTATGCCAAACAACCTCCCTTTCATCCAGCCCGGTTTTAACATCATACTCTATTTTTGATGAAGGAGAGGGAAAGTAATCAACGGTGCAGAGTTTTGTTTTTTCATACACAAATTTTACGGCAACGGCCCTTCCCAAAAGGATATCAACCCCGTGTAGCTCTTTTGAGAGAAGGCCGGCATCATTCGCTCCGATCGTTAGGTTTATTTCTGTTTTTTCAACCGGGATGGCAATCTCTTTTTCAAGCGCCTCTTTGAAAACGGCGCTGCTCTCCCGCAGAATTTTCGCCTTTTCTGCCCTCTCTTTATTTATGGAAACAACATACTCGGCTGCTTTTTTTAGTTCGTTGAGCATAGGTTTGTTTTTGGGTGGAAAAGATAAAAAGAGTTGCGATACATGAAAGCTTTTTAAGTATAACTATACAAAACATGTGCGTTGGGTGGGAGAATGAAGAAATTGTTAATGGTTTTAGTGGTGGTTTCGCTTGTTCTAGCGATGCCAGCTGTGAAAACAGTCAGTACGGTAAGTAAAGCAACAGCAAGCACACTCAAACCCGGAACTGCGGTAAAAACGCCTTTAAACCCAAAAACAATAGATATCTGTAGCGTACGCAGACCGTTTCTACTCGAAAACTGTGAGTCATTTGAAATGTATAACATAACAGTAACATTTCACAATGCTACGATCTACAACGACAGTTCTAAATGGGCAAGCTTCAGCATATCCGATCCAGAAGGTTACGTATATTTCATGCTTAGAGAAGGACAAAACTATTACTTCCTTCCAAAAACCGGTAAATTACTAAAACTAAAGCTCCACCAAGTTATAAACCCAAACCAAGTGCAGGTTAGTTATGTGTGGTGCCCGGCAATGATCTACCCAAGGACGGTAACTGTTGCGGCTGAGGACCAGGTAGGAACAACCCATGGAGGGTATGGAGCATCCGTCTACCTTGGACAGATACTGCCATCCCTTATACCGGTGTATGAGTATGATTATATGTATAACTGGGTCGGATCTGATAATGTCTTTGAAGGCAGTTATACCGACTTCGTTGCAAATGGATACACTTATAGATTTACATATCTAAACCGTGTATCACCCAACACAGCAAAGGTACAATTTGTTGAATACAACTAACTAACTTTTTCTTTTTTTCTTTTATGCAATGTTTTTAAGCGCTTACATTCTATTTTTTGCAATGGTTAAGCAGGCGATTGTTGTAAGAATGGACTTGAAAATGGGGAAGGGGAAGATGTGCGCGCAGGTTGCGCACGCATCCATCTCTGCATACAAGGAAGTGGTGAGAAAGAATAAGAGGATTGCTGAGGAATGGGAAAAGGAGGGGATGAAAAAAATCGTTCTGAAAGTAAAAAATTTAAATGAGCTTCTAGAGTATTATGAAAAATGCGCGGAAGCAGGAATACCGGTTTCGCTTATAAAGGATGCCGGCCATACACAGATTGAACCGGGAACAATAACCTGCTTTGGTGCAGGTCCTTGGGAGGAAGAAAAAATAGATGGGGTGCTTGGAAGGTTAAAGCTTTTGTGAGGTGAGAGGATGGATAGGTTGGATGTGATAATCTTTCTTTCAACAATAGGGGTATTTGTTGTTCTTGCGGTTATTTTCACTGCCCTTCTCTACGCAACTGGTGGGGACCTAATATATGTCCTACCGTTCTCATTCCTGATGCTTTTTATACAATGGTACATCGGTCCGTTTATGGTGAAGGTGTTTACTGGGGCGAAGGAGGTTAGCGAGGAGGAGGCACCGGAACTGCATAAGATGGTTGAGGAATTGGCAAAAAAAGCAGGGATTCCAAAGCCAAAAGTGTGCATAGTAAACAACCCATCTCCGAATGCGTTTGCGTTCGGAAGGACGCAGAAAAGTAGCTATGTAGCAGTGCATACTGGGCTGATGAATGCGCTTAGTGAAGAGGAGGTTAAGGCAGTTCTTGCACATGAGATAGGGCACATAAAACACAGGGATGTTTTCGTAATCACCATGGCTTCTGTCCTTCCTGTTCTTCTATACTGGGGGGTTATATTCGCTCTGGGCGGGAGGAACCGAGAGAGGCAGAATCCTTTTGCAGTATGGATGGGCGCGCTTTTTGCGCAGTTTATAGGCCAGCTTGCTGTTCTCTGGCTCTCTAGGCAAAGGGAGTTTTTTGCAGATGCTTTTTCTAAGAAAGTTATTGGGGACCCGCTTCCTCTTGGAAGGGCCCTTGTAAAAATAAGTTATTCGCTGAATAAATACAGAGAAATAGAAAATCCATCCATGAAAGCATTCTACATTGGGGAGGCAGAGCATCTGAGCGAGGATGTTTTAAGAGCAGTGAGCGGTGGAAAAGAGGATATAATGGAAGCTATAAAGAGAGATGAAGGAATGGGTATTCTAGAGCTTTTCAGTACCCACCCAAGAACAGTAAAAAGGCTGAAAGCGCTCTTCTCATAGGTGAGCATATGTACATGAGCGATGTGGATATAAAGAAGGCGATAAAGAAAGGAGAAATAAAAATAGAACCGCTAAGTGAGGAGCAGATAGGGCCGGCAAGCATTGACCTTACGCTTGATAATATATGGTGGTTTCCGAAGAAGAAAATGTTTCCTGTTGATTTGAAAAAAGTTGGATGGGAGGAACTTATGGAGAAAAAGGTTGCGGAGAGGATAGTGCTAAAACCAGGAGAGCTCTGCCTCGGCATTACAAAAGAAAGAATAACACTGGCAGACAATATAATCGGAAAATTAGAGGGGAGAAGCCGATATGCGAGGGTGGGGCTATCTGTACATATCACTTCTGCGCTTGTCCAGCCCGGTGTGAGCAACCACCAGGTTTTGGAGATTGTGAATAATGCACCTTTTCCGGTAGTACTGCACGAAGGGATGAGGGTAAGCCAGATTGTTTTTGCAAAGACAAAAAGCAAAACCTCAAAACCATACAGAAAAGTAGGGAAGATAGCGGTTAAACAATAGGAATTTAAAGTTTGTTTGCTGAGTAGTCTGCATGAAGGTTGATGTTGAGGTAAAGGCAAAACCAAGCGGCATAGATAGATTCGTTTATGAATTTGTGAGGATTTTGGAAAGATATACGAATTATGCGTTAGTAAGTGGGTATGTTGCAATCTTGCTCGGGATGGAAAGACCTACGCAAGATATTGATGTTATAGTGGATGGATTTAAGAGTAAAAAAGAGTTCCATCGCTTTTTGCATGAGATAGAAAAAATAGGATATTCAATAGCAATAAAGAAAGAGTGGGTGTATGAAATTTTTGAAAAAAGAGGAGAGAAAATTGATATTTTTACGAAAAAACAGTGGTATTTTGATTTTAAAAAAGCAAAAAATATCTGGGATGTGAATTCCGTAAAATATTCGATAAAAATAAAAAAAGGGAATTATGTATTCAGGACAGCCCCACCAGAGATTCAGGTGCCGTACAAACTCTTACTTGGAACCGACAAAGATATAAAGGATGCCAAATACATCTATGAAAGATTAAAAGATATCATAGATATTGAAACAATGAAAAAGAATGCTAGATTGATGAAAGTTGACCTGAGCTTGATAGTATGAAGAAAACAAAGATAAAGGCAAAAAGGATCACACCACTCCCTCCTGTTCCGAAGCTTGCAAGACAAAGGATGGGCAAAAAGAGGAGATATGAAGAATATATGAGACCGATCGAGTACATAGCAAAACATAGGAGCCCAAAAATACTTTTATACAAAAAGGCGAGAAGAAGGGTGGTTAAACAATAACCCTTTTCTCAGTCACCACTGCGTCCATAACCGCATCATGCTCTTCATGCGCAAAATGCCTCACCTGAAAATCAAAACACACGCCGATTTTGAATGGATTGAATTTCTTCAAAAACTTATCGTAGTATCCTTTACCATACCCCAAACGATGCTTTTTTGGTGAAAACGCTAACGCGGGTACAATGATAACATCTATTTTTTCTTTCCATTTAGGAGAAATGGGCTCAGGTATTCCAAACCTTCCTTTTTTCAATTCTTCAAAAGAATTAAACGGAGCAAAAACCAATCTTTCTTTTTCGAGCCGTGGGAGGAGGAATTTTTTTGTTTTATCTTTCATCAGTTGCAAAATCCTAACTTCATTTTTTATTGGAAAATAGAGTGCAACAGTTTTTGCATCTCTGTACTCCTCCATTCTCCTTATTTTGTTGCATATTTTTCTGCTTGCGTTTTCAATAAACCCTTCGCTCAGGGAAAGCCTCTTCTTAAGCATTTCCTTCCGTAGTGTTTTTTTATCCATACATCTCGCCCAGCATGTATATGGAGCCAGATGCAATTATTAAATCTTCCTCCCCTGCAATGGATCTTGCATACCCTATGGCCTTTTTCGGCTCTTTTATCACTTTCCCTCCATAGTAATTGGCTATATTTTCTGCCCTTTCGCTCCTCTCTATTTTTGCCTCTGTTGCAATCAGAACATCCGGCTTAAGAATATCGAGCATTTTCTTCCAATCCTTATCCCTCATCGCACCAAAAACAAGAATAAACTTTTTTTTGTTAAAAAGTTGGATTGCGTTTTTAAGGGACTGGGCGCCGTTTGGGTTGTGCGCTGAATCAAAAACAACAAATGGGTTTTTCGAAATTATTTCAAGCCTACCTTTTATTTTTGCTTTTTCTATTCCTTTTACTATACCATCCTCGCTTATTCCCAACTCCTCTCCGGCCCTCGCAGCGATGCTGGCATTCTCCATCTGGTGTTTTCCTATAAGGGTTGTTTTTAGAACAAATTGTTTTTTTCCTTTATACAAAAACTCATTCCCATTCATATTGCATTTTTTCTCCTCAAAAAAGAAATCCCTCCCAAGTGCGTAAGCCTTCTTCCCTATTTCCTTTGCTCTTTTATCAAAAACATCCCAAACATTGCAGACTATTGCGTTGCTGTTTTTCATTATCCCTGCCTTTTCGCCTGCAATCCTCTCCAAACTCTCACCTAGAAATTCCATGTGGTCAAAATCTATCCTTGTTATCACGCTCAGTTTTTCCTTTGCAACATTCGTCGCATCCAACCTTCCGCCCATCCCAACCTCCATAACCGCAAAATCAACTTTTTTATCTGAAAAATAGGTATACGCAAGCGCGGTTGATGCCTCAAACTCTGTAAGGTCTGTCTTGTTTGCAATCTCCAGAATGCGCGGTTCGTATTTCGCTATCTCCCCATCGCTTATCTCCTTTCCGTTTACTTTCACTCGCTCGCTCCATTTTACTAAATGGGGAGAGAAATAGCTTCCAACCTTGTACCCGGATTCTTTGAGAAAAGAGGAGATGTAAGAAACAACAGACCCCTTGCCGTTCGTTCCGGCGACCAGGATCACAGGATAGTTTTCCTGTGGGTTTCCCAAAATTTCCATCGCTCTTTTTATTCTGTCAAGGCCGGGCCTGCTTCCCTTTTGCAGAAGAGAATCAAAAACCATAAGCCTACCTCTGCTTATATGCCAGCTCCTTTTCTTTTCTCATTGCTTCGATCAAACTCTTTATCTTTCCATTATTCGTCTCAATAGCGTATCCTTTCTTCCCGCCTTTTATCATCGTATACAAATTGCTATTTTCAAGGTCTTCAACAAATTTTTCAAACCCTTCTTCAAAATATTTATTTAGTTTCCATTTGGGGATAAGAAAAATATATTCCTGTCCCTCCAGCTTTATATTCACAACAGTATAGTCCTTTGCAAGCATATTCCTCAACCTGTTGTATTCAGAATCGGTTAGGTTTGTGTTGAAATGCTCCTCACTCATTTTTTCCTCCTCCTTTTCGCAGCAATAAGCGTGTTTTTTAGGAGATAGGCAACCGTAAGCGGCCCAACACCTCCGGGGACTGGTGAGCAGTGTGCTTTTTTTATTACATTTTCAAAATCAACATCCCCTACAAGCTTCCCTCCAACATCTGTTGTTCCAACATCTATTATATACGCTCCTCCCTTTACCATCTCGGATTTTACGAGGCCCGGGCTTCCAGCAGCGGCAATCAGAATATCTGCTTTTTTTGTGTGCTCTGCTAAATTTTTTGTTTTTGAATGACAGAGTGTAACGGTTGCATTTTTCTGCAAAAGCAAAACAGAAACCGGCTTCCCTACAATAACGCTTCTTCCGATAACAACCGCATTCGCGCCTTCAATTTTTGCTCCATAGTATCCAAGGAGATGGAGTATTCCTTGGGGGGTTGCGGGAATAAAGTAGGGGTCACCGGAGGAAAAAAGCGAGCCTAGGTTGTATGGTGAAAACCCGTCCACATCTTTTTTTGGGTCAACGCTCGAAAGAATCTCAAATTGGTCTATGTGATTGGGGAGCGGGAGCTGGACGATAAACCCATCTATTTTTCTGCTTTTGTTAAGTTTTTGGATGAGTGAAAGAAGTTTTTGTTTTTTTGTTTTTTCCGGCAAACGGAAAACCTCTGTTTTTATTCCGACCTCTTTTGCGCGCTCCATCTTTGTTTTAACATACTTCTGCGATGCGGGATTGTTGCCAACGAGAACTATTCCGAGCGTTGGTTTTGTTTTTTCTGCCTCGACCTTAACCTGTTTGAGAATTTCATCAGCAACAGGCTTTCCGTTCAGAATCATAAATTCTATTGCGAGGAATACTTTTAAATATTCTTTCCCAATAGAAAACTATGGAAGAAAGAAGGCTGCGCGGTTTGGGCCCAACAACTGAAGAAGATATTGAAAAAATGGCTCTTGAGATGAGCTGGGAGCAGATAGCTGAATTTTTGAAAAGTTTGAGCATAGAGATTGAAAAAACAGGAGAAAAAGAGAAAAAATTGCAGGCTAAACTAAAAATGGCAAAACAGCTTCTCCAGGAGTATGGGGGGCATCCTGAAAAAATCACTCCTGAGCTTTACACACGGCTTGTTGAATTCACAAAAGAGGTTGAGGAAAGGCTTGCGGAGTCAGAAGAGCAGAGGAAAGAGCTTCTCATTACTTTTAAGATTGTGATCGCAAAGCTTAGGAAGGAAAAGCTTGCTTTCAAAACACGCGAGCCGGAGGAGGATTAGGTGCTTGTCTGCGAGAGCCCGCACATAGAGCTTGTCGGTCCATTCTTGTTTATAGATGGGAGGCTTGCAAAAGGAAACGCCCATGGTGCGAAATCCATGGAAAAGGTTTTGATGGAGAAACCAAAAACAGATAAGTTGGTTTATACTGAATATGAATTGGGAAAAAGCAAGGATGGAAAAGTGATAAGCATAATAACGATACTTGGAAGGGTTGTGGGAAAAGAGTTTGGAAGAACGCGTGGTTGGAAAGCAGATGAGGTCTTTCAGGTGCTCAGCGGCCAAGGACTTTTCATGCTGCATGAAGAAAAAAAGGATGAGAGCATCGCTGTTGAGAGGGTTGCTGCGAAAAAGAACGGAATGGTTGAGAGCGGCGGGAGAGGGGTTGTGATATACAATACAGAAAACGAGCCGCTCGTTGTTGCATGCGCTAGTAGAGGGAGGAGGGAGTATGAGTTTTTTGAAAAAATTAAAGGGCCGGCTTTTTTTCTCACAAAAGACGGATTTGTGCAGAACCCAAACTGCCTTATAAAATCAAATGTTCAAAGAAATGCGCATCAAGGGGATGCTGTCTCAAAAATGGTTAGAGAGGTGTTTGGATGATAGTTTATGAACGTCCTTTGAGGATAGAATGGGATAATGATACAATAATGGTTGATGGAAAGTTCATGAAGTATGAAGCAAGGAAAATATCTGAGATGAATGATGTTCTTTATTCTTTTGAGGCATTCAGCGAGGACTATCCGGTATACTTTATGTATAGAGGAATAGTGGTGAAGAGCGGAATAAGGTATGACCTTACCCTCATTCCAAACAAGGTTTTCGGAGAGGAGTTCATAAAAACATACGGCCATTACCATCCTATCGCAGAAAACAATCTTACATACCCAGAGGTTTACCAGGTTCTTTATGGAGAGGCCATCTTTCTTCTCCAAGGAAAAAACAGGGATGGAAGCGTGAATGTAATAAAGGTAAGGGCAAAGAAAGGGGATGTTGTTCTCATCCCGCCAAACTTCGGGCATGTTACGATAAACGCATACTACACCCCTCTTCTGCTCGCAAACCTTTTGGCAGATGGGTTTAGGGCTGAGTATGAGGAGTATAGGGAAAACCATGGGGCTGCGCTCTACTACACGACAGGTGGATGGATTCCCAACGGAAACTATGTTGTAAGAGGGATAAAGGAATACAAACCAGAAGAGATAAACGAGCAGTTTAATTTTAGATCAGCAGACTTGCTAAATGAATTTTTTGCAACACCGGAAAAATTCGAGTTTTTGAAAAGGCCGAGTTTACTGATTAGATAAAAATAAAAAAGTTTCCGAGCTGAGATGGGCGTATGTACGTACAAGAAACCTTTAACAGAGCATTTAAACTCACCAGAAAGTATTGGATGAATATTATACTCTTTACCGTACCTATGCTTGCGTTCTATGCAGTTGCTACAACTCTTGCAGGAATTATGTATACGGGTTCTTTTTTCCTACCTATAATAGTATCACTAACAAAAGAGAACTGGCTCGCGCTCGTTGTTTTGGGTATTGTTTTTGGTATGTTTTTATTACTGGCTCTTATCCTTGCTTCAGTTTTCGCCAGCTTGATGTACAATCGTGTTGCATATCTCACCAGCAGAGAGACTGCGATTCCTGTTAGTATAAAATCTTTGTCTTCTCTTTTTGAATATGCAAAAGAAAATTTTATTCAGCTCTTAAAACTCACTTTGCTTAACATTTTGGTTGCTTTTTGCATTGTGGCGTTTTTCGCACTTATTATTGTACTAGCATCCTACCTTCCACTTCAGGATGTGATAAAAATAGGAATCATTATTTTGTTTGGGATTTTTGCCGCTTTGATATTTTTAATTATGGGTGTGGTTTTTGGTACTGCGTTCGTATTGTTCTTCATGGGGAATGAAAAAACCGGGATATTAAAATTAGTACGTATGGGCTGGCGAGTATTCAAGGATAATGTTGTAGAGTATATCTTATTCGGGCTTGCATATCTAGCAACCTATGTTGTCTACCTTGCGGTTACATTCGGGCTTGGTATGCTTTGCTTGGGTCCGCTGTCGTATATATTTGCGTTCATCTACTCATTTTATATACTAGTTGCTTTTTTTGTGTTCATAGAAAAAATTTCAGAAAAAAGTAGAAAGCAAAAGCGCTAAATATCCAGCTTTTCCGCTCTATTAACCTTTCCAAATGCTATCTGCCCCTTCCCGCCTCCTTTGCCCCCTAATTTGTTTATAACCATTGCGGCTATTTCATTTGCGTTTTGTTTTGCATTCTTTCCGGTCGCAACTACAAAGTTCCCCTCTTTATTCATTATCACAACCATTGCCTTCTCATGCTGGATGAAGAGGTTGGCCATTTTCTGCATCATGCTCACATCGTAATCGCCAAGAACGAAAACAACTTTTTGCTTTGCTATGCTTTCATGCACAAATTCCTGCACCTCAAGCTGAGCTATCCTTTCTTTTAATTTCTCTATCTCTTTTCTCTGCGCCTTCCATTCCTCGAAAAACCTCTCAACAGCAGAAGGAAGTTTTTCTGGCTGGACAGAGATTTTTTCAGCAGCTTCCAAAAGTATTTTTTCTTTTTGTTGAATGTAATCAACGGCCGCACTCCCGGCCTTTAAGGTTATCCTCTCTACCCCATCCTTAACCCCTTCCCTTCCAACAATTTTTACCATACCTATCTCACCGGTTGTTTTTAGCATGTGGTGGGTTCCACCGCACGCCTCTACATCAACCTCTCCTATCTTCACTATACGCAAATCCTTTCCAGGAACAGCCCCTCCCTGATAGATACGCATTCCGTATTTTTTCTCTGCAACATTCCTTGGGAGAATCTCAGCAGTAATAGGAATGTTCTGCATCACGTATCCATTAACTATCCTTTCTATCTCCTCCAACTGTTCTTTTGTAATTGTTTTGTAGTGCGTAACATCAAGATGGGCAATGCTTTCATCTTTATAGGAACCTGCCTGCCAAACATGGTTCCCCAGAACCTTTCTGCATGCCGCATTCAGCAGATGGACTGCTGTATGATTTCTCGTTATTTGTTTTCTTCTTTCCACATCAACCCTGCATCTCACCCGCGCTCCTTTTTTCAAACCGCTCGCGTTTTCAACAACATGAAAAACTACACCGTTGGCTTTTTTTGTATCCATAACTTTTTTATCACCAATAAAGCCGGTATCACCGATCTGCCCACCCCCCTCTGGATAGAATGCAGTTCTGTTAAGAACAATACCCATTCTACCTTCGCACTCAACAAAACCCAAAACCTTTGCATCAAACTCCTCAACAGGTGGTTCTTTGTAATAGAGTATTTCTGTTTTCGGGAATTTTGAAACATCCACTTTCATTTTCTTTTCCTCTTCTTTCTCTTGATGTTTCTCCAAAAGCTCGTAGAAATTCCCTGGGACCTCTACCTTTACTCCTCTTTTTCCTCCCTCTTCAGCAATCAATTCAGGAGGAATTCCATCGCTTTCGTATAGTGTTATGAGTTCTTTTTGCGAGATTGTTTTTTTCGTGGAGAGCAAAACCTCAACCTTTCGCGCTGCGTTTTGTTTTGCGTTTTTGTATTTGTTTTTTTCCTCTTTTAGAACATCTGCGGTAAGCTCAACCCCTTCCACAAGATCCGGGAAAAGCATGCGCAAAAATTCAGCATGCTCCTCTAAAATCTTGTGATAATCCCATGAAAATCTGTACTCCTCCTCAAACGCAAAGACCCTTCTTGCAAGCATCCTTAGATTGTATCCCCCTCCGCTGTTTGAGGGAAGCATGCCGTCTTTGAGGGTAAAGAGGAGGGTGAGGAGATGGTCTGCTGTTGCGTAAACTGCTTGAAGGGCGCCGAGGGTGGAAAAAAGCTCTTTTTTATCCATTCCAAGTTCTTTTGCAATCCTATCCTTTTCAGCCTCCACATCCTTAGCCTCTTCTATATCAAGCCCGCCACAAAGTTTTGCATACTTTAGCAACAGATTTTCGTCTATTTTTATTCCCGCGGTTTCTTTCATTTTTTTCGCGGGGCCAAGAACAAGCTCGTAGCTTGTCGGTGAGCCGTGGCTTATCCATGGGAACCTCGCAAGCCCTGCACCCATATCTATCACTTTTGTTTTTAGCTCCCTTGACCTTCCATCCGGAAGTTCTTCATATTGCATGAATACACAGTTTCCAAGCTCTAAACCTTTCACAAAATATTCCATGCTTGGGCCAAAATTACCCCCTCCGATCCAAACATCCTCTTGAAAAACTATCTCATCCTCTTTTATCCCGAGTGCTTTCATAAACCCTAAGTCATGCCCTATCGCTTCCTCCTTCCAGTAGAAAAGGCCTGTTTTCTTTGTATTGAACGCATGCTGGCCTATCATAACAAAGTTGGAATAATGCCTCCCCGTAACCCCAACATTAGCGATATCATTAAAGCGGATGCACGGCTGAGGAACAATCAGTGGATTTGCTATGGGCTCAAGTTCGCCGCTTACAACATAAGGCTGGAAAAGGTTTATGCCTGCGATCGTGAAGTATAAATCATCCCTCCATCTCGCAACTGTTGGGTAGGGTTTTATGCTCTCGTGCCCGTGCTTCACAAAATATCTCTCTATAACCTTCCATGTCTCAACATACCCCATTTTCTTTCCAGAAGGATTGCCTATGAACTGATACCCCGAGCAGGCAGAATCCCCGCATACCTCTCTTTTCTCTTTTGCCCAAAAATTTCTACCGCATTTTTTACATCTCTGTCTCGTAAATCCTTTCTCCACTAAAATTTTGAGTTTGTAATGTTTTTCCCATTGTTTTGAGAACTGGTTTCTCAACTCTTCTTTTGAAAGCATAAAGAGAATTCACTAAAAACCTATTTAAATCTTCGCGACATGTTACGCCAAAAAAAGAAAGAGAAGGGAGGTTAGTCTAGCTCCAGCCAGAAGTAATATGTTTCGTACTGCCCTGCAACTTCGTTTGTTGCGGCAAGCAATTCATAATCTCCAGTTAGGCCATTAAATAGGTTACCACCTTGAGTAATGTTTACGCAAAATGCGATATCTGTTTTTGCAGCAGGAACTGCTTGGTCCGCAACCGCGCATGTTTCAAACCCTCCAACACCTGTGTAGTTTCCTGCGCTTCCTGAAACAGATGTTCCGGCAATATCAACGCTGCAGCTAGTTGAGAGGGTATTTGCTGCGCTATCTGTATCAGTTCCTACAAACCCCCAAACAGCATCTATCGCAGCTGCAGTAACTGCCTGGATTGCGCTCCAGTCAAACCCGCTTGGGGCTGCAACTGCGCACACCTCACCACCATTCGCGCTGTTCCATGCCCATGTAAAGAACATGGGTTGATTTATTCCTGGTGCCAAAACAATTCTTCCGGTTACATTTCCCCAAAATCCTGCCCATTTTTCAGTTGAGATGTTTCCGGTTAGGTTTATCTCTGTTACGTTTCCTCCCTCAGTTGTGTAGTTTGCGTTCGCCACCTGTGTATATTTTCCTGTCTGGCCTACCGTCCATCCTTCTGCTGGCTGGATTGCTAGCAAAACCCCAGCAAGAACCAGCAAAACCAAAAACGCCTTTCCTTTCATACCATCGCCTTTGCAAACTGTCGCCTTTCTTTATTCTTCATCACTATTTTTAAATGTTTCTCCTGAGTTTTTTACATGCATACCAGAATTTTTTTGTTTTTTATGCTAATTTCATGTATGGTAAATTCTGTGGTTGTAATAAATAGTTTTGATGGAAGGGATGTTGTTTCTGGTGTTTATTACGCGCATGTGGTAGGCGATACTGTTAGGTTCGTTCCTCAAACAGGAGATGTGACGACAACTGTTAAAAAAATTGGAAGCGGGAATTCAGTATTTCTCATAGAATCAAAGAATAACCCTGTTTATTCCGGGTTGGATGTCCTTCTTATAAACAATGGGAACGGGGTGGAGGCATACAAAAGCGAAGACCCGTACAAAACGAATGTTGAGCTTGCGAAAAAATCCGGTGCAAAAAACTTTATTCTGATAAGTCCCTCCTATGGGTATTCTGCTGTTTCTGTTCTTCCTTACGCAAAGCTTAAGAAAGCATACCTGCTTTTTGCAACAAAAGATAATTTCAATTCCTTGAGGGATGTCCTGGAAGATGCAGAAAGCATAATGGTTTATGGGTATGTTGATGAGGAGGTTGAGAAAGAGCTTGAGGGAATGGGAAAAAGATATGAAAAAATAAATACCGGCGATAAATATACTGATAACATCGAGATAGTGAAAAAGTATTTTTCGCTCAATCCGTCAAAAAAACAGGCGATACTTACAGATGGGAACTTTTTGGAAGATACGATAATTGCTGGCGATGATCCGATAATTTTTATCTCCATGATTGTCCCTGACAATACCTATAAATTTATAAAGAATGAAGTAGAGGGAGGCCAGCTTTCTGTTGGGCTTGTTATAGGTGAGGAGTACGCACAGCCTGCGTACAACTTGAAAAAGAGAATAAATAATGAATTGGGAGAGAATAAACTCTCTGTTCTTGTGAAAATGGGGCAAAGCGTACCCGCGCTCGGGGAGCAGCTTCTTCCTTTGGATATTTTTGTTCTACCTGGTCCGATAGTCTCACTTTCAATAAAAGAGGCCAACTACAATGATAATACAAAGGCCATAGAACTTGTTTACAGGAATGATGGAAATGCGCTCGGGTATTTTAAGAGTAGTTCATTTGTGTATGTTGGCGGAAAGTATCTTGCAACAGTGGGGGATAGCGAGCCTGTTGGAATAAAACCCGGTGAAGAGAGAGGGGTAAGGTATAGTTTGGAAATTCCTCCTGAAATGGAGGGCGATATTGTCCTCAATTCAACAGTGATATATGGCGCTTCCTCAAAAACATTTGACAATGGGTTTAGTGTTGTTCTAAATGCTGGGAGGATAAGGTATGAGGACCTCAGCTCACTCATGGTAGAGGAAGCGGTTTATGATCCAACGGAGGACGAGCTAACAGCAAAGGTAAGGAACAATGGAAACACAAATGCATATTTTGTTTTTTCTGCGGAGTATTCGGAGAATGGAGCGAAAACAACAATTGAGGATGATAATGTTTATGGACTCAAGGTTGGGGAGGGAAAGGTTTTGAAGATAAGTAACCTTCTCATAAAGGATCCTAAGAAATCGGGGATGAAAGTTAGGATTAGGTATGGGGAAAGAGCCGCATTCCTGGATAAAACTGCTGAAAAAGAGGTGGAGATTCGTGGCGGGATTCCTATCTGGCTAATCCTACTCGCACTGATCATTCTTGGGATAATTGCTTATTTTGTTTTGAGAAGAAAGAAATGGCAAAGGCAAACTTTATAAACTATGTAAATTAAGATATAGCGATGAGAAAATTTGCGTTTTTGTTGCTGTTGTTCTCTATTCTTTTTGCAGATGCAAATGTAACATCAGAAGGAGGGAATGTAACTCAGATTTTTTTTAACACTACTTTGTTGAGTGAAAATTGGGATGGGATGTATGGGCAGGTTGTTTTGGGAGTCGGTTCAACAGTAACATACACTGTTGTTGGTGATAATATAATCAGGATAGATTTAAGCGGAAGCAGCCCGCCAGCTGGCTGCATCGTTAGGTACATAAATATTGTAGCTATAAACAGAACTCTTGCATCGCCTTTGCCTCCGCTTACACCAGGAAACCTCACCCAGCTCGATGAGCTGATAAACTCAAGCGAGAATGCATCTTATGCATTCACATTCACAGACTCTTACAGCTTAAGTTTTGCAAATGTAACAAATGTTCCTTCTCTTTACACCCGCTCTTACGATGGCCTTAATCATTTTGAAATGGGGTATATGAACGATGCGAATAAAGACCTTGTTTTTGTTGCAAAATACAACGCCGATAAAATCGATTGGAACAACACACTAAGCGACTACCAGATCATGCTCCCAAAAGGAAGTGCAAACATGGATTATACGCTTGCTGTTGATACTGTTTATACCTGCCCACCAGGCGGAGGAGGCGGAAGGAGCCATGAGCTCTACATCCCACCGATCCCTTCGCAGAGCTCAAAAATAGGAGAAACAAAAAATGTTCTTATATTTGTTGAGAATATTGGGGATTACACAGAAACAAATGTTAGATTAAGCGTTGTCTGCCCTGCCTCATTTTCATGTGGAAACGCAAACCTTGGAACAATCCATACAAACGCGGAAAAGAATGCTACAATAGCCATAGCTGGGAATGAGATTGGAACATTTATTCTAAAAGCAGAGGCAAGAAGCGATGATGCCTACACATATAGGGAGTTTTATTTTACTGTTGAGCCTGAATGCATAAGGAATGAGGATTGCGCAAGCGAGGAGTATTGCGAAAACGGAAAGTGTGTTGAGAAAAAGGAGATAAATGAGACATGTAAAAATGATTATGAGTGCAAAACAGGGCTTTGCGAGGGAATGAAATGCGTCGAATGTAAGAAAGATGAGGAGTGCGCGTGGAACGAAAAATGCGCAAATGGTTTTTGTGTTTTGATTGTTTGCGAATGCGGCGAGGTAAAGAATCATGCATGTGTTCCTTATGAATGCTGCACGCATGAAGACTGCATGGAAGGTGAGGTTTGCATAAACCATGTCTGCACAGAAAACAAAGCGAATGTTGAAGTGGTTGGGAAAAACATGACTGAGGGAGCATATGTAGATGTTTTTGTGACTGATTTGTTGGGAAATCCTATAGAAGGGGCTCGGGTGTATACTGAGAATATGTTTGCTTATAGTGATGGAAGTGGAAGAGCAAAAATAAGAATACCCTATTCTGGGATAATATATGTCGATGCACTTGGGAAGAGAATTGGAAAATATCTTGATATAACAAGGCTTGCGTATATAAAAATAAAGAGTTCAGCTTATGTGATGGAAGAGATACATGGAAGTGTTAGGGATAGCAAGAATAAGGGAATAGGGATTGTTGAGATTCTTTATGATGATAATAAAACCGCATGGAGCGATGGAAACTCTGAATTCAAGATTCAATTTGGAACGCCCGGCTTAAAAGAGGTTAGAGGAAAAAAAGCGGCGTATCTCATAAAAAGCGCAACAATAGATGTTGTTTCACCTGCGCAGGTTTGCTATTTCCCGTACCTGCTCAATCTTATTGGCTTAAGGGATAATGAAATTTTTGCTCTTTGGGTCGCTGCTGTTCTGCTCGCAGTTTTCAATTTCTTTGCATATAGAAAAAGAACACTATCAAAGTTTGTGCGTGCATTCCTTTATTCTTTCGCACCCATCCTGCTCTCCTTACCGAACACCTGGCCGCTGAGTATATGCTTCATGATGAATATTGTTTGCCTACAAGTTTTGTATGAAGTTGCGCTTATCATAAAGAAAAAACAGCAGGGGAAGAGAAGGAATAAAGAGTAAGCATCTACTCAAGATCCGCGAAGAACCCACTTCCATAGAGGAATAAATTTTATATTTTTTCCGTTTATTTTAACGGATTTGTCTTCATCTTCAGTTATCACAATCCCATCTTTTATTCCAACCTCGTCCATGGCTTCGCAAATGCCATCCCTCTCCCTTTCATTAAAATTGCTAGCGCTTACTTGAATAGCATGTTTCCCTCCTCTGGCATCAACTCCAATAAAATCACACTCGTACTTATTTTTATAGTAGTAGACATCGTATCCTCTGCGTCTTAGCTCCATGAAAACAAGGTTTTCGTAAAGCCAACCAATATCTTTGGTTGCTTTAGTAGAAAGACAATTTACTAAACCATTATCTACAACATAAATTTTTTTTGGGTTTACTGCTCTTTTTTTTGGAGAGTTAGAATAAATGGAAACAAAATAAAAATACAACGTGTCCTCTGCATACCCTGCAATCTCGTATAGCATGTCCTTACTTATTCTCTTGTTCTGTGATTTGAGAAAATTATAATATTTATTTATGGAAAATGGCCTGGAAAAATTGTTTACTAGATACAAAAGAAGCTCCTTCACAAGATGGGGGTGTGGGATCGAGTATCTCTCAACAATATCCCTAAACACGACAAGCTCAAAATAATTCCGTAAGATTTGGCATCTTACAAAATCGTCCCGGCCTACAACTTCAGGAAAACTTCCCTTAAACAAATACTCATTAAAGTATTTTTTAAGTAGATACCTTTCTTTTGAATAAAGCATATCTGCTCTAAATTTTATTCCTCTGCTTTTGAGATACTCTTTAAACGAGAACGGAAAAACCTCGTAATTCCATGTTCTACCTCTTAACTCTGTTGCTATTTCTCTGCTCAAAAGCTTCGCAGAACTTCCAGTGAGGTATATTTCACAGTTTTCTGTATCATAAAGTCTTCTAACAAATTTTGACCAATATGGAGCATTCTGTATCTCATCAAACATAAAATAGACCTTTCTTTTTCTGTTTTCTGGATAGAGCTCATAGAAAGCTGAAAGTATTGTCTGGAGGTCTTCTTTTACCATACTTGTAAGCCTTTCATCCTCAAAATTAACATATAGTATCTGTTCTTTTTTTACACCGGCATTTAGAAGGTTATCGATTATTTGAAAGAGGAGGTATGTCTTCCCGGACCTTCTTGGACCTATGATCGTATAAATCTTACCTATATCAAGCAACCTTATTTCTCTTGATGTATACTGTCTTTCAGGAAACCCTTCTGCAATTATAGTTTTTATCAACTCCCTGTCTATCATATTTCCTTTTTATAAGGAAACAATTTAAAAAACTTTTCCTTTTTAAAAGGAAAATATAAAAAAAGGTGGAGGGTTTGCCTTTCTAAACAAAAAGATGCTTAAAAGCACTTCACTCAAGTTCCACCCAAAACTCAATCATTTTTTTCTTTCTCTAAAATATTTGCTAACGGCGTTTTTTGTAGATTCTGCATAATTAATAACTTTCATGGCGGTCTTATCGTTATAGACTGCGCCATAGTCCGCACCTTCACGTGCATTCATTGCATAGTAAAAATAATCTAAAAGTTCGGTAAGAAGACCTTTCTCAACAAAGAGATGCTTAAACGCTGCCATCAAGCAAAAGTGGCTTTTTTCTCTATAACCTTTTGAAAAAACAAGCGCACGAATCGAATGAAAAATAGAATAGTATGCTTTAATCGTAGCCCATTTAACATCCCTATTCTGTAATGAATGTTTTGCCATAGTCAGGTCATATTCTGCCTCTCTTAACTCCTTTTCTATGAACGAAAGAGGGACTTCTCTTTTGATGATATTCCCTTTTTCTACACAATATTCAAACTCCCTTGCCATCACTTCACCATCCGTCCAGATGTTATCTGATTGTATAGAGCTTTGTCCTTTTTTTTCAATCCAATAAATTCATCTGTGCTTAGTACCAATGGTGAGAGTTTTCTTTCAGCTCTAAACCTAGTAATGACATCAAAAACACTATCTTTTTTCTCCGTTACTATACAGATATCCACATCACTATCCTCCTTATCTTCACCCGAAACGCAACTTCCAAAAATATATACCTTATGCGCGAGCGGAATTACGAGCTCAAGGAGTTCTTTAATCTCAATAAGTGTAAAGAGAAATTTAAACTCTCTTAATATGACACTCTCCATATTTGCTTTCGAGAACACCATATTTCCTTTCTTTTCCTTTTTTATGAGTCCTTCCTTCTCCATTTCTCGTAGTACGATGCTGACATTGCCAACACTTAAACCAAGTATTCGTGAGAGCTCTCTAACAGTGTAGCCCTTATCATAGTTTCTTCCTAAAAATTTCATGATCCGCAGATGGCTTATTGTGATGTTCATTTTTTTGAACATATGTTTATAATTTTGAACAAACAAGATAAAAATCTTTCTACTCACCAGACTTCACTCAAGTTCCACCCAAAACTCAATCACACCGCTGCTTCCTTTATATGTGCTAAGGTTTGCCGGCACTCTTATCTCATAGTTGTAGGTCGCGCTTGAGTTTATTTCCGTAAGGAAAACAACATCCTGATTTTGTGCAATACTAAATTCAGGCCCTCCCTGAGAAGCATCCCAGCATATCCCTGTTTTGAACACGTTGTTTTGGGTTGTGGAGTTTGCAACTGGAATGAATTGAACTAAGCGTTTCCATAGAATAATGTCTTTTGTTTCCTTTGGATTGCTTCCATCTGTGCTGTATGTTGCGTTGATATTATCTGGTTCTGCTGAGTAGCCTAAGAGAGTGTCAAGCTCTGTAAAGTCGTTTGTTGAGTTTTCTCCACTCACATTTCTTCCGAGCGCGGTAAGGTTTATCCATTCTATATTCGCATCCCCATTTACTACATATACCTTTCCTTTTTGTCCATTCCATATCCATGAGTAGAAAACTGCTGTTGAATTTTTAGCAAGAAGGATCTCTCCACTTATGTTTCCGAAGAAATAATGCCACACTTTTGTGCATCTATATGTGCAACCCTCATGCCCGCTTTCGTTCCAGTTATCCCAACTATCGCATTTGTCATCCTCGCCAATGTTTGTGCTGTTTGTGTTATTAATATCGAATATACTATTAAAGCAAACATAGTTTTGCGTTAGGTTATTGTTTCCAGAATCTGGATTTAATTGTATACCTATCTTTAAGTTATTTCTAACGATGTTTGATGATAGTGTGTTATTAAATGTTGACCACAACGTAATGCCCGATTGCGTATTATTGTATAAAGTATTATTTATCAAAATGTTAGCATCACCAAATTCTATGTTAAACCCATGCTGCCAGTTATCATAGGCAGTATTATTATATAAGGTATTATTATAACTCGCCCACAGGTAGAAACCATATTTGTTATCATATGCAGTATTATTGGCTACGTAATTGTTATTAGAATCCTGCCAGAAGTAGAAACCGGTGAGAGAGTTGGTATAAGCGATGTTATGGATGAATGTGTTATCAGAACTCGACGCCAAAACAAAACCCATCTCTGAGTTATCGTAAGCAATATTATCATAAAAAGTGTTATTATGCGGGTTCATGTAGAGATAGAAACCACGCCCATTATTGTAGGCCGTATTGTTATAAACTTTATTGTTTCTAGCCGTTAAACCATACAAACGAAAACCACAGTGGTCTGACCCTATTTGATTGTATGCGGTGTTGTTGAAAATGATATTGTTGGAGGAGGATATCCAAAAACCATCATCTGAATTATTATTTGCCACATTATCAAAAATTAGCGTATCGTTTGCGCTGCTTGATAAAACAAATCCATAATACGTATTATTGTACGCTGCATT